>NZ_CP107532.1:2930000-3252083 GCF_025813715.1 Methylobacterium sp. FF17
CTGCGCAACCGGGCCGAGGAGGCCCTGCGCAGCGCCGAATCGCCCGAGGCGCTGCGGGCGGCCCTGGAGGGCGTGATCGAGGAGAGCGACGGCCTGATCCGGGTGTTCAACGCGCTCCTGATGATCGCGCGCCTGGAGGGGGCCGAGGCGCGGGCGGATTTCCAGGTCTTCGATGCCGGGCCGGTGGTGCAGGCGGTGGCCGAGCTCTACGAGCCCCTCGCCTCCGAGCAGGGCTTGAGCCTGACGGTGGCCCTCGCGGGTGGCCCGCTGACGATGCGGGGCAACCGCGAACTGGTGGGGCAGGCCCTCGCGAACCTCCTCGACAACGCGGTGAAGTATGGGGGGGCGCGGGGCGTGATCGCGGTGGAGGCCGCGCGCGTCGGCGGGAGCCTCCGGCTGAGCGTCTCCGATCCTGGCCCCGGGATTCCCCCGGAGGCGCGGACGCGGGTGCTCGACCGGTTCGTCCGGCTGGAGGAGGCGCGCTCCCGGCCCGGTTTCGGCCTGGGGCTGAGCCTCGTCGACGCCGTGGTGCGCCTGCACCGGGGCACCCTGTCGCTCGAAGACCGGAGTTCGGACGCGTCTGCCTCCGGGCTCGCCGTCGTGATAACCCTGCCGGCAGAGGAATCGGGGGAGTAGGTCATGGCGCAGGGCGGTACGGGCACCGGCAGCCTTCGCGCGCGGCTGAGCGCGGCGCCGGTCCTGTCCGACCCGGAGGGAGCGCGGGCCCGGCTCGACGCGGTCGCGCCCCTCCTGGGCCCCGCCGGACTGGACCCGGCGGTGCAGACCCTGCTCCTCGGGATCGCGGATCATTCCGCCTTCCTCTGGCCGTTGATCGCGCGGGCGCCGGAGCGCCTGGCCGCCCTGCTCGAGGCGGAGCCGGAGGCGGCGCATGCGGACATCGTCGCCCGGCAGCGCGCGGCGGGCCGGGAGGCCGACCACGCGCAGGTGGCGACGGTCCTGCGCCGCAACCGCGACGCGCACGCGCTGCTGGTGGCGCTGGCCGATATCGGCGGGCTCTGGCCGCTGGAGACCGTGACGGCGGCGCTATCCGACTTCGCCGATGCCTCCGTGCGCGCCGCCACCGACGCCATGCTGCTGCAGGCGGCCGCGGCGGGGCGCTTCCTCCCGCGCGACCCGTCGGATCCGCAGGTGGAATCCGGCCTCGTGGTGCTGGCCCTCGGCAAGCACGGCGCGGGCGAACTGAATTACTCCAGCGACATCGACCTCGTGGTGTTCTTCGATCCCGAAACGGCGCCCCTGAAGGCGGACCTGCCCGCCACGCCGTTCTTCACCAAGCTGGCGCAGGGCATCGCCCGGCTCCTGCAGGAGCGCACCGCCGACGGCTACGTCCACCGGGTCGATTACCGCCTGCGGCCGGACCCGGGCTCGACCCCGGCCGCGCTGTCGCTGAACGCGGCCTACGTCTACTACGAGAACCTCGGCCAGAACTGGGAGCGCGCGGCCTACATCAAGGCGCGCGCCGTCGCGGGCGATATCCCGGCCGGGGAGCAGTTCCTCGCCAACCTGCGGCCCTTCATCTGGCGCAAGTACTTCGATTTCGCCTCCATCGCCGACGTGCATGCGATGAAGCGCCAGATCCACGCCGTGCGCGGGCACGACACCCTCGCGGTGGCCGGGCACGACATCAAGCTCGGGCGCGGCGGCATCCGCGAGATCGAGTTCTTCGTCCAGACCCAGCAGCTCGTCTTCGGCGGGCGCCGGCCGGAGCTGCGCGGGCGCCGCACCGTTGCGATGCTCGACGGCCTGACGCGCGACGGCTGGATCGACGCGACCGCCCGCGACGAGCTCACGGAGGCCTATGCGTTCCTGCGCACCGTCGAGCATCGCCTGCAGATGGTGCGCGACGAGCAGACCCAGCGCCTGCCGGTCGAATCCGAGGAGCTCGAACGCTTCGCGCACTTCGCCGGCTTCGAGACGCGCGCGGCCTTCGAGGCGGCCCTGCTCCACCATGCCCGGCGGGTGCAGGGCCATTACGCCCTGCTGTTCGAGGCCGAGCCCGACCTCTCCTCGGACGTGGGCGACCTCGTCTTCAGCGGCACCGGTGACGATCCGGCGACGCTCGCCACCCTGCGCACCCTCGGGTTCCGCGAGCCGGAGCGGGCGGTGGAGACCGTGCGCGGCTGGCATTTCGGGCGCCGCTCCGCCGTGCGCACGCCCCGCGCCCGGGAGGTGCTGACCGAGCTGGTTCCGGCGCTGATGCAGGCGCTCGGCGGCACCGCGCATCCCGACGCCGCCCTCGACACCCTCGACCGCGCCTTCGCGCGGATGCCCGCCGCCCTCGAACTCCTCACCATCCTGCGCTCGAACGAGCGGCTGCGCCTGCTCTTCGCCGACCTCCTCGGCACGGCGCCCCGCCTCGCCGAGACCGTGGCCTTCAGCCCGCACGTGCTCGACACGGTGATCGACCGCGATTTCGCCGATGCCAGCACCGACGCGGAGGCACTGGCGCGGCAGTTCCGGGCCCGCCTCGGGCAGCCGTCCGACCACGAGGATTTCCTCGACCGGTCCCGCGACGCCGCCCGGCAATTGCGCTTCCTCACCGGGGCGCGCCTCCTCTCCGGCATCCTGTCGCCGGCGGAGGCCGGACGCGCCTTCGCGGGCATCGCCGATGCGGTGGTGGCCGCGACGGTGGAGCGCGTCTCCGACGGCTTCTTCGCCGAGCACGGGGCGGTGCCGAAGGGCCGCTTCGCGGTGCTCGGCCTCGGCCGCCTCGGTTCGCGGCAGCTCACGGCGGATTCCGACCTCGACCTCGTGCTCCTCTACGACTTCGACCCCGACGACCGCACCAGCGCCGGCCCGAAACCCCTCGACGCGGCGGTGGCCTATAACCGCCTCGCGCAGCGCATCGTGGCGGCCCTCACGGTCCCGACCCGGCGTGGGCATCTCTACGAGGTCGATCTGCGCCTGCGCCCCGGCGGCGGGCAGGGGCCGGTGGCGGTGCAGTGGCGCGGGTTTCGCGCCTACCACGACGGCGATGCCGAGCTCTGGGAGCACATGGCCCTGACCCGGGCCCGGGTGATCGCCGGAGACCCGGGTCTCGCGGCCGAACTCGACGGCGAGATCCGCGCCGTCGTGCGCCGCGAGCGGGTGCCCGCCGAGGTGTACGCGGCGGTGCGGACGATGCGGCGGCTGGTGGAGGCCGAGAAGGGATCGCGCGGTTCGCTCGACCTCAAGCTCGCCCCCGGCGGCCTGCTCGACCTCGATTTCCTGGCCCAGGCCCTGGTGCTGGCGCATGCCCATCACCGGCCCGACCTCATCGGGCCCGGGGCGGCCGCGGTGTTCGGGTGCGCCGCCGGGCATGGTCTCCTCTCGGCGGCGGATGCCGACCGGCTCGCCGAGGCCTATCGCCAGTTCGACGACGTGCTGCACTGGCAGCGGCTGATGGTGGAGGGAGAGGCGGCCGAGGCATCGCCCGTGGCCCTGTCGCGCCTCGCCGTCGCCATAGGGGCACCGGATACGGGCCGGCTGGTCGAGCAGCTCGACGAGCAGCGCGAGGTCGTGCGGGCCGTGTTCGATCGCCTGCTCGGGGCGTAGCGGCGGTCGGAGTCGGGTGGCGAGCGAGCTTGCCACCTCCCGCCGAGGATGGCGGCGGCCGGCCTCCTACCGCCTCCGGCTGATCGGTTCTCAAGATCAATTCATCGACCGAGGCCCGTCTCAGACCAGTTCCGGCTTCGCCGCGCGCGCCGTGGCGCCGGCGGCGTCGCGCAGGAGCGCGACGGTTTCCTGGGCGGCCTCGGTGGACAGGGCCTGGAGATGGGCGGGTGTCGGCACGGGCAGGCGGACCATCACGATGGTGCCGAGGCCCTCCTGGGAGCGGATGCGCAGGGCGCCCCCGTGGAGTTCGGCCATCGAGCGCGCGATGGCGAGGCCGAGGCCGGAGCCCTTGTGGGTGCGGGTGAGGTTGGTCTCGACCTGCTGGAAGGGCGCGCCGAGGCGGCGCAGCGCCGATTTCGGGATTCCGATGCCGGTATCCTCCACGAAGATGTGGATGTTGTCGCCGGCGGGGCGCGCCTTGACGATGATCCGGCCGTCGCCCGAGGGCGTGAACTTCACCGCGTTCTGCAGCAGGTTGGTGAGGATCTGGTGCAGGGCACGCTCGTCCGCGAGCACGGTGAGGTCCGCGACCACGTCCACGTGGATGCTCAGGGACTTGGCGCGGGCCCCCTCGCCCACGAGCTTGAGGGAGCCCTCGATCGCGGTGGCGACCGCGATCTCGCGCGGGACGAGCCGGACCTTCTGGGCCTCGATGCGCGACATGTTCAGGATGTCGTCGATGACCGAGAGCAGGTAGTCGCCGCTGGAGCGGATGTCGCGGCAATAGTCGGTGTAGCGCGGTGATCCGAGATCGCCGTAGACCTCGCTCTCCATGAGTTCGGCAAAACCCATGATCGCGTTGAGCGGCGTGCGCAGCTCGTGGCTCATCGTGGCGAGGAATTCGGATTTCGCCTGGTTGGCGCCCTCGGCCTGGGCCTTCTGGTCGAGGTAGCGCTCGGCGAGGTCCGCCAGCTGCTGGGTCTGGAGTTCGAGGGTGCGGCGCGAGCGCTTGAGGTCGCGCACCGTCTCGATGAGTTCGCGCTCGGAGCGCACCAGCTGTTCCTGATGGCGCTTGAGGCTGGTGATGTCGGTGCCCACCGAGACGTAACCGCCATCCTTGGTGCGGCGTTCGCTGATCTGCAGCCAGCGGCCGTCGGTCAGCTCCGCCTCGAAGGTGCGGGCGGTGGCGCCGCTGGGTTCGAGGTCGCGCAACTCGCGCCGCACGGGGGGGAGCACGCCCCGGCCCATGATCTCGGCGTAGCGCTTGCCCGGCGTCGCATCTTCCGCGCTGAGGGCGTGGAGGTGGCGGAACTTCGAGTTGCACAGGACGAGGCGGTTGCCGGTATCCCAGAGCACGAAGGCCTCCGAGATCGCCTCCACCGCGTCGCGCAGGCGCATGTCGGCGGTGGCGTTGAGTTCCGCCAGGGTGCGCTGCTCGGTGACGTCGAGGGCGATGCCGACGAGGTGGCGGCCGCCATCCGCCGCGTCGGGCACGATCTCGGCGCGCACGCGCATCCAGATCCAGTTGCCGGCCGCGCCGCGAACCCGGAACTCGTGGTCGACGGTGGACTGGCTCGCCGCGAGGTGCCGGGCGAGGCTGTAGAGGTCGCCGTCATCCGGGTGGACGAGGGCGTTGACGTCCCCGAACGACAGGAACTCGCGCTCCCGGTCGTAACCCAGCAGGGCGTACATCGAATCCGACCAGTAGATGCGGCCGCGCGGGATGTCCCAGTCCCACAGGCCGCAGCGTCCGCGTCCCAGCGCGGTGTCGAGGCGCTGCTTGATCTGCTCGCAGACCCGGTCGACGGCGTAGGCCCGCCGCGTCTGGAGCGCGTAGGCGATGCCGGTGCCGATGATGACGAGGGCGGCGGCCCCGAGCAGGATCGCCTGGTTGCGCATCCGCGTGGACCAGCCGGCGGTGATCTCGGAGAGCGGCTGCAGCACGGCGACCCGCCCGCGCCCGTCCGGCAGGTTGCGCAGCGCGGCGACCACCATCGAACCGTCGGCCAGGGTGATCTGCATCACCCCGGCGCGCTCGCCGAGGGTGCTCAGCGCCTGCATCTCCCCGAGAAGCTCGGTCAGGGACCGCGTCGGGCTGGACAGGGGCGGGGTGGCGGCCACGATCGTGTCGTCGGGTGCGACCAGCAGGATGCGCCGGCCCCTGGGAAGCAGGCCCGGCGGCAGCACCGCGTCGAGGCTCCGCTGCACGGCCTCCGCCTTCGCCCCACCCTCGATCTCCAGTCCCCGGGACGCGGCGGCCGCGAGCCGTGTCACGACCTCCACGTCGATCGTTGCGGCGCGGACCACGTCCTCCCGCTGGCTCTCCATCAGCAGGGCCGCCACCGTCGCGAGGCAGATCAGGAAAGTCGCGAACAGGGCCGGCAGGGCGTAGCGCAGCCACGTCTCCGCCCGCACGAAACGGACATGCGCGGCATGCTGCGGCCGATGGATACCCAGAATGGTATCGGCGCGCGCGGAGAGGGAAGCGGAATCCGCCTCCAGCATGGTTCGACTCCGCAAATCGGATGGGTTCGTCAGGGAACGGGGCCCGTCGAGGCCACGCTTCGAATCGTATACGATTCAACAGGTCCACGGCCGTTTTGTCCACGCGTTTTTTCGAATGGCGCTTGACTCGCGAAGCGAATCGGAGGTCCGAAACATAGGTTGGTGCGCGGCAAAAAACCGATTCGCGACAGGGACTTACGAGCCCGCGAGGGTCCGCTCCAGGATGTCGCCGACATCCCGTGACAAGCCGGCCACAGAGCGGATTTCCGTGAGCGCCGCCTGCGCCTGTCCGCGCCGTTTCGGCTCCAGCATCCGCCACGATCCGAACGCCGTCAGCAGGCGCGCGGCGATCTGCGGGTTGGTGCGGTCGAGGGCCAGAATCGTCTCTACCACAAGGCGATAGCCGGCCCCGTCCGGGCGGTTGAACTGGGTCGGATTTCCCATGCTGAAGCTGCCGATCAGGGCGCGGACCCGGTTCGGATTGCTGGCCGAGAAAGTGGGATGGGCCTGGAGGCGGCGGATGCGCTCCGGGGTCTCGGGCTCCGGGATGCCGGCCTGGATCGCCAGCCACTTGTCGAGGACGAGGGGCTCGGACCGGAAGGATGCGGCGAAGCGCTCCAGGGCGGCCTCGCGGGCCTCGCCCGGCACCTGGGCCAGGACCGCCAGGGCCGCGAGGCGGTCGGTCATGGTGGTCGCGTCGGCCATCTGCGCGGTGGCCTCGGCGGAGGCCGCCTCCGGATCCGCCGCCGCGATCAGGTCGAGGGCGGCGTTGCGCAGGGCGCGGCGTCCGGCCGCCGCGGCATCGGGGCTGAAGGGCGTGCCCGGCGCATCCGCCAGGGCGTCGCGCAGGCCCCGCAGCCGCTCGGCGAGCCCGGCGCCGAGCTGGCGGCGCAGGGCGTGGCGCGCGTGGTGGATCGCGTCGGGGTCGATCTCGGCGCCGATCTCGTTGGCGACGTCCGCCTCGCTCGGCAGTGCCAGGACCAGGGCGGCGAAGGCCGGGTCGGCCAGCGCCTCGGCATCCAGGAAGGCGCCGAGGGCATCGCGGAACGCCGTCGCCGCCGTCTCCGGCACGGCGCCCGAGCGCGTACCCTGCACGAGCAGGCGCATGGCGACGGCCTGGGCCGCCTGCCAGCGGTTGAACGAGTCGCTGTCGTGGCGCAGGAGCGTGAGGCGGTCGGCGTCCGAGACGTCCATGTCGAGCCGGACGGGGGCGGAGAAGCCGCGCAGCAGCGAGGGCACCGGCGGCACCGGCACGTCCGTGAAGGTCACGGCGTCGCTCGCCCGGTCGAGGACGAACACCCCGTCCCGGACCCGCTCGGCGGTCGCCCCGGCGAGGGGACCGTCCGGGCCGACGAGGCCGAGGCTGATCGGGATCACCAGGGGCGGCCCGTCGGGTGCGCCGGCCAAGCTCTGCCGGAAATCGAGGCGGTAGCTGCGCGCCTGCGCATCGTAGTGGCCCTGCACCGCCACGCGCGGCGTCCCGGGGCGCTCGTACCAGCGCGCGAAGGCGTCGAGGTCCCGGCCCGAGGTCGCCGCGAGGGCGGCGAGGAAATCCTCCACCGTGGCGGCGGTGCCGTCGTTGTCCGTGAAGTAGCGGTCCATCCCGGCGCGGAAGGCCGTCTCCCCGAGGAGCGTGCGCAGCATCCGCACGATCTCGGCGCCCTTCTCGTAGACGGTGGCCGTGTAGAAGTTGTTGATCTCGGTGTAGGCGCGCGGCCGCACGGGATGGGCCAGCGGGCCGGCGTCCTCGGGGAACTGGCGGGCGCGCAGGGTACGGACCTCGCCGATGCGGTGGACGGCGCGCGAGCGCATGTCGGAGGAGAATTCCTGGTCGCGGAAGACGGTCAGGCCCTCCTTGAGGCAGAGCTGGAACCAGTCCCGGCAGGTGATGCGGTTGCCCGTCCAGTTGTGGAAGTACTCGTGCGCGATGATCGCCTCGATGGCCGCGTAATCGGAATCCGTCGCCGTCTCGGGCGAAGCGAGCACGTAGCGGTCGTTGAAGATGTTGAGGCCCTTGTTCTCCATGGCGCCCATGTTGAAGTCGGAGACCGCGACCACGTTGAACACGTCGAGGTCGTAGGCCCGGCCGAAGGCGGTCTCGTCCCAGGCCATCGAGCGGGCGATGGCCTCCAGGGCATAGCCCGCCCGGTCCGCCTTGCCGGACTCGACGTAGACGGCGAGCTCGACCGTCCGGCCCTCGCTCGTGGTGAAGTCGCGCCGGACGTGATCGAGGCGTCCGCCGACCAGGGCGAAGAGGTAGGCGGGCTTCGGGTGCGGATCGTGCCAGATCGCGTAGTGCCGGCCCGGCCCCGCCGCGCCGGCCTCCACCGGGTTGCCGTTGCCCAGCAGCACGGGGGCTTCGTCCCGGTCGGCCTCGATGCGGGTGGTGTAGACCGCCATCACGTCGGGGCGGTCGAGGAAGTAGGTGATGCGGCGGAAGCCGTCGGCCTCGCACTGGGTGCAGTAGACGCCGTTCGAGCGGTAGAGCCCCATCAGCTTGGTGTTCGCCGTCGGATCCACCACGGTCTCGATGGTGAGGGTGAAGGGGCCGGCCGGCGGGTTCGCCAGGGTCAGCCCGGTGGGCGTGGCGACGTAGGCCTCCGCCGGCAGCGGCACGCCGTCGAGGGCGAGGCCCGTCAGGGTGAGATCGTCGCCGTCGAGGACCAGGGGCGCGCCGGGCCGTCCGGCGGGGTTCGGCCGCAGGGTCAGCTCCGCCCGCACCCGCGTCGCGCTCGGGTGGAGCGAGACCGCCAGCGCCACGGTCCCGATCAGGTGGTCGCTGGGGCGGTAATCCTCCAGGCGGATCGTGATCGGGGTCTCTGTGCGCATGGGGCGTCCTCTGGCTATGCCGTCCCTTGTGCGGCGGGCGGGCGGCGCGCGCAACGCGGATGCGGGCCACCTCGTTGACGCGCAAGCGCGCCGGACCACATAGGCGCTCATCCTCGGAGAGCACGAAAACCCATGCGATTCCTCCACACCATGGTCCGCGTCGCGGACCTCGACCGCGCCCTCGACTTCTACGTGAACACCTTCGGGCTCCAGGAGGTGCGCCGCGTCGATAACGAGAAGGGCCGCTTCACCCTGGTCTTCCTCGCCGCCCCCGACGATGCCGGCACCGCCCGCGAGACGCAGGCGCCGGTGATCGAGCTGACCCACAACTGGGACCCGGAGACCTATTCGGGCGGGCGCAACTTCGGCCACCTCGCCTACGAGGTGGACGACATCTACGCGTTCTGCGCCAAGCTGCAGGCGGCGGGCATCACCATCAACCGACCGCCGCGCGACGGCAACATGGCCTTCGTGAAGTCGCCCGACGGGATCTCGATCGAGCTCCTGCAGAATGGACCGGCGAAGCCCCAGCAGGAGCCCTGGGCCTCCATGGAGAACACCGGCACCTGGTAGGTCCGGTCGCCCGATCCGCGACGCGCGTCGCGGATCGGTTCTGCCGGTGCCCTCAGGCGTCCGCCGCGGGGACGGGGGTGATGCCGAGCTGGCTGAGCTTGGCCGCCACCGCCTCGATGGGCCGGCGCAGCTTCAGGCTCATCACCGGGACCGGGATGCCGTCGCGGGCCATCGCGGTGAGCTGCTGGACGGATTCGAGCGTCCAGGCCGTGTCGTTCGTCGCCATCGCTTCCTCCTGATCCTGTGCGTGTCCGCGTGGTCAGGGCGCCGCGCGCCACACCAGGGCAGGTGGAGCGGGGAACCCGGCGGGCAAGCGCCTGACCCACAATCTCCGTGCGTCGTCCCCTCGCTCCGCACCTCTTACCCTTGCTCCGCACCTTGTGCCCTTGACCTGCCGCGTCCCCCCGGCGCACATCCGCGCCGGATCAGTCGGCCGGGCGGCCGCTCCGGACCTCAGGGTCCGGGGAGGAAAGTCCGGGCTCCATGGAGAGACGGTGCCGGATAACGTCCGGCGGGGGCGACCCCAGGGACAGTGCCACAGAGAGCAGACCGCCACGGATCGACGAAAGCCGATCCGCGGTAAGGGTGAAAGGGTGCGGTAAGAGCGCACCGCGGACGCGGCAACGCGGACGGCACGGCAAACCCCACCGGGAGCAAAACCGAATAGGGGCGACACGGCGGACCTTCGGGTCCGTTCAGGCCCTCTCTCCAGGCTCGTCGCCCGGGTTGGTTGCTCGAGGCGGTCGGCAACGACCGTCCCAGAGGAATGGCCGCCACGTCAGGGGGCCGCAAGGTTCCCGGGCCCTACAGAACCCGGCTTACAGGCCGACTGATCCACGCCCCGAACCGAAATCTCGCCGCGCAATCCGCCGCGAAAACTTACGCTCGGTTAACCTTGCTGAGGTCTGATCGCCGCTGGCCGCTCCCGCTCGGCCAGGTTCGTTGACGGCGCTCAGAGGCCCATGATACCCCGACTCATCCCGTCAACGGCGATTTTCGGATCGACGGACGCAGCCTGTCCCAGGCAGGCCGGTGTCCGCATGCGCGGTCGCGTCACGCGTCGACCCGGAGACGCCCCGTCTCTGCGCGCCGCGCCCGCGCGCTCCAGCCCCGTGAAAGGGACGCATGCGCCGCTTCGATCCGGTCACGTCGCCGACTCGTTTCCCCAATCCCTGCCGCGTCCCCGCCGGGGCCGCGCGATGACGCGCTCCCCGCGCGAGGCGCGCACGACGCGGTCCGTCGACGGCGCGCCGCACATCCCCGTCCTCCTCGCCGAGGTGCTGAGAGCCCTGGACCTGCCGGGCCGCGCGCTGGCGGTGGACGGCACCTTCGGCGCCGGCGGCTACACCCGCGCCATGCTCGAGGCCGATCCGGCCGTGCACGTCCTCGCCATCGACCGCGACCCCGGCGCGATCGCGGGCGGCGCGCCCCTGGTGGCGCAGGCGGGCGGCCGCCTGACCCTGGTGCCGGGCCGCTTCGGCAGCCTGGACGATTGCCTGCGCGATGCCGGGCACGGGCAGGCCGACGCCGTCGTCCTCGATATCGGCGTCTCCTCGATGCAGATCGACCAGCCCGAGCGCGGCTTCTCGTTCCGCAACGACGGCCCCCTCGACATGCGCATGGAGCGGGCCGGCCCGAGCGCCGCCGACCTCGTCAACGACTCCGAGGAGGCGGATCTCGCCGACATCATCTTCCATTACGGCGAGGAGCGCCGCTCCCGCGCGGTCGCTCGCGCGATCATCGAGGCGCGCCGCAAGGCCCGCATCGAGACCACGGGCCAACTCGCCGAGATCGTCGCCGGGGTGGTCTGGGCGGACCCGGCCAGCGGCATCCACCCGGCGACCCGCACCTTCCAGGGCCTGCGCATCGCGGTGAACGACGAACTCGGCGAACTGGTGCGGGCGCTGCACGCCGCCGAACGCGTCCTGAAACCGGGCGGCCGCCTCGGGGTGGTGACGTTCCACTCCCTGGAGGACCGGATCGTGAAGCAGTTCTTCTCGGCCCGCAGCGGCCGGGCGGCCCAGGCCTCGCGCCACGTGCCGAGCCTGGAGGCGCCGGCCCCCCGCAGCTTCGCGGCCGTGACCAAGGGCCCGGTCCTGCCCTCCGAGTCCGAGACCGCCGCCAACCCCCGCGCGCGTTCGGCCAAGCTGCGCGCGGTCGAGCGCACGGACGCCCCGGCGCCCGAGCCCCTGGCGGCCATCGAAGTGCTCGCGGCGCTGCCAGAGCGCACGGGCCGCAGCGGAGGAGCGCGCCGGTGATCCGTCTGCTGAACCTCGTCGCGGTGCTCGGCCTGATCGGATCGGCGATCTACGCCTACTCGATCAAGTACGACACCCTCTACCAGGCCGGCCAGGTCTCGAAGGCCCAGAGCCAGCTCAAGCGCGAGCGCCAGGCCATCGCGGTCCTGCGCGCCGAGTGGCAGCTGCTCACCCGGCCCGACCGCCTCCAGGCGGCGGTGGACCGCTACCTCGCGCTCGAGCCCATCGGCACCGCCCATCTCGGCCGCCTCGCCGACCTGCCGGCCCGGCCCGACCGGGGCGACGAGATCGGCCGCCTCCTCGCCGCCACCGCGACGCCCAAGGAGAAGCCGGCGGCGGGTCGCGGCGGCGACGAGCCGCGCACCACCGGCAGCGTCACGCCGCGCACCACCACAACCCGTACCCCGACCACGACTTCGAGGTAGTGTCCGTGTCCGAAGTCCAGCATCCGGAAACCCCGCCCCGCGACGCGCCGGAGCTCGACCGTCCGCTGGACGGGCCCGAGCCCGCCGCGATGCAGGGCGCTGAGGCCGTGCCCGAGGCGCCCGCCGAGCGGGTGCTCGAACCTGTGGCCGAGCCCCTGGCCGAACCGTCGGCGGTCTCGACCCTCGCCAAGCCGCACTGGTTCGTCGCCGGCGCCAAGGCGATGTTCCACCTCGCGATCGAGCGCTCCTATGCCCGCGTCGGCATCGTCGGCCTCGGCTTCGCGCTGGTCTTCGCCACGATCTCCGGACGCCTCGTCTACATGGCGGCCTTCCCCGAGGCCGATAACGGCGACCGCCGGATCGCGGCCGCCGCCACCACGGCGATCCGGCCCGACATCATCGACCGCAACGGCGAGATCCTGGCCACCGACATCCGCACGGTCTCGATCTTCGCCGAGCCCCGCAACATCTACGACAAGGACGAGGCGGTCGAACTCCTCACCGCCGTGCTTCCGCAGATCAACGCGACCGAATTGCGGGCCAAGCTCTCCACCAAGAAGGGCTTCGTCTGGGTCAAGCGCGAGATCACCCCGAAGCAGCAGGCGGAGGTCCACCGCCTCGGCATCCCGGGCATCGGCTTCCTGCCCGACCACAAGCGCGTCTATCCGAACGGAACGGCGGCCGCCCACATCCTCGGCATCACCAACCTCGACAATGTCGGCATCGCGGGCATCGAGAAGTACATCGACAACCAGGGCAACAAGGCCCTCAACGATTTCGGCCTCGTGGCCAAGCAGACCGACCTGAAGCCGGTGCAGCTCTCCATCGACCTGCGCGCGCAGTTCGCCGTGCGCGACGAGCTCGCCTGGGGCCTCGAGCACTTCAGGGCCAAGGCCGCCGCCGCCATGATCCTCGACGTGCAGACCGGCGAGGTGATCGCGCTCGCCTCGCTGCCGGACTTCGATCCGAACGACCCGGCCGACGCGCTGAACCCCGACCGCATCAACCGCATGAATGTCGGCGTCTACGAGATGGGCTCGACCTTCAAGGCGATGACGCTGGCGATGGCCCTCGATTCCGGCAAGTTCAACGTCAACTCGACCTTCGACACGCGCGGCGGCGTGCTGAACTGGGGCCGACAGAAGATTCACGAGTACCACGGCACCAACCGGGTCATCACCATGCCGGAGGTGTTCACGCACTCCTCCAACATCGGTTCGGCCAAGATGGCGCTGGGCATCGGCGTGCCCGGCCACAAGGCCTTCCTCAAGAAGATGGGCCTGACCGACCGCGTGCGCACGGAGCTCCCCGAGAGCGCCGAGCCCATCGTCCCGTCGCGCTGGACCGAGATCAACACCATCACCATCGCGTTCGGCCACGGCCTCGCGGTGGCGCCGATCCAGGCGACGGCGGCGGTGGCGGCCATCGCCAATGGCGGCTTCCTGATGACGCCGACCTTCCTCAAGACCAACGCCCAGGACGCGATGGCCAAGGCCGTGCGGGTGCTGAAGCCCGAGACCAGCGAGGCGATGCGCTTCATCATGCGCCTCAACGCCGTCGAGGGTTCGGCCAAGAAGGCGGCGATCCCGTACTATTACGTGGGCGGCAAGACCGGCACGGCCGAGAAGGTGATCCACGGCCGCTACGTGAAGAACCGCCTGTTCACCACCTTCATGGCGGCGGCGCCCATGAACAACCCGAAATACCTCTTCGTCACCATCATGGACGAGCCGCAGGGCCTGCCGGAATCGGGCGGCTACGCCACCGCCGCCTGGAATTCCGGCGTCGTCACCGGCCGGGTGATCGAGCGGGTCGCCCCCGTGCTCGGCCTGCCGCCGCAATTCGATCCGCCCGTGAAGCCCTTCCCGCTCATGGTGAAGCTCGGCGCCTATCACGCGACCCAGTTGGACGGGAAATGAGCGCACGGACCCTCGGAGCCCTGTTCCCGGAGGCCGAGGCGGCCTCCGCCGATCTCCCCGTCACCGGCCTGACGGCGGATTCGCGCAAGGCCGGCCCCGGCACCGTGTTCGTCGCGGTTCCGGGCACGACGGCCGATGGCCGCCGCTTCGCCGCGAAGGCGGCGGCGGCCGGCGCCGTGGCGGTGGTGGGCGAGGGGACCCGTCCGGCCGACCTCGACGGGGGCGTGCCCTACGTCGCCGTCGCGGACGTGCGCCGCAGCCTCGCGCTCGCCGCCCGCGCCTTCTCGGGGCGCCAGCCCGCGCATGTGATCGCCGTCACCGGCACCAGCGGGAAGAGTTCTGTCACAGACTTCGTGCGCCAGATCCTGTCGCGCCTCGCCGCGCCGGCCGCGAGCCTCGGCACGGTGGGCATCGTCACCGACAGGGGCGCCACCTACGGCTCCCTGACCACGCCCGACCCGGTGAGCCTGCAGGCCACCCTGGCGGACCTCGCCGATGACGGCATCGCCTACCTCGCCATGGAGGCCTCCTCGCACGGCATCGAGCAGCGCCGCCTCGACGGGGTCGATCTCGCGGCCGTGGGCTACACCAATCTCGGGCGCGACCACCTCGACTACCACGCGACCATGGACGAGTACCTCGCCGCCAAGCTGCGGCTGTTCACGACCCTGGCCCGGCCCGGCATCCCGGCGGTGATCAACCGCGACGGCGCCTACGCGGACATCGTGGTCGCCGCCGCCTCGGCGCGCGGCCTCGAGGTTCACACCACGGGCACCCGGGGCGACACGGTGCGCCTCGAGGGCGCGCGCACCGAGGGCTTCCACCAGCATCTCGCGCTCCAGGCGCCGGGTCCCTCCGGCCGCCTGCAGGACTATGCCGTCCGCCTGCCCCTCGTCGGCGGGTTCCAGGTCGAGAACGCGCTCCTCGCCGCCGGGCTCGTGCTGGCGACCCCCGCCGGCCGGGCCGACCCGGCGGGCGTCATCGCCGCCCTCGAACACCTCACCGGGGTGCCGGGCCGGATGGAGCGCATCGGGGAGGCGCGGGGCGGGCTCTGCCTCGTCGACTATGCCCACAAGCCGGAAGCCCTGGAGGGCGTGCTCACCGCCCTGCGGCCCTTCGCGACCGGACGCCTGCGCGTGGTCTTCGGCTGCGGCGGCGACCGCGACCGGGGCAAGCGCCCGATCATGGGGGCCATCGCGGCCCGGCTCGCCGACGCGGTCATCGTCACCGACGACAATCCGCGCAGCGAGGAGCCCTCGGCCATCCGGGCCGCGATCCTGGCGGCGGCGCCCGGGGCTGTCGAGATCGGCGACCGGGCCGAGGCGATCCGCGCCGCCGTGGCGGCCCTGGGGCCCGGCGACGTGCTCGTGGTCGCCGGCAAGGGCCATGAAACCGGCCAGATCGTGGGATCACAGGTCTTGCCCTTCTCGGACCACGACGTCCTCCGGGCTGCGATCGCGGAAGCCTCAGCATGACCGACACGACTTCGCTTGGCACGGACTCACTTGGTTCAACCCCGCTGTGGACGCCCCAGGCCCTGGAGGCCGCCACCGGCGGCAGCCTGCACGGCGAGGGCGGGGCCGTCACCGGCGCGTCGATCGACACGCGCACCCTGCAGCCCGGCGACCTGTTCTTCGCCATTCGCGGCGAGGCGCGGGACGGGCACGACTTCGTGCCCGCCGCCCTCGCGGGCGGGGCCGGCGCGGCCGTGGTCTCGGCGGCGCGGGCGGGCGAGTTCGCCGGGGCCGGCCCGGTCCTGGCAGTGTCGGGTGCGGGCGACGACCCCGTCCTCGACGCCATGCGGGCCCTCGGCCTCGCCGCGCGGGCGCGCACCGGGGCCGCCGTCGTCGCGGTGACGGGCTCGGTCGGCAAGACCGGCACCAAGGAGGCCCTGCGCCACGTCCTGGCCGCGCAGGGGGCGACGCACGCCTCCATCGCCTCCTACAACAACCACTGGGGCGTGCCGCTGACGCTGGCGCGGATGCCCGCCGACACCGCCTTCGGCGTGTTCGAGATCGGCATGAACCACCCCCGCGAGATCGTGCCGCTGACCGCCATGGTCCGCCCTGACATCGCCCTGGTGACCACCGTCGAGCCCGTGCATATCGAGCACTTCGCCTCGCTCTCGGCCATCGCCGACGCCAAGGGCGAGATCTTCTCCGGGCTGAAGCCCGGCGGCACCGCCATCCTCAACCGCGACAACCCGAGTTATGCGCGGCTGCTCGCCCATGCCCAGGCCTCGCCGGCCGGGCGGGTCGTCACCTTCGGCGAGCATCCGGAGGCCGATGTCCGGGCGCTGCGGATCGTGCTGCGCCCCGACCTCTCCGTGGTGGACGCGGTGGTGATGGGCATCCCCGTGACCTACCGGCTCGGCACGCCGGGCCGGCACACCGCGATGAACTCGCTCGGCGTCATGGCGGTGGTGCATGCGCTGGGGGCGGACCTCGCCCGCGCGGCCCTGTCGCTCGCCGCCCTGCGGCCCCCGGTGGGACGCGGCCAGCGCACCGCCCTGGCGGTCGACGGCGGCGAGGCCTTCCTCGTCGACGAGAGCTACAACGCCAACCCGGCCTCGGTCCGCGCCGCCCTCGCCACCCTCGCGGGGATCGAGACCGGCCCGCGCGGCCGCCGCATCGCCGTGCTCGGCGACATGCTGGAACTCGGGGGCGAGGCCGAGGCCCACCACCGCGACCTCGCCGGAGCCGTCGAGGCGGCGAAGGTCGATCTCGTCTTCACGGCCGGCGCTCTGATGCGCAACCTCTTCGAGGCCCTGCCGGTGAGCCGGCGCGGGGCCTTCGCCGCGACCTCCGCCGAATTGACCGATCCCGTCCTCTCCGTGCTGCGCCCCGGCGACGCCGTGATGGTCAAGGGATCGAACAGCATCCGCATGGGCCGGATTGTGGAAGCGCTCAAAGCCCGGTACGCGGACGCCGAAGCCGAGCCGCACGCCGTCGCGCGCTGAAGCGAGCGCTTTCGAACCGACCGGGGATGGGCGCGCGCGTCCAGCCCGCCGGCCGGACTTCCCACGACACACGGCCGGGTGCTGGATGCTGTATCTCCTGTCGGACCTGAGCGGCACCGTCTCCGCCCTCAACGTCTTCCGCTACATCACCTTCCGCACCGGCGGCGCGCTGTTCACGGCGGGCCTGTTCGTGTTCTGGTTCGGGCCGCTCATCATCTCCCTGCTGCGCCTGCGCCAGGGCAAGGGCCAGCCGATCCGCGAGGACGGCCCGCAATCGCACCTGCTGACGAAGCGCGGCACGCCCACCATGGGCGGGCTGATGATTCTCGCCGGCTGCATCGTGGCGATCCTGCTCTGGGCCAACCCGCGCAACCACTACGTCTGGGTGACGCTGGCGGTGACCCTGGGCTTCGGCGCCATCGGCTTCTACGACGACTACCTCAAGGTGACGAAGCAGTCGCACAAGGGCTTCTCGGGCAAGTTCCGCCTCGCGCTGGAGGCCTGCATCGCGATCGCCGCCTGCACGCTCATCGCGGTCTACTCGCCGCCCGCCCTGCAGAACCAGCTCGCCTTCCCGGTCTTCAAGGACGCGCTCCTGAACCTCGGCTGGTTCTACGTGCTGTTCGCCGCCTTCGTGATCGTCGGCGCGGGCAACTCGGTGAACATGACCGACGGCCTCGACGGCCTCGCCATCGTGCCGGTGATGATCGCCTGCGGCACCTTCGGGGTGATCGCCTACCTCGTCGGCAACGTCTTCACGGCGGGCTACCTGCAGGTGAACTACGTGCGCGACACCGGCGAACTCGCGGTGGTCTGCGGCGCGGTGATCGGGGCCGGACTCGGCTTCCTCTGGTTCAACGCGCCCCCCGCCCAGGTCTTCATGGGCGATACCGGCTCCCTGGCGCTCGGCGGCCTCCTCGGCACCATCGCGGTGGCGACGAAGCACGAGATCGTGCTCGCCATCGTCGGCGGCCTGTTCGTGCTCGAGATGATGTCGGTGATCATCCAGGTCGCCTCGTTCAAGCTCACCGGCAAGCGCGTCTTCCGCATGGCGCCGATCCACCACCACTTCGAGCAGAAGGGCTGGAAGGAGCCGCAGGTCGTGATCCGGTTCTGGATCATCGCGGTGATCCTGGCGCTCGCCGGCCTCGCCACGCTGAAGCTGCGCTGAGGGGGCGCCGATGACCCCCGTCACCTGCTTTGCCGGCCGCAAGGTCGCCCTGTTCGGGCTGGGCGGATCGGGCCTCGCCACCGTGCGCGCGCTCCTCGCCGGCGGCGCCGACGTGCTCGCCTGGGACGACAGCCCCGAGAGCACGGCCCGCGCCCGCGACCAGGGCGTCACGGTCTTCGACCTCACCGAGGCGGATTTCTCGGAATTCGCCGCGCTGGTCCTGGCCCCGGGCGTTCCCCTGACCCACCCGGTCCCGCACTGGACCGTCGAGCGGGCGCGGGTCGCCGGCATCCCGGTCATCGGCGACATCGAACTGTTCGTGCAGGAGCGCCGCGCCCTCGCGCCGGGCGCGCCCTTCGTCGCGATTACCGGCACCAACGGCAAGTCGACCACTACGGCGCTCATCGCCCACATCCTCGCCGCCGCCGGGCGCGACGTGCAGATGGGCGGCAACATCGGCACCGCGATCCTGTCCCTGGAGCCCCCGGCCCCGGACCGCATCCACGTGATCGAGCTGTCCTCGTTCCAGATCGACCTGACGCCGAGCCTCGACCCGAGCCTCGGCATCCTCCTCAACATCACGCCGGACCACCTCGACCGGCACGGGACGCTCGCCGACTACGCCGCCATCAAGGCCCGCCTGGTGGCGGGCGCGGACCGCGCCATCGTCGGCATCGACGACGCCCTCAGCCGCGCCATCGCCGACGCGCGGACGGGGCCTTGCGTGCGCATCCATGTCGGGACGCCGGAGCCCGGCTTCGACGGCCTCTCGGCCCGCGACGGCATGGTGTTCGACGTCGACGGCACGCGCATCGCCGATCTCACCGGCATCGGGTCGCTGCGCGGCGCCCATAACTGGCAGAACGCGGCCGTGGCCGCCGCCTGCGTCCGGGCGCTCGGCATCAGCGATGCCGACCTCGTCGCCGGGCTGCGCAGCTTTCCCGGCCTGCCCCACCGGATGGAGGAGGTCGGCCGGCGCGGCCGGGTGCTCTTCGTCAACGATTCGAAGGCCACCAACGCCGATTCCGCCGAGAAGGCGCTCACCGCCTTCCGGGACATCCACTGGATCCTCGGCGGCAAGGCCAAGGAGGGTGGAATCGAGCCCCTCGCGCCCCTCTTCGACCGCGTCTCCCATGCCTACCTGATCGGGGCCGCCAGCGACGCCTTCTCCGCCACCCTGGAGGGCCGCGTGCCCTATACCGCCTGCGGGACCCTGGCGGTCGCCACCGCGGCGGCGGCGCGCGCCGCCGCCGCCGCGGTGGCGGTCGAGCCCGTGGTGCTGCTCTCCCCGGCCTGCGCCTCCTACGATCAGTTCCGCAGCTTCGAGGATCGTGGGGATCAGTTCCGGAATCTGGTGCGCGGGCTGGCCTGAGCCCGGCCGCTTGGCGAATTCTCAATCATTGCCGCGCCTGATCGGAGGCGTGTAGCGCGCCTCAGCCCTGTCGGCGGCGCGGCGATGGGTTGAGTGCATGGCGTCCACGATGGCACCCGGCGCGGCGCGCTGGCAGGCGGGAGCCTGGGCTCACCTGACCGTCCTCGACGTCCTGCGGCACGTGGCGAAGGTGCTCCTCGTCGCCTTCGTGTTCTTCGCCTGCTTCGCCTTCTCCGACACCTCGCCCTACGACGTGGTGGCGATTCCCACCATCCTGCTCTGGCTCTGCCTCGGCCTGCGCCTGCACCGGGGCATGCTGCCGCTGCTGGGGCTCCTGGTCGTCTACGTCAGCGCGATCACGCTGGCACTGCTGCCGTTCATCGACCAGCCCCTGCCGGTCACCTGGACGATCCAGCTCGCCTACCTGTCGATCACCGGCGTGTTCTTCGCGATGCTGTTCTCCGAGGACACGCAGGCGCGCATGGAACTGGCGCTGAAGACCTTCGTGGCGAGCTGCCTCCTGTCGAGCGCCTTCGGCATCGTCGGCTATTTCGGCTACATCCCCACCGAGGACCTGTTCTACAAGTACGGCCGCGCCTCGGGCACCTTCCAGGACCCGAACGTGTTCGGCTCCTTCCTGACCCTCGGCGCGCTCTACCTCATGCACGGGCTGCTGCTCGGCACCACGCGCCGGCCCATCCTCTCCTGCGCGATCCTGATAATGATCGTGGCCGGCATCTTCCTGTCGTTCTCGCGCGGCTCCTGGGCCGGATCGCTCATCGCGGTCGGCGTGATGGTCGCCAGCGTCTATCGCACGACCCGCTCCACGGTCCTGCGCCGGCGCATCGTCACCCTGACGGTGCTGGCGCTCGCCGCCACCGCCCTCGCCATCGTGGGCCTGCTCTCGATCGGCGACACGGCGGAGATGTTCTCCAAGCGCGCCGCGGTCACGCAGGATTACGACACCGGCGAGACCGGGCGGTTCGGCAACCAGATGCGTGGCCTCGGCATGCTGGTGGACGAGCCCCTCGGGATGGGTCCCCTGCGCTGGCGCCTGATCTTCGCCCTGGAGCCGCACAACAGCTACATCGGCAGCTTCGCCAATGGCGGCTGGGTCGGCGGGGCCACCTTCATCGGCCTCGTCCTGATGACGAGCGTCGTCGGCTTCCGGCTGATGAACCGGGACACGCCCTTCCGGCGCCACGCGCAGATCGTCTGGCCGGCGCTGCTGATGTTCTTCCTGCAGGCGGTGCAGATCGACATCGAGAAGTGGCGCCACGTCTACATGATGCTCGGCATGATCTGGGGGCTGGAGGCGGCGCGCCTGCGCTGGCTCGCGGGCCGGGCCTGAGCGCGCCGACCGGCCGTCAGGTCGCGTCCGGTTCCGGCTTCTCCGCCTGCGCCTCTTCGGGCTCTTCCGGCTCAGGCTCCGCCGTCCAGGCCGTGGCGAAGGCGGCCAGATGCTGGGCGCTCGCGAAGGCCAGCACCGTCACGGCACGCTCGGCCGGCATCGCGCCGGGATAGGGCGCCAGCAGGACCTTCTCCTCAGACAGCCGGGCGCCCGGCGCGTGCGCGGCCAGCCAGGATTCGGCTTCCGCCGAGAGGCGGGTCGGGTCGCCGGCGTCGCGGGCGCGGGCATCCCCGCGCAGCACGAGGACGTAGGAGCCCAGCGCCGGATTGCGCTGCTGCACCGCCTGGACGATGTCGATCATCATGGTGTCGGTGTCCCGGATGCCGTCAGTGCAGCTTCACGCGCGATTCGGTGCGCCGGGTCAGGGCGCGCGCGACCGCGTCGAGGGTGGTCTTCACGGTGCCGTGCAGGGCCTGCTCGTGCATCTTGTAGAGCGAGCGGTACATCATCCGGGCGAACAGCCCGGCGATGAACAGGTTCTTGCCCTTGATGAACCCCATCAGGTTGCCCACGGTCGAGTACTCGCCCAGCGAGACCAGCGAGCCGAAATCGCGGTACTTGAAGGCTTTCAGCGGCTTGCCGGCCATCTTGTCGGGGATGATCTTGATGAGGTGCGTGGCCTGCTGGTGCGCCGCCTGGGCTCGGGGCGGGATCGGCGTGTCCGAGCCCTTCTCCACGAGGTAGGCGCAATCGCCCATGGCGAAGACGTCCGGGTCGCGGGTGGTCTGCAGGGTGGGGGTCACGACGAGCTGGTTGTTGCGGGTGGTCTCCAGCCCGCCGATCTCGTGCAGGAAGGGCGGCGCCTTCACGCCGGCCGCCCAGACCACGAGTTCGGAGGGGATGAAACCGCCATCGGCGAGTTGCACGCCGTCGGGCCGGACCTCCGTCACCCGCGCGCCGGTGCGGACCTCCACGCCGATCTTGTTGAGGAGCCCCATGACGTCCTGGGAGAGGCGCTCCGGCACGGCCGGCAGGATGCGGCTCGCCGCTTCCACCAGCGTGATCTTGAGGTCCTTGGCCGGGTCGATCCGGTCGAGGCCGGTCGCCGCCACGTGGCGGGTGGTGCGGTGGAGTTCGGCCGCGAGTTCGGTGCCGGTGGCGCCGGCCCCGATCACCGTGACGTGGAGCTGGCCGGGCCGCACGGGCCCGCTCTGGGTGTGGGCGCGCAGCATGCCGTTCACGAGGCGCTGGTGGAAGCGCACCGCCTGGCCCTGCGTGTCCAGGGCGATGGCGTTCTCCTTCACGCCGGGCGTGCCGAAATCGTTGGTGGTCGAACCCACCGCCATCACCAGCGTGTCGTAGGGAATCTCGCGCACGGGCGTGACCTCGCGGCCCTCCGTGTCGTGGCTGGCCGCGAGGTGGATGACGCGCCGGGCCCGGTCGAGGCCGGTCATCTCGCCGATGCGGTAGCGGAAATTGTGCCGGTGGGCGTGGTGCAGGTAATCGACCGCGTGATGGCCGACATCGAGGCTGCCGGCGGCGACCTCGTGCAGCAGCGGCTTCCAGATATGGGTCCGGGCGCGGTCCACCAGGGTCACGTGCGCCTTGCCGCCGCGACCGAGCTTCTCGCCGAGCTTGGTCGCGAGCTGGAGCCCCGCCGCGCCGCCCCCGACCACCACGATGCGGTGCAGGTTCTCTACCGATTCGCCCGGGACCATGAACGTCGCGTCCTCGCTGATGTGCAGGCCGGCCGATGCGGGCCCGCGACGGGAGCGACACGGGCGTGCCCGTGCCGTCAGTTTAGAAGGGTTGGAAAGACGTCTTAGAACGCCTCGGGGGACTTCGCCATTCCCGTCAAGCGGGGGCGCCCGGCTGCCGTGAGGGGTGTGCCCGGGCGAAAGCGTCCTGCGCGAGGCAATCCTCCGCGATCCGCCGCACGGTCGGGAACGGGCCGGTCTCGACCCCGAAGATGCCGGTGCCGACCCAGAGGCTGACGAGGCAGAGGTCGGCGTGGCTGATGGCGTCGCCCTGCGCGTAGCGGCCGGTGCCGGGTTCGCCGGTCAGGCGCGCCTCCAGGGTCTTCAGCCCCGTTTCCATCCAATGGCGCACGAAGCCCAGCATGCGCTCGCGCGGGAGGTCGTAGGTCTGCATGAGGAAGTTGCGTACGCGCGGCACGTAGAGCGGATGCGTGTCGCAGGCCACCACCTGGGCCAGGGAGCGCGCCCGCGCCCGCGCCCGGGGATCGGCGGGCAGCAGCGGCACGGCCGGGTGGACGTCCTCCAGGTAGTCGAGGATCGCCAGCGACTGGATCAGGGGTGGGCCGTCGCCGTCGAAGAAGGCCGGGACCGCGCCCTGCGGGTTGATCGCCAGGAACTCGGGCTTGAACTGCTCGCCGGCATCGAGGTCGAGGAAGGTCTCCTCGTAGGCGATGCCCTTGAGGTTCAGGGCGACCCGCACCCGGAAAGCAGCGGCCGAGCGCCAGTTGCCGTACATCTTCATGCGCGTCACGTGTCCTCCCGCGGAATCTGGTCCGTCTCTTGTCGCCGCCGACCACACCCGACATCGCGCCGTCCCGCAAGTCCGTTCTTGCGAGCCCGTTGTTGCACACCCGTGGACGGGGGCGCGATTTGGCAGCCTCGCATTCCTCGCGCATAGGAGGGGGACAGGGCGTGATCCCGGCCGGTGAGCGACGCGATGCAGATCGAAACACCCTACCTGATGTTCCTCGGCGACGTGCCGGACCGGCTGGCCGCCAAGACCGCCTACGGCATCAAGGACTGGCGTCCCGAATGGTGCGTCGGCCAGCTGCGGCTGCCCGGCTGCGCCGCCGATCTCGGCATTCCGGACCTCACCCTGACAGAGGCCGTGGCCCGGGGCTGCCGCACGCTGGTGATCGGCGTGGCCAATGCCGGCGGCGTCCTGCCCGAGCACTGGGTCGCCGAGGTGGTGGCGGCCCTGGAGGCGGGGCTCGACATCGCCAGCGGCCTGCATGCCCGCCTCGGCGCGGTGCCGGCCATCGCCGAGGCCGCCGAGCGCAACGGCCGCCAGCTCCACGACGTGCGTCACACCGACGAGACCTTCGCCACCGGCAAGGGGACCCGGCGTCCCGGCCGCCGCCTGCTCAGCGTCGGCACCGACTGCTCGGTGGGCAAGAAGTACACGGTGCTCGCCCTGGAGCGCGGCATGCGCGAGCGCGGCCTCGACGCGGATTTCCGCGCCACCGGCCAGACCGGCGTGTTCATCTCCGGCCGCGGCGTCGCCATCGACGCGGTGGTGGCCGACTTCATCTCCGGCGCCGTCGAGTGGATCGCGCCGGCCGCCGCGCCGGACCACTGGGACCTCCTCGAAGGCCAGGGCTCGCTGTTCCACCCGTCCTTCGCGGGCGTCAGCCTCGGGCTGCTGCACGGGGCGCAGGCCGACGCCTTCGTGGTCTGCCACGAGCCGACCCGCACCACCATGCGCGGCGTCCAGCACCCGCTGCCGACGATCCGGGAGGTCATCGACCTCACCGTGCAGCTCGGCCGCCTGACCAATCCGGAGATCCGCCCCGTGGGGATCGCGGTGAACACGCAGGACCTGGAGGAGGGGGCGGCCCGCGCGCTGCTCGCCGACCTCGCGGCCGAGCACGACCTGCCCGCCACCGACCCGGTGCGCTTCGGCGTCGAGGCGATCGTGGACCGGATCGTCTCCGAGTTTCCCCCCGCCGTGACGGGGGCGAGCGCATGAGCCGGCGCCTCGACGTCGCGGTCGAGCGCTTCCCCATCGCGGGGGCCTTCACCATCGCGCGCGGCAGCCGGACCGAGGCGGTGGTGGTCCTCGCCACCGTCACCGACGCGGAGGGCCGGGTCGGGCGCGGCGAATGCGTGCCCTATGCCCGCTACGGCGAGAGCGTCGAGAGCGTGGAGGGCCTGATCCGCGATCAGGCCGGGCCCATCGCCGAGGGCGCGACCCGCGCCGACCTGCAGCGCCTCCTGCCGGCGGGCGCCGCCCGCAACGCCCTCGACTGCGCCCTGTTCGACCTGGAGGCCAAGCAGCTCGGGCGGCCCGCCTTCGCGATCGCGGGCCTGCCGGCGCCGCAGGTCGCCACCACGGCCTACACCCTGAGCCTCGGCGACCCCGACGCGATGGAGGCCGCCGCCCGGACGGCGGCGCACCGGCCGCTGCTCAAGGTCAAGCTCGGCGGGGCCGGCGACCCGGAGCGGATCGCCGCGGTGCGTCGGGGCGCGCCCGATTCGCGCCTGATCGTCGATGCCAACGAGGCCTGGCGGCCCGAGACGATCGAGGCCAACCTCGCCGCCTGCGTCGCGGCCGGCGTCGGCCTCATCGAGCAGCCGCTGCCGGCCGACGCGGACGCGCTGCTCGCCGAGATCGCGCGTCCGATCCCCATCTGCGCCGACGAGAGCCTGCACGACCGGGCCGGCCTCGACGCCCTGAGCCGGCGCTACGACGCCATCAACATCAAGCTCGACAAGGCCGGTGGCCTCACCGAGGCGGTGATGCTCGCCCACGAGGCCCGCGCGCGCGGCTTCTCTCTGATGATCGGCTGCATGGTCGGCACCTCGCTCGCCATGGCGCCCGCGATGCTGCTCGCCCACCACGCCGATTACGTGGATCTCGACGGCCCCCTGCTGCTCGCCCGCGACCGCGAGCCCGGGCTGCGCTTCGAGGGCAGCCTGGTCCATCCGCCGGAACCGGCGCTCTGGGGCTGACGGATCAGCCCTTCACGACGGCGCGCAGGGCATAGACCAGCGCCGTGAAGGTCACGAGGCTGACGGCGTAGAAGGCGACGAACCAGAGCAGGCGCCGGCCCTTGCTCATGCGCGCGTCCCCGCTCAATGCCCGTAGCCTCCGGATTCGATGTCCTCCGCCACCTTCCCGCGGAACACCCAGTAGGCGTAGCCGGTGTAGGCGAGGGTGAGCGGCATCACCACCGCGTAGCCGACCAGCGCGAATTGCAGGGCGCTCACGGCGTTGGCGGCCTGCCAGATCGTCATGCGGGGCGGCACGATGTAGGGGAACAGGCTGATCGCCAGCCCGAGGAAGCCGAGCAGGAACAGCGCGATCGTGAGGAGGAAGGGCGCCACGTCGCGCCCGCCGCGCAGGCCGCGGAAGATGCCCCAGGCGACGAGGGCGGTGACGAGGGGCACCGGCGCCACGTAGAGGACGTTCGGCCAGGAGATCCAGCGCCACTGGATCTCGCGGCCGAGGAACGGCACCCAGGCGCTCACCAGGGCCATGGCCACCAGGGTGGCGGCGAGGAATTGCAGGCTCTTGCGCCGCGCCCAAATCTCGAGTTCGCCCGAGGTCTTCATCACGCACCAGGTCGCGCCGAGCAGGCCGTAGCCGCAGACGAGGCCGATGCCCGTGAGCACGCTGAAGGGCGTGAGCCAATCCAGGGTCCCGCCGGTGAAGGCCCGCCCCTCGGTCTGGAAGCCCTGCACGAAGGCGCCGAGCACCATGCCCTGCGCGAAGGTCGCGACCAGGGAGCCGTAGTGGAAGGCGTTGTCCCAGATGAACTGGGAGCGGGTGGCCTTGAACCGGAACTCGAAGGCGACGCCCCGGAAGATCAGGGCGATCAGCATCAGGATCAGCGGCAGGTAGAGGGCCGGCAGCAGGATCGCGTAGGCGACGCTGAACACCGCGAACAGGCCGCCGCCGCCGAGCACGAGCCAGGTCTCGTTGCCGTCCCAGATCGGCGCGACGGAGAGCATCATCCGGTCCCGCCAGTTGCCCTTGCGCGCCGCCGTGAACAGGATGCCGACCCCGAGGTCGAACCCGTCGATCACGACATACATCGCCACCGCCACCGCCAGCAGCGCGGCCCAGACCAGGGGCAGCCAGAACGCGGCCCCCTCGTATTCCATCCCGAAGCCGAACATCCGCCGCCTCTCCCCGCCTCGCCTGGGAACTACCCGCCCTGGGGGATGTGCGTTCCCCCGCAAGGAGAAGCTTCCGGCGACCTCCCTCGAAAGGGACACCGGGAGCCGGTCAGGATCTCGGGTCAGGATCTTGGGCGCGCGCCGGGCCCGGGCTCTCCGTGACCGGGGCTGCGGCCCGCCGGTTCGGCGCGGGGCGGCGTGCCGCGCCAGGCGGGTGTGCGGTCGTCCTCCGCCAGGGTGTCCTCGGATGCCGGAGCGCTGGCCGCCCGCCGGGCGATCTCCAGTCCGCCCGCGCGCAGGGCCGCCTCGCGGGCCGGGGCGGGGAGGGCATCCCAGCCCTTCGCGGCGGCCTCGGCGAGGGTGGGCCGAGCGTCCGGGGGGATGATCGTCGAACCCTGGCGCTGGAGGGCGAGCCAGGACAGGCCGGCGATCACCAGGGCGGCGCGGAGGAGAAACGACATGCCTTCGAGCCTCCATCCCCTGCGCACGCACAACGGTCGCGCCCACCCGGGCAATCGTCGGGAGCGGCCGTAAAGGTCTCCTGAAGGAACGCCCGCGATCGCCGCGCATGGTAAACGCAAGCTTAGCCCCACCGGTCAGGCCGATTTGCAGCCTATTGCACCGAAAAGGTTCGTGACGAAGACCGGTGACGGTTACACCCCAGAAAGCATGCGGGGACAATCGGACCCTCTTGCGCAAGACTCGCTTAAGCTGGGTCTGCGACCTTGATCTCGGTTGAGTGTCAGTCGAGCCAAGGGGCGTCGGAGGAGCTTGTCGAGCTGTCTCCGCGCTGTGCGTGTCGGTATTGCGTATTTACGGTGCCTTGGCTTCCCTCATCGATGTCCGCCTTGCGGGTCTCATCCATGAGTCGGTCATCGATGAGGCCGGCGTCCGGTTCCGGCACGAGCGGTTCCTCGTGTCGCGGCTCGCCACCGGCCTGATGATGATGCTGTGCCTGCCGCCCTACCTCGTCCTGCGCGGGGTGCCGAGCGGCATCGAGGCCCTCGGCATCGCGAGCCTGATGCTTCCGGTCTTCGCCGCCGTCCTGCTCTCGCGCACCGGCATCCTCTGGCTCGCCCATGCGATCTCGTCGGCCGGCCTCACCGGCCTCGTGGTCTGCCTCGCCATGATGACGGGGGGCGCGCAATCGGCCGCCGCGATCTGGCTGGTGGCGATCCCGCTGGAAGCCGTGGTCTCCGGCTCACGGCGCGCGACCCTGGCGGCGGCGATCATCGCCGGCCTCGGCGCCCTGGCGGTGGCCCTGCTGCCCCCGCTGGCCGAGGGCGCGCTGCTTCCCGAATGGTCCCGCGCCCTGGCGATGCCGGTCTTCGCGCTGACCGCCATCGGCCACATCGCGGCCCAGGCCTCGGAGCATTTCCGGCACGAGGGCCGCTGGCTCTCCCGCCTGCGGGACAACGAGCGCCGCGACCGGATGCTGCTCTCGGCCATCGACGACCTCGTCACCTGGCACGACCCGAACGGCCGCGTCCTCGAGGCCAGTGCCTCCGCCGTCCGCTTCGTCGGCGCCGAGGCGGCCGCCCTGCACGGCCACGGCCTGCTCGAGCGGGTGCATGTCGCCGACCGTCCCCTGCTGCTCCAGGCGCTGAGCGACGTCGCCGCTCATGGCCGCCCGGCCACGGTGCAATTCCGCCTTCACCTCGACCCGGCCGCGATCCGCGCGGAGGGCGTCCCCCGGGTGATCTTCGCCGAAATGCGGATGCACCGCATCGAGGAATCCGACCCGGAGGCGGCGGGCGGCGCCGCCACCAGCGTGGTGGCCGTGACCCGCGACGTCACCGAGCACCACCGCCACGCCGAGGAACTGGAGCAGGCGCGGGCCGAGGCGGAGCGGGCCGACGAGATCAAGAGCCGCTTCCTGGCCAATGTCAGCCACGAGCTGCGCACGCCGCTGAATGCCATCATCGGCTTCTCCGAGGTTCTGGCGGGGGAGGGCACCATGGCCATCGAGCCGGCCCGGACCCGCGAATATGCCGGCATCATCCGCGATTCGGGCCAGCACCTGCTGGAGGTCGTCAACACGCTCCTCGACATGTCGCGCATCCAGGGCGGGCATTTCGACTACGCCCCCGAGCCCCTCGACATGAGCGCCCTGCTGCGCACCTGCTGCGACCTGATGCAGCTGAAGTTCGACCAGGCCGGCATCACCCTGGTGCGCGACGCCGCCGCCAAGCCCGTGGAGATCACCGCGGACCTGCGCGCCTGCCGGCAGATGCTCATCAACCTCCTGTCGAACGCGCTGAAGTTCACGCCGCGCGGGGGACGGGTGGAGGTCGCCCTGCGCTGGTCGGGCGACCAGCTCGACCTCATCGTGGCCGACAGCGGCATCGGCATCGGCGAGGCGGACCTGCCGCGCGTGGGCAACCCGTTCTATCAGTGCGCCCACGGCTACGAGCGCTCCCACGAGGGCACCGGGCTGGGCCTCTCCGTGGTGCAGGGACTCGTCGGGCTGCATGGCGGTGCCCTGGCCATCGAGAGCACCCGGGGCGAGGGCACCACGGTGATCGTGACCCTGCCCCGCGCCTGCCGCGAGAGCGGCGGACCGGTGCCGGTCGTGCGGATCCGGACCCGCGCGCGTCCGCCGATGGTCGAGGGGCGCCTCGTGGCCCCCGCCGCCCTGGCGGCACGCCGGCCGATGGGTCTGTTCGAGGTCAGCCCGGAGCCCGTCCGAGAGAGCTACGTCCCCCTGCGCCGCGCCGGGTGACGGCGCGCCGCGATCCCACCCACGTCCCCGCGGGTCCCAGGCCGCGTCGGGTCAGAAGGAGAAGTGATGCGCGAGCCGCAAGCACGCCGCGACCAGCGAGAGATCATCGTTCCCACCCGGAGCGCCGAGGCGCGCCCCCGGGCGCGTCGGCGTCCGCAGGCGGGAGTTGCCGGCGGCGTCGCCTCCCTCGGGGCGACCGCCGGAACCCTCGGCCGAGCCTTCCTGCGCCATCCCGGCGAGATCCTCGGTGTGGCCGCCGTGCTCGGGGCCGTTTCGATGATCTGCCTGAACGCGCTGGGCTACCAGTCGGGCCGGCATCCCGCGCCGATCTTTCCGAAGCTCCCGGCGCGCACCGGCGTGACGGCCGCCGACAAGCCGCGACCCGTCGCACAGGCGCAGGAGGGCGCTCGGGTCGAGGGGGCGAAACCCGATGCCGCCAAACTGGAAGCCGCCAAAGCCGAACCCGCCAAGGTCGAGTCTGCCAAGGCGGATTCTACCAGGGCGGAAGCGCCGGCTCGGACGCCCCGGGACGGCATCGGCGAGATCATCCGGGCGGGCGATCCGAAGGGCGCCGAGACCACGGCCTCCGTGGCCAGCCAAGCCAGCCTCTCCATCGCGCAGGCGCAGCGTGCCCTGAACAAGCTCGGCTACGGCCCACTCAAGGCCGACGGCGTCATCGGGGCGGGGACCCGCGCGGCCATCGAGAAGTTCGAGCGGGACCGCAAGCTGCCGGTCAAGGGCGAGCCATCGGCCCGGACCCTGCGCGAACTCGCTGCCCGGGCCGGGGCGAGTCGGGGCTGACCGTCCCCGGCCCGCGCGAATTCGCGATCGGGCGGCGCGGATCTGCTATAGGCGGCGCATGGCACGCCTGCGATCGGATTTCTGGGTCTCCGCCCACCTGCGCCGCCTCGATATCGAGGGCATCGCCGCCGTTCAGCGTCGGCGCGGCTCGCCGGAAGCGGGCGCGATCTTCGTGAAGGTGGATCGCCTGGACGGGAGCGCCGACCTCTACGGTCCGGCCCCGCAATCCCTCGTGGATACCGAATCCGACGGGGACCGGCGCTTCGTCGCCCTGCTCAGCGAAGCCTCCCCGGCGGATGTGGAGACGCGTCTCGGCAAGGAACTGCGGTTCGACAACGACCTCTGGATCGTCGAGATCGACGACCGCGCGGGTCGCCATCGCCTCGACCTGGCGGAATAGGGGCCGCTCAGGAGGTCTGGCGCAGCCGCGTCGGCAGGGGCGTGCGCAGGGGCGCGCGCTCGACGGCGGCGGGCATGCGGGGACGCGGAGCCTCGGGGGCGTGGTAGGGCTGGTGGGTGCCGGCCGCGCGCTCCGGCGGAGCCCAGTCGAGGATGGCGGCAAGGAGGTCGCGCGCGCCCGCCCTCGGCACCGTCCGGAACAGCTTCACGAGATCGAACACCCGGTCGACGGAACGGGCCACGGCCTCGTTGAGGGTGAGGAAGATGTAGACCGCCTCCTCCTCGTGCAGGCCGGCGGCGCGCAGCGCCAGCGTCAGCAGTTCGTAGCGCAGCGACGGATCGGGCGTGGCGGCGAGGAAGCCCTTGGGCAACCCGAGCATCTCGGTCAGGGCGCCGACGAAGCCGGCCACGTCGCCCCGCGCCGAGAAGCCGGTGAGGATCGCTCCGGCCTCGCGGGGGGCCGGCGGGGTGGGCCGCAAGGCGGCGGTCGCCAGGATCGCGTGTCCGATCGCCTCGCGCCGGGCCTCCTCGGCCATCAGGAACAGGGGCGCCACATCGGCATGCGCGAGGTCGGTGCGGGCGAGGAGGATGCGGGCGAGGTCCGGGGCGCGGCGGGCGCGGGCGACGAGGCGGGCGAGCAACTCGCCCTGGATGTTCAGGGCCCGGTTACCGGCGAGCGCCCGGTCGGTGGCCGGGTCGTCGCGCCCGATCATTTCCAGGATCGTGGAACGGGAGAGGTCCGGCCGGCCGGCCAGCGCCGCGCCGATCTCCGCGCCATCCGCGAGAGCCGCGTCGATCACCGCCTGGCTCAGGAGGGGAGCCTGCGCCAGCACCGCATCGCGGGCGCCGCCGCCGCGTGCGGCCAGCGCGACGAGGAGGGCGGGCGGGGTGTCGGGGAAGGGCGCGAGCTTGCGGGCGACGATCTCGGCGGTCTCGTCATCCACGATCGGGATCAGTCCTCCGGCCAGGGAGGCGAAGGCCGCGACCGTCTTGCGGTCCCGGACATGCGCCGACAGGAAGAGGTCCGTCTGCACCCGGAGGATGACGGGTTTGAGATCGAGGTTGTCGAGGCGCGACAATTCGATCAGGCCGGAGAGGTCCGGCGCATCGTCGAGTGATGGGGACATGGCACTTCGGTTACGCAGAACTCGCTGACCGCAAGGTTTAGGCGAATTGCGTGAACCGACCTTTAAGGACGCGCGCCGCGCCGCGTCCCTTCCTGCGCCAGAACTGCTGGCGACCATCTTCGCTCAGGATGATGCCCGTCTCATCGCGCGGGCATCGTCCGGGAACCCCGCCGGGGCGGTCAGCCCGCCCGGCGGGGCTTGGCATCCTCTCCGGTGCGCGGCGGCGGGAACACCACCGGGCTCGGCGTTCCGGCGGCGAGGGGGGCCGCCGCGGCCTGGGCCATGGCGGCCGCGACCGGCGCGGTCCCGTCCGTCCGCGCCGCCTCGGCGGGACGCGCGGGCTCGGCCTTGGTCTCGGTCGGGAACAGCACCGTCGCGGGTTTGGGCTCGGCCGGCTTCGCATCGGAGGCGGGCGTCTCGGCCTTGGTCGAAGACAGAGGTGCCGGGGCCGGCGGAGCGTGGGGCGGCAGCGGCAGGCTGGGTTCCGTCTGTTCGGCGGAGTCCGCCCCATGGGCGCCGGGGAGGAGTTCGGTCGGCGTCTTCCACACGAAGGCGTCGAGGCGGCCGCTGATCGGCGAGACCGGAGCCCAGGTCTCGGAGGCGATCCCGTCCGCGATCCAGAGCGGGTCGCGCGGCGCATGGGCCGCACGGGCCAGCCACTCGCGGGCGCGGCCCGAGCCGGCGCCGTGCTCGGCCTCCTCGATGCGCGCCATGGCAAGGCAGGCCCGCACGGTCGGGCGGTCGGCCAGCAGGGGCGCCAGGGCCTCGCGGGCCTGGTCGAAGGCCCGGGCCTCGAAGGCCGCCTGCGCCATGGCGAGGCGCGCTTCCGGATGCCAGGAGGAGATCTTCGCCAGGGTCTCGGCCCGGGCCATGCGGTCTCGCACGGAATCACCCGTGCGCAGGTTCAGGTAGGTCTTGGCGACGTCCGGGTGCGGCCCGGCCCGCCAGGTCGCCTCGAGGATCTTGGCGGCTTTGCGCAGGTCGCCCCGGCGCACCATCAGGCGCGCGGCGAGCACGGCGGCCGGTACGAGGTCGGGGGCCAGCTTGACCGCCTTGAGCACCCGCTCCGTTGCCGCCTCGGGCTCGCCAGCCTCGCGCTCCTGCGCGGCGGCGGTGAGCAGCACGGCGCGCTGGCGCCGCGCGGTCGCCTTGTCGATGAGCCCGAGGGAGGCCCGGCGCTCCACGGTCTCGTTGGCGTCGCTCCAGTTGCCGTCGGCGCACTGCGCCTCCAGGACGGCCTCGTTGGCCCAGGTGACGCTCGGCGCGAGCCGGGCGGCCTCGGCGGCATAGGCGCGGGCGGAGGCGTCATCCTCCCGCCGGCGCGCCTCGACGAAGAGGCCGCGCAGGCCGAGCACCCGCGTCTCGGGGTCGTTGACCATGCGCTGGAACGCCTGCTCGGCGGCCTCCCGGTCGCCCGAGATCTGCGCGGCCTGGGCCTTGAGCAGCAGCGTGAGCGGCTCGGCGCCGAGCAGGCGCTCGGCATCGCTGGCGTGCCGGCGGGCGGCGAGGGGATCGCCCGAGCCCACCGCGACCATGCCGCGCGAGAGGGCGGAGAAGCCCTTGGCCCGGCGCCGGTCGCGCGAACCGCGCACCAACGTCTCGGGCAAGGTGATGAACCCGCGCACGATGGCCCAGAGGAAGCCGACCAGGATGGCGGCGATCAGCACGCCGATCAGCCCGATGGCGAGGCTGGTCGCCACCTCGTAGCCGTTCCACACGATGGTGACGGTTCCGGGATGGTCGGCGACCCAGGTCGCGCCGTAGGCGGCGACGGCGAGGAGGGCCAGGAAGGCGAGGGCGCGCCACATGGGATCAGAAACTCCTGGGAGTGGCGTCGGCCGGTCCGGCGACACCGAGATCGAGGGGCGGGAGCGCCGAACGCTCCCGCGCGAAATCCGCAAGGCCGCCCGCCCGCGCCGCGGGGGCGGGATGAGCGCGCGGCGGCGTCAACGGGATGTGCCGGTGGCCGGCAGGCCCTTGAACGCCTCGGCGAGGAGCCCCTGGGCCGCGTCGCCGGCCGCCGCCCGCGACCGCAGCTTGATGCCGAACTCGCCGGCCTCCGTCCGCGCGGCTTCCGGCAGCGCGGCGAAGGCCTCGGCCGCCTCCTTGATCGCGCCGCGATCGAGGGCCTCCTGCACCTTCGGGGTCGTGTCGGGGGCCGGCTGGGCGGCGCTGCCGCTGCCCTGCGACTCGACGCGGCGGACCTGCACGATCGACTCGGCCATGCTCATCAGCTTGGTGCCGATGTCGCCGGTCTCGGCCACGGCCCGGGTCTGTGCCGCGCGGCGGCTGGCGGCGATCTTCTCGGCGATCGGCCGGAACTCGGCCGCCAGGCTGCGGGCCGTCGGCGCGCCCTTGTCGGCGAAGGCCGCCACCGCCGTGAGGCGGGCGGGATCGCCGGGCTCGAGCCCGCGCAGGGCGGCCAGTGCGTCGGCATAAGGCGCGCCGGTGTTCAGGGCCGTGACGATCCGGTCGGCGGAGACCACCCGCAGGGCCGCCTGCAGGGTCGCGGTCTCGGCCCGCTCGGAGACGGCCTTGTCGAGGCCGGCGATCCGGTCGGCCTGGGCCTGGAGCTGCCGCTCCACCGCCTTGGCGGCCTCGGCCGCTTGGGCCTTTCCGGCATCCGCCACCTTCTCGCTGGCCTGCGTGGCGGCCTGGACCGATTCGGTGGCGGCCTGGATGCGCGCCTCCAGGGATTGCTGGAGCGCCGTCACCTTCTGGCTGAGGGCCTGGGCGGCCTCCGCGTTCGCCCTGGTGCGCGCCTCGACGTCGCCCTGCAGGGCGGCGAGCTTCGGCGTCAGGTCGGGGACGGGCGCGGATTTCGGCGCGCCGTCCACCTTGCCCTCCAGGGCCTTCAGTCGGTCTTCCAGGGCGCCGACCTGTGCCGTGCTCGGGCCGGATGGCGCCACCGCCAGACGGGTGTCCCCGCCCTGGTCGCGGCCCGGCTCCTCCTGCAGGGCGGAGACGCGCTGGTCGAGGGCGTCGAGGCGCGCCACGAGGTCGGCCGGCAGCGCGGCCGGGGGTGCCGATCCCTCGGCGGCGGCCGGGGCGGACCCCTGCGCGGCATTCGCCCTCTCAAGCGCCTGGCGGGCCGTCGCGACGGCATCCGGCACCGACTTCAGGGCCGCCTCGTTCGCGGCCACCCGCTTGTCGAGGCCCGCGACGGCGTCCTTCGGGGCGAGGGCGGCGATGCGCTGGTCGAGGGCTGCGAGGCGGCCGTCTTCGCCCGGGTGCAGCAGGCCGCTGCGCTCGACACCGAACAGCAGGCCCGCCCCGATCACGCCGCCGAGGAGGCCGGCGGTGGCGAGCGATCCGAAGCCGGGGCCGCGCGGCGCGGGCACCGGGGCGGCTGCGGCGGCCGGCGAGATCCGGGGCGTCGTCGAACCCGGCGGCTTCGCGGCGGCATCACCCGGGGATGTGGGCTTGGCGTCCAACGGCTTCGGTTCGGAGGACTTCGCGTCCGAAGGCTTGGGATCCTGCGCTTTGGGATCGGCCGTCTTGCCGGCCATGCCTGCGGCGACACCGGACGCCGCGCCCGGCGCGGTCGGCTTGGCCGGGGGAACCGGGTCGGGCAGGCGCTTGGCCTTCAGGTCGATGATCGGGCCATCCGTGACCGACGTGTTCGGCCGTGCGCCGCCCGGCGTGCCGCCGCCGAAGGCACCGGATTTCGGTGCATCCGCCTTGAAGGCCTCGGCCTTCGGCGCCTCGGGCTTCGCAGCATCAGGCTTTCCCGCGTCCGGCTTTCCCGCGTCCGACTTCGCGGCGTCAGGCTTGGCGGCGTCAGGCTTGCCGGTCTCCGCCTTCAGGATCTCGGCCTTGGCGGCTTCGGTCTTGAGCGCGTCGGTCTTCACGCCGTCCTGGCCGACCTTGGGCGCGGACGCCTCGACGTTACCGGGGGTGCCCGGCTTGCCGGCCGGGTCCGTGCCCGGGGTGGCGGGCTTGCCCGGTTGGCCGGCGGAGGGAGATCCGGGACGGTTGGCGTCGCTGTTGGGTGGTTTCACGGTTCAAGGCTCCCTTCCCGACCTGCCGTTCGGCTCGCGTCCCGTGCGGCGCGTCCGGCGCCCGGTGGGTCGAGGCCGACGGCGCAGCTTCTTGCGCTCGTCCTAGCATCAGGGCCCGCGCCGGAGCGAGACCCTTGTCCGAGTTCTCGTCAGCGCGATGCCGATAACCCGGCGAGAAGCGCATCCTCGTCCGGACGTTCGGGCACGAAATGGATCGCGATCCCGGCGGTGACCAGGGGCGCGGCCACGTCCGCCGACAAGCAGTAATGCGTCAGGGCCCGGAAGGCTCCGCTTCGCCCGAGCGCCGTGGTGAGATCCTGCGCCGCCGTCGCGCTCCGGCGCGAGTAATGCAGCACGGCGTCGATCGCCCCGGCCTCCAGGGCGTCGGCGACGGTGCGCGCCAGTTCTTGCACCGGACGCATGCTGTAGAGCTCGCAGCAGCGCACGCGAAACCCGGCCTGGGCGAGGGACGCGCCGGGCTCCGCCTTCCGCTCCGTCCCGGTGGCGTGGATCAGCGCCGCGTCGCGGGGCAAAGCGGCCGCGACGAGGCCAGCCAGGGCCCGGGCATCGCCCCCGGCGATCCGCACATCCGCGAACCCGGCCTCCCGCGCCAGGGCACCGGTCCGGGCGCCCACCGCGAAGACCGGATGCGCACGAAAGCGGTCGCGATCCCGCGCATCCAGGGTGCGCACCGCGTTGGCGCTCGTCAGGATCAGGCCGGACCAGGGCCCGTCCGGCAGCGCCGCACCGGTCGGGACCAGCGCGAGCACCGGGGCGACGAGGGGCTGGTGCCCGAGGGCCGCGAGGCGGGCCGCCGTCCGCGCCGCCCCGGGTTCGGGACGCGCCACCCAGATCCGCATCGCTCCCCCATCGTTCCCCGTGAAACCGGACCCGTTCCCGTATACCAGCTTCATTCATGCCGTTCCGGCCGCGCGAGACAAGCCATCGTTGCGGCGACCGGGGACGGGCGGCTAGATTGCGCCACCTGTTCCAGACCCAAACGCGAAATGACCCGCCGTCCATGAACGTCCTCGGCATCGAAACGACCTGCGACGAGACCGCCGCCGCCATCGTCACGCCCGGCGAGGGCGGGCGCGGGCGCATCCTGTCCAACGAGGTCCTGAGCCAGATCGCCGAGCACGCGGCCTATGGCGGCGTCGTGCCCGAGATCGCCGCCCGCGCGCATGTGGAGGTGCTCGACCGCCTGATCGACCGCGCGCTCGGCAGCGCCGGGTTGACCCTGGCTCAGGTCGACGGGATCGCGGTGGCGGCGGGGCCCGGGCTGATCGGCGGCGTGCTCATCGGCCTCGTCACGGCGAAGACGCTCTCGCTGGTGGCGCGCAAGCCCCTCATCGCGGTCAATCACCTGGAGGCGCACGCGCTCACCGCCCGCCTCACCGACGGCATCGGCTTTCCCTACCTGCTCCTCCTCGCCTCCGGGGGGCATACCCAGCTCGTGGCGGTGAAGGGGGTCGGCGATTACGTCCGCCTCGGCACCACCATCGACGATGCCATCGGCGAGGCCTTCGACAAGGTCGCCAAGCTCCTCGGCCTCGGCTATCCGGGCGGCCCCGAGGTGGAACGCCTGGCCGAGACCGGCGATCCGGAGCGGTTCGCCCTGCCGCGCCCGATGCTCGGGCGGCGCGAGGCCAACTTCTCCCTCTCCGGCCTCAAGACCGCCCTGCGGATCGAGGCGGAGAAGCTGGCCCCGCTCTCCTCCGTCGATGTCGCCGACCTCTGCGCCAGCTTCCAGGCGGCGGTGGTCGACGTGATCGTGGACCGCCTGCGGGTGGCGATGCGCGACTTCGCCGGCGTCGCCGGCCATCCCACCGCCCTGGTGGCGGCGGGAGGCGTCGCCGCCAACGGCGCGATCCGGCGCGCGCTGACCACGCAGGCCGGTGAGGCGGGCCTCGCCTTCGTGGCCCCGCCCCTGGCCCTCTGCGGCGACAACGGCGCCATGATCGCCTGGGCGGGGATCGAGCGCCTGCGCCTCGGGCTCGTGGACGACCTCACTGCGCCGGCCCGCGCCAGGTGGCCCTTCGCGGAGCCGCAGGCGGTTGCCTGAGGCCGAACGGGGGCGCTGGCGCGACCTCGTGGAGCAACGCCTGCCGCGGGCCGCGCGCGCGGACTGGCCGGTCCGCCTCGACCATTGCTTCGCCCGCATCCTCCTCGACAACACCTGCGGCGCCCCGTGGCGCGAGCAGGTGGCGGCTCCCGCCTGGGCGAACCTGCCCCTCGACCGGCTCGCCACGGCCATCGAGCTCGGCGAGGCCGTGCTGGACGGGCGGGTCGACTTGGCCCGGCTGAACCGGCGCTCGCTCGCCCTGCGCGGAAAGCTGCGGGGCGCGACCCCCTTTGCCCCGATCGCCCCGCCCCCGGACGGCCTGCGCGACGGCGATCTCGTCCTGCGGCCCTGGCGCCCGGAGGACGCGGCCGCGCTCGCAGCCCTGAATGCCGATCCGGAGGTGATGCGATTCTATGAGGGAACGCTCGATGCCGCCGCCAGCCGCTCGGAGATGCGCGCTTTCACCCGGCGCTTTGCGGTGGATGGGTTCGGCCCCTGGGTCGTCGAGACCGGGGATGCGGGGTTCGTCGGTTTCGTCGGCGGTGCGCGCGTCATGCGAGTGATGCCCTTCGCGGGCGGTGAGCGACCCGGCGAGATCGTGGAACTCGCGTGGCGCCTCGCCCGCCCGGTCTGGGGGCGGGGGCTCGCCACGCGGGCGGCGCGCCTCGCCCTGGCCGATCTGTTCGGCCGCAGTGGCCTGCGGAGCGTTGTCGCCTTCACGGCCGAGGCGAACCGGGCCTCGTGCCGCGTGATGGAGCGGCTCGGCATGGACGCGGTGGGGCGCTTCGCGCATCCGGCCCTGCCGCCGGGACATCCCCTGCAGGCTCATCTGCTGTATCGTCTGGCGGCTACGTTCGAATCCGAAAGGTCTGGCGCATGAGCGGATCGGGCACGCGAATCGGTGTCGTCGGCGGCGGTGCCTGGGGCACGGCGCTCGCCAATGCGGCGGCGGCGGCGGGGCACGACGTCACCCTGTGGCTGCGCGATCCGGAGGCGGCTGCGCGCCTGGAGGCGACCCGCGAGAACGCCCACTACCTGCCCGGCGTGCCGCTGCACCGGCGCATCGCCGCGACGGCGCGCGCCGAGGATCTGGGGCGCGGCGATGTCGTCCTGATGGTGGTGCCGGCCCAGACCCTGCGCGGGGTTCTCACCGACCTCGCCCCCGCCTTCGCGCCCGGGGCGGCCATCGTGCTCTGCGCCAAGGGGATCGAGCGCGGCAGCGACGCCTTCATGAGCGAGGTCGCGGCCGGGCGGCTCGGCGCGGGGGCTCCGGTGGCGGTCCTGTCCGGCCCGAGCTTCGCGGCGGATGTCGCCCGCAACCTGCCCACGGCCGTGACCCTCGCGGCCCACGATTCCGGCCTCGCCGCGCGCCTGTCCGGTACCCTCTCGGGGCCGACGCTCCGGGTCTATCACACCGACGACGTGCGCGGCGTCGAGATCGGTGGCGCGGGCAAGAACGTGCTCGCCATCGCCTCGGGCATCGTGGCCGGGCGCGGCCTCGGCGAGAGCGCGCGCGCCGCCCTGATCGCCCGGGCGTTCGCCGAACTCATGCGATTCGCCCGCGCCTTCGGCGGGCGGCCCGAGACCCTGATGGGATTGTCGGGCCTCGGCGACCTCGTGCTCACCGCCTCCTCGCCGCAATCGCGCAACTTCGCCTTCGGCGAGCGCCTCGGGGCCGGGGCCTCGCCCGAGGAGGCCGCCGGCGGCAAGCTCGCGGAGGGCGCCTTCACGGCGGCCGCGCTGGTGGACCTTGCCCGCGCCCGGAACGTTGAGATGCCGGTGGCGGAGGCGGTGGCCGCCATCGTCTCCGGCGGCGCGAGCGTCGACGCCGTCATCGCCGCGCTCCTCGCGCGGCCGCTGCGTGGGGAAGCCGAGTGAGCCTTCATCCTGTCCAGGCCTTCCTCGCCGGCACCGGCCCCGATGGCGCCGGGCGCTTCCTGCGGGAGGTCCTCGCTTTCGACGACGCCCATATCGAGGGCGTGCACGACTTCATCCAGTGGTGCTTTCCCCTGCACGAGGCGAGCCTCGCCGTGCCCGGCGCTCCCGTGCTCGCCCGCGCCGAGGCGGAGGCGATCCGCCAGGACCCCGCCGCGCTGTCGGGCCTGCGCGCCGCGCTCGGCCGGATGACCCGGTTCTATGCCGAGACCGGGGGCTGGCTGCGCAGCCACGACCACAACCACCTGCGCATCACCCGCATCCTCTCGGCGGTGGCCGACCTCCTCGGCGCGGAGGCGGCGGGCGAGTTCCACGCCTTCGTCACCGCGCGCAACGCCGCGGCCGGCGCCCCGATCAACGACGCGAGCCTGCGCTACTGGGACGCCGCGCTGAACCGGGCCTGACGGCCACGCTTCCACGATGCTAGAGACCCGGCGTCTCTGGAGAAGCGCATGGCCCACTGGCTCTACAAATCCGAGCCCTCGACCTGGTCCTGGGAACAGCAGGTGGCGGCGGGAGCCGCCGGCACGCACTGGAACGGTGTGCGCAACCACGTCGCCAAGAAGCACCTCATGGCGATGGAGGTGGGAGAGCAGGGGTTCTTCTACCACTCGAACGAGGGCAAGGCGGTGGTGGGCATCGTCGAGGTCATCCGGCCCTACTATCCGGACGATTCCGATCCCACCGGCCGCTTCGGCATGGTGGACCTGCGCGCCGTCGCGGCCCTGGCCCGCCCCGTCACCCTGGAGGCGATCAAGGCCGAGCCTCGCCTCGCCACGATGGTGCTCGCCAACAATTCCCGGCTCTCGGTCCAGCCCGTGACGGAGGCGGAATGGGCGATCGTCCGGGCGATGGGCGGTCTCGACGCGTAAGAGCGGGTCGCGCGGCGCGGCGACTCGCCTCAGCCCTGCCGCTGGGCCTGCGTCACCGCCACGTGGATGAGTTCGGCGAGCGTGCGCACGCCGAGCTTCTGGCGCATCAGCGAGCAGGCGTTGGTGACGGTCTTGTAGCTCACCGACAGGTCGCTCGCGATCGTGCTGTAGGACTTGCCCTGGGCGAGCCGCTGCAGGATCTGCAACTCGCGCGGGGTCAGCTGCGTCTCGGGCGTGCGCTTCGGGTCGGTGCGCAGCATCGCGACCTCGGTGGCCAGGCGCCGGTCGAGATAGGGCTGGCCGGCGCGCACGCGCTCGAACGCCTCGAACAGCTCGCCCGAGGCATGGTCCTTGAGCACGTAGCCGAGCGCCCCCGCCTCCAGCGCCCGCGACACGATCACCGGGTCGTTGTGCATGCTGAACACGAGGATCCGCGCGGCCGGGTTCACGCCGCGCATGCGCCGGATCAGGTTCAGGCCGGCGAGCCCGCTGCCCTGGAAGGTGAGGTCGCAGATCACCGTCGCGGGCTTGAGGCGCAGGAAGCTGCGATACCCCGCCACCACGCTGGTGGCCTCCGCGATCCGGTCGATCCCCGCATCCTCGAGCACCCGGCGGCACCCTTGGAGCACGATGGGATGGTCGTCGATGACGAGGGCAGGCGCCTGGGTGGTCGGGGCGATCGCGTTCATGCCGTTGGGATCGAGCTCGTGTCCACGTCCTGCTCGCGGTCGAGCGGGATCCTGATCCGGACAACCGCGCCGGGCTGCCCGTTGTCAAGCCCGAAGCTTCCGCCCAGCGCCTCCACGCGCTCGCGCATCCCCGATAGGCCAAGGCCGAGCCCGTGCTCCGCCGGTACGCCGGCCCCGTCGTCCCGGATGGCGATTCGCAGCGCCCGCCCATGCGGCGCGGCCGGATCAGCCACGTCCTCGGCCCGCACCGTGACGTTCGCGGCGCGGCCGTGCCGCACCGCGTTGGTCATGCTCTCTTGGATGCAGCGGAACACCGTAAGGTCGGTGACGTCGCCGTAGCCCCGGGCCAGACCCTCGAAGCTTCCGGCGAAGCGCGTCCCCGCGTGCCGCCGGCGAAAATCGCGCAGCAGGAGGTCGAGGCATTCGCTCAACGGCACCTGGCCAAGGGCGTGCGGGCGCAGGCGGTTCAGGAGGTCGCGGTTCTGGACCTGAACCTGCCCGACGATGTCGGTGATCTCCTGGGCACGCAGCTTCAGGCGCGCCCGGTCCGGGGGCGCCTCGGCCTCGGCCATGCGGATCACCGAGGCCGCGTTGGCCTCGAGGGCGAAGAGGCAGGGGCCGAATTCGTCGTGAAGTTCCAGCGCCGTGCGGCGGCGCTCGTCGTCCTGGGCGCTGAGGAGCTGGCGATTGAGGCGCCCGTTCGCGGCCCGCGTCTCGGCGAGCGCCTGCGCCAGGCTGTTGAAGCGTTCGGCGATGGCCGCGAGTTCCCGCGAGGCCGGCGGGTCGAGGCGTGCGGTGTAATCCGCCCGCTCCAGCTGCGTGAGCCCGTCGGCGAGGCGGGTCAGCGGCGCCAGGACCCGGCCGAAGGCGACGCTGAGGGCGGCCAGCAAGCCGAGGCCGAGGCAGAGGTTGGTCAGCGAGAGCGAGACCGCGTAGCCCCAGACCTCGTCGATCTCGTCCCGGGGCTGGGTGGTGATGCGGGCGGTGCCGATCCGCTGTCCCTGCGCGACGATCGCCAGGTCGTGCTCGCGGATCGGCGGCGCGATCAGGGCCGCGAACCAGTCCGGCGAGGCGTGCTGGTCGCGCCGGACCCGGCCGAGGCCGCCCGCCACGACCGCGCCGGTGGCATCCAGCACCGTGACGCGGACGTGCCGGAGGTCGTGGATGCGCAGGTTCACGGTCTGGAGGATGCCGGCGGGCGAGCCGCTCTGCGCGAGGTCGATGGTGTCGGTGACCAGGAGCTCGACATTCGTCATCGCCGCCTGCATCTCGACCTGGACGGCGGTGCGGGCATTCAGCACCACCACGGCACAGGACAGCAGGGCGGCCAGGGCTTCGATGGCGAGGACGAGGGCGATCATCCGCGTGCGGGTGGACCAGGCGGACCCATCCAGCCAGGGCGCGCGGCGCGTCGATTCCCGTCGGTCGGGGCGCGGGGCCGGGGAGGCGTCGGTCTGCGGCATCGGGCCTGAGGGGGCTGGCGGGGCGGCGACGTGCCGCCTGCGGGCCGCTTCTACGCGAACCGATGGCCGAAGCCATCGGGCGGCTCCGGCCGGCGGCGCGGTCGGATCCGGGCGGTGACGGAGGCCGTCCGGTCCCTGATCGCGCAGGGGCTCGCCGACCCGGAGGCGACCTGGAGCCTCGGTGGCTTCGGCGCCCTGGCCACGTTCGCCCGGACCCCCGATGAGCCCGTGACGTGGTTGGGGACCGAGGGGACGGGCCTCGTCACGCCGCGCGGCGGGATCGCGCTTCGCGCGGCGCAGGCGATTCCCGTCGCCTACGAAACCGCTTTCTCGGGCGGCTGGAGCCACGCCGTGGCCCTGTGCCTGCGGCTCCAGCATGGCCCGCGCCCGGGCCACGGCGTCGTGACCGAGGCCGGTCCGGATACGGACGCCCTGCGCCCTGCGAATGTTGGGGATAACCTGTTCGATCTCGGTCTCGACCTGCCCCAGGGCCGCATTGCCCTGCGCACCGGCGATCCACATCCGTTGGAGATCCTGCGGTCTTGGCTGGGCCGCGATGCCCTCGGTTCCGGCAGCCCGATCGCAGGTCTCGTCGCGAGATCGGCCGTCGACCTCGTCGTAACGAGCCCGCTCGGGCGTATCGAGGTGTTCGCGGGGGCGGGGGGACCGGGCCCGCGCGGGTTCCTCGTGCCGCGCCTGCTCGCCCTCGGGCGAACCCATGCGGCGACCGCACCGATCCCCGAGGGCCTCGTACCCGTGGCGAGCTTGAACCCGGCCCATCCCTGCCGGGACGGCGTCCTGCTTCCGCCCGCCTTCGACGGGGCCCGCCATGCCGCGTTCCAGGCTCTGCTCACCCGGTGGGGGCCCCCGGACCTCGTCGCCCTCAAGGCGCGCCTGGTCGCGGGGACGGCGCAGGAGGGTGATTCGGCGACGCGGCGCATGCGGAACGTCGCGCGGGTGGTGCGGGCGCAGGCCGAGGCGATGGCGACTGGCCCGAATCACGACGCTGGTAAGTCGTGACCGGATACGCGCCGTTAAACCTGTGGCGTTTATTCAGATTCGTCCACCGCTACTGCCTGCCGTGATCAACAGGGGCGTTAAGGACATCTTCATGCCCCATTGCGGGGCCTTTCTCGTTACACGCAGGCGCCGACCGGACGGTGGCGTCGCACGGCCCGGGTCCGGGCTTTGCAGCGTGATCGGCCGGCAACGGTCAATCCAAGCGGTTTCAAGCGTTCGAGATGTCTCAACCGATGATGCCCGTGACGATCGACCCCTCCGAGACCCGGCGCCCGGCGCCGCCGGTGGCACGCCCGCCCCGCGCCGGCCTGCGCCCCGTCCTCCTCTCAGGCCTCGGCGTGCTGGGGCTCGCGGGCTTCACCGCCCTGGCCTCCTCCGTGCTCGGCGGCCTCGCCGGCCCGCAATTCGTGCGACCGACGCTCAAGAGCGCGGCGTCGACGCAATCGGCGTCCGACTGGCCCGACCTCCGGGACGGCGTCCCGGCCCTGGCCCCGGTCAAGCCCGTGACCGACAGGGCTCTCGCCAAACCCATTTCCGAAACCGTCTCCGCCACGGCCGAGCCCGACAGGACGGTGGCCGCGACGGCTTCGACCGCGCGACCCTCCCCTGCGATGCCTCTCGCCGCGATGCCCGTACCTCCGGCGCCCCCGGCTCCCGTGGTCGCCTCGTCGCCGGCCGCCACCCCGGCCGCTCTGACGCAAGCCGCGAAGCCGGCCGAGGCCGCGGCTGCGCCGAAGCCCGCGCGTCTTCCGCCGATCGAGAACGCCACGGTCCTGCCGCCGGCCCGCCCCGCTTCGCTGGTGCCGGCCACCCGCACGGCCACCCTGGTCGCCCCGTCACCCGCCGAGACGACCCGCTCGCGCGCCACGCCCGGCACCTTCACCGCCCTGCCGCCGGAGCCGGAGGCTTCCAAGCGGAAAACCGTCGTGACGGCGCCGCAGCCCACGATCAAGCCCCCGGCGGCGCAGGCTGCCAAGCCCGCGCACGCCGCCAAGCCCCCCGTGCCGAAGGTCGCTTCCGCCACCGCGCCGGAGCCGCCGGCCGCGGAGGCCGAGCCCGAGCATACGGAGGTGTTCGGCCTCAAGGTGCCGTCGCTGGCGCCCGCCGGGCGCAAGCTCGCCGAAGGGGTCGAAGCCCTCGGCAACGCCGTGAAGAGTTTCCCCGACCGCTTCTGAGAGCGGGCGCCCCTGGGGCGCCCGGCTCCCGCCTCACTTCGCCCGGGTGGTCCGGGGCTTCTTCGTGATCTCGCGCTCGTGGCGCGCGCCGCGCGGGCTCTTGAAGCCCTTCGGCCCCTTCTCCTCGCGGCCCGGCTCGTCATCGAGCAGCGGCTCCACCTGGATTTCCGGCGAGCCGTTCTTGGCGAAGGTCTGGGCGAAGCGCGAAGCCGCGCCGCCGCGCACCTCGAACTTGGTCTCCCGATCGAAGATGCGGATCGCGCCGATCTCCTGACGGCCGATATTGCCGCGCCGGGTCAGCATGGGCAGCAGACGCCGGGGATCGGCGTTGTCGCGCCGGCCGAGGTTGAGCCGGAACCACACGGCCGGACCCTGGGCGTCGATCCGGTCCGCGTCGGCCGGGTCGTAGACCGGGCGCGTCTTGCGCTCGGGGCCGGCACCCGGATCGGTGACGTCCTCGGGGGCGGGCAGACGCGAGCGATAGATGCGGGCGAGCGCGGCGGCGAGTTCCTGGGGCGTACGCTGCGCCATCAGGGTCTCGGCCATGGCGACGTCTTCCTCGGCGGGTTCCTCGGTGAAGATCGGGTCCTGCCACATGCGTTCGCCGTCGAGGCGGCGGATCTCGTCGGCGGTGGGCGGTCCGGCCCACTCGAACGAGACCTTGGCGATCATCAGCATCTGCTCGGCCCGGCGCCGCTTGGAGGCCGGAATCAGCAGGAGGCTGGTGCCCTTGCGCCCCGCGCGGCCGGTCCGGCCGGAGCGGTGCTGCAGCACCTCCGCGTCGTGCGGCAGGTCGGCGTGGATGACGAGGCTCACGGTCGGCAGGTCGATGCCGCGTGCGGCGACGTCGGTGGCGACGCAGACCTTCGCCCGCCCGTCGCGGAGCGCCTGGAGGGCGGCGTTGCGCTCGCCCTGGCCGAGTTCGCCCGAGAGCGCCACGGCCGAGAAGCCGCGCTCGGTCAGCACGGCCTGGAGGTGGCGCACGGCGTTGCGGGTGTTGCAGAAGATGATCGCGGTCGGCGCGTCCATGAAGCGCAGGGTGTTGACCACCACGTGCTCCAGTTCGCGGGGCACCACGCGGATCGCCTTGTAGGTGATGTCCGAGTGGCCGCGCTCCTGGCCCTTCACGGCGATGCGCAGGGCATCGTTCTGGTAGCGCTCGGCGAGCGTCGCGATGGCCTTAGGCAGAGTGGCCGAGAACAGCAGCGTGCGCCGCTCCTTCGGGGTCACCGACAGGATGAACTCGAGGTCTTCGCGAAAGCCGAGATCCAGCATCTCGTCGGCCTCGTCGAGGACGACGGCGCGAAGATCCTGCGTCGCGAGGTTGCGGCGTTCCAGGTGGTCGCGCAGGCGTCCCGGCGTGCCGACGACGATGTGGGCGCCGTCGTTGAGCTGGCGGCTCTCGCGGCGCGGGTCCATGCCGCCGACGCACGAGATCACGCGGGCGCCGGTCTCGGCATAGAGCCAGGCGAGTTCGCGCTCGACCTGGAGCGCGAGTTCGCGCGTCGGCGCGATCACGAGGGCGAGCGGCGCGCCGGCCGGGCCGAAGCGCTCGGCTCCGTCGAGCAGGGTCTCGGCGAAGGCGAGGCCGTACGCCACCGTCTTGCCGGAGCCGGTCTGGGCCGAGACGAGGAGGTCGCGCCCCTGCGCGGCCGCCTCGATGACGGCGCTCTGGACGGGTGTCGGATCTTCATAGTCGCGCGCGGTCAGCGCTCGGGCGAGCGGGGCCGGCAGGGTCGGGAAGGGCACGGTGACGGAAGCCTTAGCGGGCCAGCAGGCCAGGAACCCGCCGGAGAGGGGCGCATGGGCGCGAACCCTCCGATTCGACGGAATTCCGGCCTCGAACGGTTACGGATGCGTCCGCTTGTAGCCGGAACGGCGGCGCAGCGCCATGACCGTCCGTGCATGCGCGCCCCTCGTGGAATGGGCGCGCCCACAGGGAAGTGGGGCGCACGGGCTGTGCTGACGGCAAAGCTGCGCCACTTAGGGATGCGGCGCCGCCTCACCCCTCGCGGGGACGGTTGTGCGCGATCCCGCGAAACGCAAGGTGAATGATGGCGGCACTTCTCCGTCTGGTCGTGGCCTGGGGCAGCGTCGCCGCCTTCTCGGTCTACGGGTCCGCATGGCTGGCCAGCCTCGATTCGCCCCTCTGGGCCATCGGCCTGTTCCTCTGGCTCTTCGCCGTCATCATGTGGGCGGCGTTCGGCGTCGTGCACGAGGCGGAGGAACTGGCGCACATGCTCGGCGAGCCGCTGGGCACCCTGGTGCTGACGCTGGCCATCGTCGTCATCGAGGTCGCCCTGGTCTCGGCCGTGATGCTGTCGTCGAAGGCCGTGCCGACACTGGGACGCGACACGATGTTCGCGGTCCTGATGATCGTGCTCAACGGCATCGTCGGGCTCGGCCTCGTCATCGGCGGGCTGCGCCATCACCAGCAATCCTACAACCTCCAGGGCACCTCGGCCTTCCTGTCTGTCATCATCCCGCTGGCGACCATCGCGCTCATCATCCCGAACTTCACCACCTCGACCACGGGCGGCACCCTCTCGACCCTGCAGGCCGTGGCCTTCTCGGTGTTCACGGTGTCGCTCTACGGCATCTTCCTGATGATTCAGACCGGGCGGCACCGGAGCTTCTTCATCCATGACGGCGGCCAGATGGTGCGCTCCAACGCCGACGTTCCCGCCGACGTGGAGACCGGCGGCGCCGGGGGCGTGAAGGCCCGCGAGGTCCTCAAGCACACCGTCCTGCTCATCGCCAACATCCTGCCCATCGTGCTCCTCTCGAAGAGCCTCGCGGCGATCCTCGACCACGGCATCGAGGCGCTCGGCGCCCCGACCGCCCTGGGCGGCGTCCTCATCGCCGCCATCGTGTTCACGCCGGAAGGCATCAGCGCCCTGAAGGCGGTGGCCCGCAACGAATTGCAGCGGGCGATCAACCTGTGCCTGGGGGCGGCGACCTCCACCATCGGCCTCACCGTGCCGGCGATCCTGGCGGTGGGCCTGATCTCGGGGCAGACCGTGGTGCTCGGCCTCGCGCCGACCGAGATGACGCTCCTCGTAGTGACGTTGATCCTGAGTACCCTGACGTTCTCGGGGCTTCGGACCACGGTCTTGGAAGGCGCGGTGCACCTCGTTGTGTTTTTCGTCTATCTCGTGCTCATCTTCAGCCCGTGATGGATATCCTCGTCGTCGGTGCCGGAATCGTCGGTCTTGCTGTTGCCCGTGCCCTCGCGCGGCGCGGTCACGCCGTGGTGGTCGCCGAATCCGAGGGATCGATCGGTACCGGCATCTCCGCCCGGAACTCCGAGGTGATCCACGGAGGGATGTATTACCCCGCCGGGTCGCTGCGGGCGCGGCACTGCGTTGCCGGCGCGGCGCTGCTCTATGAATTCTGCGAGAGCCACGGCGTGCCCCACCGGCGCTGCGGCAAGCTCATCGTCGCCACCGACGAAGCCGAGCGTGCCGCCATCGTGGCCATCGCGGCACGGGGCGAAACCAACGGTGTCCCCGGCCTCGTACTCCTGGAGGCGGCCGAGGCGAAGGCCCTGGAGCCGAACCTCGCCTGCGTCGCCGCCCTGCACGCCCCGGGGACCGGCATCGTGGACAGCCACGCCCTCATGCTCGCGCTGCAGGGGGATCTGGAGGATGCGGGGGGCGCCATCGCCTTCGACACGCCGGTCGCGGGCCTCGCCTGGGCCGGCGGGCGCTGGGAGGTCACGGTGCAGGGTGAGGCCCTGCCCTTCGACGCGGTCGTCAACGCCGCCGGCCTCGGCGCGCAGGCGCTCGCCGCCACCGTGGAGGGCTATCCCGCCGCGCGCATCCCGCGCCAGGTCCTGGCCAAGGGCAGCTACTTCGGTTGCGTCGGGCGCCCCGCCTTCTCGCGCCTGATCTACCCGGCCCCGGTCGAGGGCGGCCTGGGCATCCACCTCACCCTCGATCTCGCGGGCCGCATGCGCTTCGGGCCGGATGTCGAATGGCTGGACGCGATCGACTACCGGGTGGATCCGGGCCGCGCGCACGCCTTCGCGCAGGCGATCCGCCGCTACTGGCCGGGCCTGCCGGACGGCGCGCTCACGCCGGACTACGCCGGCATCCGCCCCAAGCTCACGGGCCCCGGCGAGCCGGCGGCGGATTTCCGCATCGAAGGTCCGGCCGAGCACGGTTTGAGCGGCCTCGTCCACCTCTACGGGATCGAGAGCCCGGGCCTGACGTCCAGCCTGTCGCTCGCCGAAGAGGTCGCGGACCGGCTCCTCGCCTGATCAGCCGCCGAAGCGTTCGGTGTGGATGAGGCTGGGATCGAGCCCGGCCTCGACGAGCCGCTCCGCGACGGCGCTGACGAACGCATTCGACCCGCAGAGATAGGCGTGGCGCGGAGAGCCGAGGCGCTCCAGCGCCTCCGCGATCAGCCCGGCATCGATGCGCCGCCCGCCGGCCCGGGTCAGGGTCAGCATGAGGTCGAAATGCGGCTCGTCGCGCGCGCGGGTGGCGAGTTCGCCGGCCGCGATCGCCTCGCCGGCCTCGCGCGCCGAGTACAGGAGCAGGGCGGGGATTTCCGGCGCGGCGGCCGCCCGGTGGCGCAGCATCGACAGCAGGGGCACGACGCCCGATCCGCCCCCGATCAGCAGCAGCGGCCCGCCATCCTCCGGGCCCCAGACGAAGGCCCCGCCGATCGGCCCGCGCATTTCGATGGTGTCGCCGACCGCGGCGACGGCGTCGAAGAAGCCCGAGACCTCTCCCTCCGGCAAGCCCTCGATCAGGAGTTCGATGGTGCCGTCGCCGCCGGGAGGGGAGGCGATGGAGTAGCTGCGCTGGGCCTGATAGCCGTCCGGCGCGGTGAGGCGCACGTCCACGTGCTGACCGGCCCGCATCGGCCGGTCGAAGGCGACGCGGAAGCGATAGCTCTTCACGCGGGCGCTCGCCGGGGCGATGCCCACGAGGGTCGCGTTCAGCCAGGGGAGGGGCCGTGGGTCCGGTTCAATCACCGGTGAAGCGCTGCTCGCGCCAGGGATCGCCGTACATGTGGTAGCCGCGCAGCTCCCAGAACCCGCCCTCGTCGCGCTTCGTGAAGCGCAGGCCCTTCACCCATTTGGCGCTCTTCCAGAAATACAGGTGCGGCACGAGGAGCCGGGCAGGGCCGCCATGGTCGGGCGGGATCGGCGCGCCGTCGTAATGCGTCGCGACCATGCCCTTGCCGCCCGCGAGGTCGGCCACGGGCACGTTGGTGGTGTAGTCGTCGTAGCCTTCGGCGAGCAGGAAGTCGGTCGGCGCCGCGATTCCCGCATCCGCCAGCAGGGCGTCGAAGCTCACGCCCTCCCAGGCGGTGTCGAACTTCGACCACTTCGTCACGCAGTGGATGTCCCCGCCCCAGCGAGTGCGGGGGAGGGCGTTGAAGGCGTCCCAGGTCCAGGATTTCAGCGGCTTCGAGCCCTCGCTCAGGGTGAACGACCACGTCGCGAGGTCGATCCGCGGGTTCGGGCCGATCTGCAGCACGGGAAAGTCCTCCGTCAGGTACTGGCCCGGAGGCAGGCGCTCGCGCGTCGCCTCGGGAGGCCTTCGTCCCGTGAAGCCTCGTGTGCTCATCCGATCCTCGCACCTTGCACCGCCGCCGCCCGAACGCCGGTCGGCGATCGGATCGCCCGGCAGGGTAGCATCGCCTCAGCGATCGCGCAGCACCAGCCAGAGCGCGTGAATGGTGCCGGGCAGCACGAAGAAGATCGTCAGCAGGATGTTCAGAAGGAATTGCAGACCGATGCCGTTGTTCATCAGAACCGCGACCGGGGGCAGGAAGATCGCGAGGAGGATTTTAACGAGGTTCGACACGGTGGCTCCAGAGCGATTGCGGGCGCGGGTTCCCGCGCGCAAAGACCCAAGCGCAACGGTATCGGTGACTTCGGGTTCCCGGCCGCGCCGCTTTTGATCGGACGTCGCCATGCTGATCGAACTCCTGCACTGGCTGACGACGCCGGCGCCCCTGGCCCACCGGCGACGCGGCTACGTGCGCGAAAGCGTCCTGCTGCTGTCGCGGTCGCGGCGCTGCCGCTCCGCCTGGGCCGGGCATCTCGAGCGCTCGCGGGCGGCGGTGATCGCGGCCTGCGCCAACCTGCCCCGGCGCCGGATCGCGGTCGTGCTCGGCTCGGGCCTCCTGCAGGACGTGCCGCTGGCGCACCTCGCCGAGCGGTTCGAGGCCGTCCACCTCGTGGACGCGGTGCATCTCTGGCCGGCGCGACGGGCGGTGCGCGCCTATCCCAACGTCCGCCTCGTCACGGCTGACCTGACGGGCCTATCCGGGGGCAGCGCCTCCCTGCACGACCTCTGCGCCGGTGCGGATGTGGATTTCGTGGTCTCGGCGAACGTTCTCTCGCAACTGCCGATCCTGCCCCTCGACCGGCCCGGCCCCCAGCCTCCCGACCTCGGCCGGCGGATCGTCGCCGCGCATCTCGATGGTCTGGCGGCTCTGGCGGCCCGGGTCTGCCTTCTCACCGACGTGGAGCAAGTGGAAGAGGACCGCGCGGGTCGGGTCACCGACCGCCTCGACCTCCTGCATGGGGTGCGCCTCGGCGAACCCGACCGGCGCTGGACCTGGGACCTCGCCCCCTTCGGCGAGGCGGCCCGCGACATGCGTCAGCGCCACCAGGTCCAAGCCTTCCTCGATTGGCGCGGCCCCGAAACGTGAAAGGCCGCCCCGGGGAGGGGCGGCCTTTCAGCATGCGATGGTGCCGGACCTTACTCGGTCACCGGCGGAGCGTCGTTCGTGGCGCCTTCGCCACCCTCGCCACCTTCGGAACCCTCGAACCGGGCCCGCCGACGACGGCGGGGCTTGGGCGCGGGGGCCTCGTCGGAGGCCGGGGCCGGAGCGGCCCGTGCCGTTTCGACGTCGGGCGCCGTCTCGGGGGTACGATCGGGCGCCGCCACCGGACGGGGCGGCGTCATCAGGAAGGCCGGCAGGCCGGCGACCTCCTCGGCTGGGACGCGCGCTTCCTGCTCGTCGCGGCGACGGCTGCGCCGCGGCGCGGCCTCACCGGTCCGGGCCGGGCGCTGCTCCGTCCGCGGCAGCTCCTGGCGCGGCGCGTCGGGACCGGCCGAGTCCGGGCGGACCGGCTCGGAGACCTGTCCCTCGACACGGCCGTTGCCGTAACGCGGGGACTCGCTCCGAACCGGGTTCGGCCGGTTGAAGTCCTGGCGCGGCTGCTCCTGGCGCGGTTGGTCTTGGCGTGGCTGGTCCTGGCGGGCCTGATCCGGGCGCTGGTTGTCACCGCGCCCGGTCTCGGGCCGGCTGTAATCCTGACGGCCGAAATCCTGGCGCGGGGCGTCGTTTCGGTTGGACTCCGGCCGGTTGAAATCCTGCCGGTTCGAGTCGGTCCTGTTCGAGTCCTGCCGGTTCGAATCTTGCCGGTTCGAGTCCTGCCGATTGAACTCCTGGCGGTTGCCGTCCGGCCGCTGGAAATCCTGCCGGCCGGCTTCGTCGCGGCGACCGTAATCCGGACGGTTTCCGTCGCGCTGACCTTCGAAACGCTGCTGGCGATCGTTGCGGTTGTTGAAGCGGTCGCGGCGGTTGGGGCGGTTGCCTTCCGGCCCGGCGTCGGGACGCGAGTCCTGACGGTTCTCGTACCGGGGCTCCTGCCGGTTTTCCTGCCGGTTCTCTTGCCTGTTTTCCTGGCGGTTCTCTTGCCGGTTTTCTTGCCGGTTCTCTTGCCGACCCTCGTAGGGCTGCGGCTGCTGGCCCGCATCGGCGTAATCGTCCGCGTAGCCGTTCGCGCCGTAGCTGGAGGCGGCATAGCCCTGGGGGGCGCCCTGGCCGTCATCCTCGCCGTCGTCATCCGCGTCGTCGAAGCCACGGGCATAGCCGCCGACCTGCTGCCGGGTCTGCTCCTGGGCGCCGGAGATGATCCGGAAATAGTGCTCGCCGTGCTGGAAGTAGTTCTCGGCCGCCACCGGGTCGCCGCTGGCCTGCGCGTCGCGGGCGAGCTGGGCGTACTTGTCGGCGATGTGCTGGGCGGTACCGCGAATCTTGACGTCGGGGCCGTTGGATTCGTAGGAGCGCGTGAGCGGATTGGGACCCTTGGGGCGGTTGCGGCCGCGCATCCGTCTATTCTGGTTTGGTCTCATCGGTCTCGATTGACCCTCGTTCGTCTCGGAGCGTCTGAAGATGCGGCGGGTCCAGGCGATGACGGCGCCCTGTTCTGGCCCGTCGGTGCGCCGCGTGATCCGGGTCCGATGTATCCGTGATCGCTTTCGCCGTGCTTGCCGTCTATCCCTCGACCGAGGCGCGCGCTGTGCGTCCAGGCGTCCTTCGGCTATCGGGCTTGCGGGTGACCAAGCTCATGCGCTTCGTGCCGCGCGTACCAGCCTGATCGTGGGGAGATCGTCTAAGAGCGTCGCGGACCAGAGCCGCAACCCGTCCTACCGCGATCCATCGTAATGGACCGTTCGCGATCTGGAACAGAGCCTAGCGACTCGCGGATACCGCAACAAGCTTTTTTTGCACGACTCCCGGTTGAGATGGCCGGTATTTCGTCTCATTCACGGGTTTTCCACGCCTGATCGTGCGTGATCGGGCTGGAATGCGACGACCCGGGCGTGCCCCGCGAGGTCTTCCACAATGCGCTCGGGCGCGAGCCCGGCTCCGCGGCCGAGCCGCCCCACCGCATCGGCCTGATCGTACCCGACCTCGAACACCAGGGCTCCCCCCGGCGCGAGCCGGACCGGTCCCGACGCCAGACCCTGCAGGATGGCGCGGTAGGCGTCGAGGCCGTCCGCCCCGCCATCGAGGGCGGCGGCGGGATCGTGGTCGCGGACCTCGGTGGCGAGATCCGCGATCGTCGCGCTGGCGATATAGGGCGGGTTCGAGACGACGAGGTCGAAGGCGCCGGTGAGGCCGGCCGTCCAGTCCGCCGCCACGAAGGCGGCGCGTTCGGCGACGCCATTGCGCACGGCGTTGCGCCGGGCCTGGGCGAGCGCGGCCTGCGAACGGTCGATTCCGATCCCGTGCGCCTTCGGACGCTCGCCGAGCAGCGCCACCAGGATGCAGCCCGAGCCGGTGCCGAGGTCGAGGATCCGTAACGGCCGCTCCCGACCGGGCTGCAGGGCGAGGGCGGTTTCCACCAGGGTCTCGGTGTCGGGGCGTGGCACCAGGGTCTCGGGCGACAGGTCGAAGGCGCGGCCCCAGAATTCCCAGGTGCCGACGATCCGGGCGACCGGCTCGCCCGCGAGGCGCCGGTGCAGGGCCTCGGATAGGCGTTCCGCGCCGGCGGGCCCGAGGAGCGCGGCGCCGTGCAGGATCAGGTCGGTGGGGGTGAGCCCGAGCAGGTCGAGCACGAGGAAGCGGGCATCGTTGCCGGTGATGCCCCCGGCGGCCAGCGCCTCGCTCATGCGCCGGACGGCCTCGCTGCGGCTCTGCGCGGGGTCGAAGGTCATCTCGGGCGTCCGACCCCCTGCCACGGCCGTCAGGCCATGCCCTCGGCCGCGAGCAGCTCGGCCTGATGCTCCGTCACCAGTGCGTCCACGAGCTCGTCGAGGGCCTCGCCCGCCAGCACCTCCGTCAGCTTGTAGAGGGTCAGGTTGATGCGGTGGTCGGTGACCCGCGCCTGCGGGAAGTTGTAGGTGCGGATGCGCTCCGAGCGGTCGCCGGAGCCGACCTGGGACTTGCGGTCGGCGGCCCGGGCCGCGTCCTTGGCGGTGCGCTCGGCGTCGTAGAGCTTGGAGCGCAGAAGCGACATCGCGCGGGCACGGTTCTTGTGCTGCGATCGCTCCTCCTGGACGAAGATGACGATGCCGCTCGGCATGTGGGTGATGCGGATGGCCGACTCCGTCTTGTTGACGTGCTGTCCGCCCGCCCCCTGCGAACGCATGGTGTCGATCTTCAGGTCGGCATCGTTGATGACGATGTCGACTTCCTCGGCCTCGGGCAGGACCGCGACGGTGGCGGCCGAGGTGTGGATGCGCCCCTGCGCCTCGGTGTCGGGGACGCGCTGGACCCGGTGGGCGCCGCTCTCGAACTTCAGGCGCGCGAACACGCCCTTGCCCTTCACCTCGGCGATGACCTCGCGATAGCCGCCGGCCGTTCCCTCGCTCTCGGAGATCACCTCCACCTTCCAGCCCTTGGCGTCCGCGTAGCGGCCGTACATCCGGAAGAGGTCGCCGGCGAAGAGGGCGGCCTCGTCGCCGCCCGTGCCGGCGCGGATCTCGAGGATCGCGCTCTTCTCGTCCGCCGAATCCTTCGGCAGCAGGATGAGCTGCAGGGCGCGGTGCGCGGCCTCCAGCCCCGCCTCGGCGTCGGGCTTCTCCTCGGCGGCCAGGGCCCGCATCTCGGAATCGCTGCCCGGCTCGTCGATCAGGGCCTGGATCTCGGCGAGGTTGCGCGCGGCGGCACGATAGGCGTGGATGGCCGCGACCACGCCCTCGAGCTCCGAGAGTTCGCGCGAGAGCTGCACGAAGGTGTCGGAATCCGCCGATCCCGCACTCAGCGTGGCGGTGACGATGTCGTGGCGCGTCAGGATCGCGTCGAGACGCTCTGCAGGAATAGGGGTCATCGCCCGTCGAAAACTCTCATCAGTGCAGGGGCTCGCCGGCCCGCGTTAGGACCGGCGACGGGGTCGCGGCACGACCCGTCTAGATAGGAACGCCCTGGGCCTTCGCGAAGGCCGCGAGCGCGGGACGCAGGGAGGCACTGTCACCCGCCCGCTCCATCTCGGCGTGGATCATCGCCGCCACGGCACCGACATCGAGGCCGAGCACCATCGCCTTCACCGGACCGATGGCGGCCGGCGACATCGAGAGGTGACGGAAGCCGAGGCCGATCAGGGCCATGGCCTCCAGCGGACGCCCGCCGATCTCGCCGCAGACGGTGGCGGGGCAACCCGCGGCGGCCGCCCGCTCGGCGATGACGCGGAACGCGCGCAGGGCCGGAACGCTCAGGGTGTCGAAGCGGTCGGCCACCCGGCGGTTCTCGCGGTCGATCGCGAACAGGAACTGCATGAGGTCGTTCGAGCCCACCGACAGGAAGTCGGCGGCCTCGGCGATCTCGTCGATCTGGAACAGCAGCGAGGGCACCTCGACCATGACGCCGAGCTTGCAATCGCTCGGCAGGGCGTGGCCGTGCCGGCGCAGGTGCGCCTTCTCGCGCTCCACGATGGCCTTGGCGCGGATGAACTCGTCGACCGTCGCCACCATGGGGAACATGATCTTGAGGGGCCGCCCGCCGGCGGCCTTCAGGAGCGACCGCAGCTGCACCCGCAGGAGGGCGGGCCGGTCGAGGCCGATGCGGATCGCGCGCCAGCCCAGGGCCGGGTTCTCCTCCTCCAGCGCGGGCATGTAGGGCAGGATCTTGTCGCCGCCGATGTCGAGGGTGCGGATCGTCACCGGCAGGTCGCCGGTCGCCGCGAACACGGCCTCGTAGAGCGTCTGCTGCTCGGCGGCCGAGGGCATGCGCTGGGCGACCATGAACTGCAGTTCGGTGCGGAACAGGCCGATGCCGTCGGCGCCCGTCTCGTGCAGGTGCGTGAGGTCGATGAGCAGCCCCGCGTTCAGCTGGAGGCCGATCGCGGTGCCGTCGCGGGTCACGGCCGGCACGTCGCGCAGCGCCCGGTACTGCTCCTGCCGGCGGGCGCGCAGGCGCACCATCTCGGCATAGGCCGCCTCGATCTCCGGGCCGGGCCGGACCTGGATCTCGCCGGTGACGCCGTCCACGATGATCGCGTCGCCCGCGTCGCAGAGCGCGGTGGCGTTGGCGATCTCGCCCACCGCCGGGATGCCGAGCGCCCGCGCCACGATGGCGATGTGGCTCGTCGGGCCGCCTTCCTCCAGCACCACGCCGCGTAGCGCCGTGCGGTCGTAGTCGAGCAGGGCGGCCGGCCCCATCGAGCGCGCCACCAGGATCGCGTTCTCGGGCAGCACGCGCTGGGCGCCGTTGCCCTCGGCGCCGAGGAGGGTGCGCAGGAGCCGGTTGGCGAGGTCGTCGAGGTCGTGCAGCCGATCGCGCAGGTAGGGATCGCTCTGGCGCATCATCCGGGCACGGTTGTCCGACTGGACGCGCTCGACGGCGGCCTCGGCGGTCAGTCCCGAATGCACGGCCTCGTGCATCCGGCGCAGCCAGCCCTTGTCGTGCGCGAACATGCGCACGGTCTCCAGCACCTCGCGGGACTCGCCCGTGCCGATGCTGTCGCCCCGCTCCACGAGGTCGTCGATGGCCGAGCGCACCTCGCCGATGGCGAGTTCCAGGCGCTCGACCTCCCGGTCGACGTTCTCGGCGATGAGCTTCTTCACCACGATGCGGGGCTCGTGCAGCACCACGTGGCCCAGTCCGATGCCATCCGCGAGGGCGACCCCGCGCTGGCTCACGGCCCGGCGCGCCGCCGAGCCGGCCCCCGGAGCCAGCGCCTGCAGCTCGCCCGAGGCGATCATCTCCGAGAGCACCATGGCGGTGGTCTGGAGCGCCTCGATCTCCTCCTCGGAATAGACCCGGTAGGTCTTGTTCTGGACGACGAGCACGCCGAGCGTGTTGCCCGCCCGCAGGAGCGGCACGCCGAGGAAGGCATGATAGGCCTCCTCGCCCGTCTCCGGACGGTAGGAGAAGGCGGGGTGCGACTGGGCGTCGGAGAGCGAGAGCGGCTCGGCGGTCTTGGCGATGAGGCCGACGAGGCCCTCGTCCGCCCGCATCCGCGTCAGGTGGACGGCCTCGCGGTTCAGGCCCTCGGTCGCAAACAATTCGAGGATGTTGTCATCGCTGAGCACATAGACCGAGCACACCTCCGCGATCACGTTCGCGGCGATCAGCGTGACGATGCGGTCGAGGCGTGCCTGTGGGCTGACCGGCTCCGCCATCGCTTCGCGGAGGCGGCGCAGTAGCAGGCGCGGGCCTCCGGGCGCAGCGGGCATGGTCTCCTCGATCCGGCTTCGGCCTCGGGTCCGGTTGGCGCGCGGGCGTTCGCGCGCTCCGGGTCTTCAGGCCTGCGCTCGTCAGGCCTTATCGAGGCCGTATAGCGAGTGGAGCGTGCGAACGGCAAGCTCCGTATAGGCGGCATCGATCAGGACGGAGAACTTGATCTCCGACGTGGTGATGGCGCGGATGTTGATGCCCTTCTCCGCCAGCGCCCGGAAGGCCTTGGCGGCGACGCCCGCGTGGCTGCGCATGCCGACGCCGATGGCCGAGACCTTCACGACGTCGGTGGCGCCCTCGATCTGGCCGAACTCGATGGCGGCGCCCTGCGCGTCGAGGATCTTGCGGGCGCGATCGTAATCGGCCGACGGGACCGTGAAGGTCATGTCGGTGGTGGACTGGTCGCCAGACACGGTCTGGATGATCATGTCCACGTTGATGTTGGCATCCGCCAGCGGGCCGAAGATGGCGGCGGCGATGCCGGGGCTGTCCTTCACGCGACGGAGCGTGATCTGCGCCTCGTCCTTCGAGAAGGCGATCCCGGTGATGATCTGCTGTTCCACGCTGTCGTCCTCGTCGCAGATGAGGGTGCCGGGCCGGGCATTGTCCGGCGGATCGAAGGAGGAGCGCACCGTGGTCGGCACGCGATGGACCATGGCGAGCTCGACGGAGCGGACCTGCAGGACCTTGGCCCCGAGCGAGGCCATCTCGAGCATCTCCTCGAAGGTCACGCGCTCCATGCGCTTGGCCTTCGGGACCACGCGCGGGTCCGTCGTGTAGACGCCGTCGACGTCGGTGTAGATGTCGCAGCGCTCGGCACCGATGGCGGCGGCGATGGCCACCGCGCTGGTGTCGGAGCCGCCGCGCCCGAGGGTCGTCACCCGGCCCGTGGCCTCGTGCATGCCCTGGAAGCCGGCGATGACCGCGACCTCGCCGCGCTGGAAGCCGGCATCGAGGCGGGCGCCGTCGATGCCCTCGATGCGGGCGGAGCCGTGGGCGTCCGAGGTCAGGATCGGGATCTGCCAGCCCTGCCAGGAGCGGGCCTTGATGCCGTTCTTCTGGAGCGCGATGGCGAGCAGGCCGGCGGTGACGAGCTCGCCCGAGGCGACGACGGCGTCGTACTCGGCCTCGTCGTAGATCGGGTTGGCGTCCTTGACCCAGGCCACGAGCTCGTTGGTCTTGCCGGACATCGCCGAGACCACGACCGCGACCTCGTAGCCGGCCGCGACCTCGCGCGCCACGTGGGCCGCCACGTTGCGAATGCGCTCGACATTGGCGACGGACGTACCGCCGAACTTCATCACCAGACGGGGCATGTTCTCACCAGACGGGGCCTGTCGCGTCCGCGTCGAATCGCGTCGCCATGCGATCCGGCGGGCCTCGGGTGGGATCGTCCCACCGGCAGGGCCTGCCGCGTCGCTTGGCTGCTGTACCGGACAGGGCTTCGGCGGGTACAAGGGCCGCCCTGGCGTGTCAACAATCCGGCGCGCCACCAGCGCGAGAGAGACGCCGAGATCATGACCGGACCCACAGGCGCCTCCATCGACCGTGACGAGGTCGCCCGCTTCGAGGCCATCGCGGCGACGTGGTGGGACGAGGCCGGGCCGATGCGGGTTCTGCACCGCTTCAACCCCGTGCGGCTCGCCTATGTGCGCGACACCGCCTGCCGGCATTTCGGGCGCGACCCCCGCCGACCCCTGGCCCTGGAGGGCCTGACCCTGGTGGATATCGGCTGCGGCGGCGGTGTGCTGTCGGAGCCCCTGGCGCGCCTCGGGGCACGGGTCACGGGGCTCGATCCGGCTCCCACCAACGTGAAGGTGGCGCAGGCGCATGCCGACGCGGAGGGCGTCCCGGTCGATTACCGGGCGCGGACGATCGAGGACGTGGTGGCGGGCGGCGAACGCTTCGACATCGTGCTCGCCATGGAGGTGGTGGAGCACGTGGTCGACATGCCGGCCTTCGTGGCGCAGGCGGCCCGCGCGGTGAAGCCGGGCGGCCTCCTCTTCGCCGCCACCATCAACCGGACCCTGCGCTCCTACGCCCTGGCCATCGTGGGCGCCGAATACGTCCTCGGCTGGCTCCCGAAGGGCACGCATGACTGGGACAAGTTCGTGCGGCCGAACGAACTGTCGGAGGCCGTCACCGCCGGCGGCCTCACCGTGACGGACACCACCGGCGTGGTCTTCAACCCCCTCGACGGATCCTGGCGGGCGAGCCGCGATACGGGCGTGAACTACATGATCTCGGCCGTCCGCCCCGCCTGAACCATCGGCCGGCCGCGCCGTTGAACGGCGTATCCCTGAGGAGAGGCCGTTGCTCGAGAAGATCCCCCACGCCGTGGGTGCCGCCCTGTCCGGCCTGAAGGCTGGGCTCGACCGGACCGCGTACCGCACCGACTTCGCGCAGGTCCCGGAGGGCATCGGCCTCACGAGCCTCGCCTTCGCGGATGGCGGACCGATCCCGGCCCGCTTCACGGCCGACGGGGACGGCGCCTCCCCGCCGCTGGCCTGGACCGGGTTGCCGCCCGGCACCGTGCGGGTGGCCCTCCTGGTGGAGGATGCGGGCAGTCCGACCCCGAACCCGCTGGTCCACCTCATCGCCTGGAACCTCGACCCGGAGGCACCGCTTTCCGAGGGCGCCGCGAGCCAGGCGGGATCCCGCCTCGATCTCGGCAAGAACAGCTTCCTCAAGGCCGGGTGGCTGCCGCCGGATCCACCGACCGGCCATGGACCGCACGCCTACCTGTTCCAGGCCTATGCCCTCGACACGGCGCTGTTCCTCGACGCGCATCCCGGTCGCGGCGCCCTGCTGGAGGCCCTGCGCGGTCACGTCCTGGCCAAGGGCTGCCTCACGGGCACCTACGAGCGTACCTGAACGCACGCCCGCTTGCGTGGGCGGCCGTGCCGGTGCAAGCGGCCCGGGACGATCAGGCGGAGGTTTGGGCATGAAGGCGCTGCTGTGTACCCGGCTCGGGGGACCGGACGATCTCACGATCGCGGAATTGCCCGATCCGGTCGCGGGGCCGGGCGAGGCCATGGTGCGGGTCACCCTCGCGGCGCTGAACTTCTTCGACACGCTGATTATCGCCGGGCGCTACCAGGTGAAGCCGGAGCTGCCGTTCTCCCCCGGGGGCGAGGCCTGCGGGGTGATCGAGGCGCTGGGCGACGGCGTCACCGGCTTCGCGATCGGCGACCGGGTCATCGTCCATCAGACATTCGGGACCTGTCGGGAGCGGATCGCGGTCGGGACCCGGCATCTGACGCCGGTGCCGGAGGGGGTCTCCGACGAACAGGCCGCCGGCCTGACCATCACCTACGGCACGTCCCTGCATGCCCTGCGCGACCGTGCCCGGCTGCAGCCCGGGGAGACCCTGGCGGTGCTGGGAGCGTCCGGCGGGGTCGGTCTCGCGGCGGTGGAACTCGGCGCGATCATGGGAGCCCGCGTCATCGCCTGCGCGTCGTCCGAGGCCAAGCTCGCCGTGGCGCGGGCGCACGGCGCCACGATGGCGGTGGATTACGGCGCCGAGAACCTGCGCGAGGCCCTGCGCCGGCTCACGGAGGGGCAGGGCGTCGACGTGATCTACGATCCGATCGGCGGCGAACATGCCGAACAGGCTCTGCGTTCGCTCGGCTGGAAGGGCCGCTACCTCGTCATCGGCTTCGCGGCGGGCGACATCCCCCGCATCCCGCTCAACCTCGCCCTTCTCAAGGGCATCGACATCCAGGGTGTCCACTGGGGTGTCTTCGTGGAGCGCGAGCCGGACGCGCACCGGGCCAACCAGGAGCAGCTTCTCGCCTGGGTGGCGGAGGGGCGCCTCACGGCGAAGGTCCACGGGGTCCATCCGCTGACCGATTACGCGGAGGCGCTCGGCATCCTCAAGCGGCGCGAGGCGGTCGGCAAGGTCCTGCTGCGGCCGTGAGCGCGTGCCCTGCTCCCATGCGGGGAGGGGGCAGAGTGCGGGTTTCGTCTCCTTCGGGAGACGATGGACTGTGCAGATGTTCCGGAGATGGACCACACCTCACTACGCTCCCTCTCCTTCCGGGAGAGGGAGCGTAGTGAGGTGCGTGATCTCTCCGGAGAGAGACACCACCCCGCCCGAGAGGTGATCGACCGAACGCCGGATCAGAGCAGGCCCTGCGCCTTGGCGAGCGCCACGAGGTCGTGCTGCGGCCGGGCGCCGATATGCTGGATGACCTCCGCCGCCGCCAGGGCGCCGAGACGGGCGCTGGCGAGGGGGTCGAGCCCGCGGGCGTGCCCGGCGAGGAAGCCCGCCGCGAAGAGGTCGCCCGCGCCGGTCGTGTCGACCACCTCGTGCACGGGCGAGGCCGGCACCGACTGCACCGCGCCGCCCTGGATCACCAGCGCGCCCTCGGCCGAGCGCGTCACCAGGCCGAGCAGGTCCTTGCGGAGCGCCGCGCCCTCGTCGCGCAGGGCCTTGATCGCGGCCTCGGCATCGTCGGTCTCGTAGAGGCTCTGCAACTCGGCCATGTTGGCGAACAGGATGTCGATGCTGCCGTCGCGAATCAGGCCCAGGAACTCGTCGCGGTAGCGGCCGACGCAGAAGGCATCCGAGAGGGTCAGGGCGGCCGCGTTGCCGGCCTCGTGCGCGAGGGTCACGGCCTTGCGGAAGGCGTCCTTGGCGGCCGGCGGATCCCAGAGGTAGCCCTCGAGGTAGACCACGCGGGCGGAGGCCACGGTGGCCGCGTCGACATCGGCCGGGGACAGGCCCTGGCAGGCCCCGAGATAGGTGTTCATGGTGCGCTCGCCGTCCGGCGTCACCAGGATGAAGCAGCGAGCGGTGGCCGGCCCGTCGCTGGCGGACGCCACGGGGAAGCGCACGCCGGTGGCTTTGAGATCGTGGGCGAAGAGGCCGCCGAGCTCGTCGTCGCGGACCTTGCCGACGAAGCCGGTCCGGGCGCCGAGCATCGCCGCCCCCACCGCCGTGTTGGCCCCCGAGCCGCCCGACACGATGGTGGCCGGACCCATGGCGGAGAACAGCGACTCGGCCCGTGCCTCGTCGATCAGCTGCATCGCGCCCTTCGGCACGCCCTGCGCGGCGAGGAAATCCTCCTCGGTGCGGGCAATGAGATCCACGATGGCATTGCCGAGGACGAGCAGGTCGAGGGATTCGGGCATCGGGCCATCCAGTCCGGAGTTGTCGTAACGACTCCGGCCTGTGGCACCGCGCCCGGGACGGGTCAAGCTGACGGGGAGGGGGCGTTCAGGCGTTCGGGAAACGGGCCGAGGGGTCGAGGCGCAGGCCGGGCGGGTCGACGCCGCTACTGCAGCGCCTTGACCTCGCATTGCGCATAGTCGCCGCTCGCCTTCACGTAAGCGTTCAGCGCCTTGATATAGGCCTCGGCCAGGGGACGGAACGCGGCCACCTCGGCGTTGTAGGCCTTGATGGCGTCGTTGTAGCTGTAGGCTTCCCAGCCCGGACAGCCGCCCTTCGCATCGAGGCAGGCGGGCTTGGCCGGGAGCGGCGGCTTCGCCGGCCGCGCCGTCGCGGGCGGCGGCTCCGGCCGGGTGCAGGCGGCCATGGCGGCGCCGATCGTCAGCAGGGCGCCGAGGGCCGCGAGCGCGCCCCGCACGATCCATAATCTCACGCGGGACTCCTCCTCGCTGCTCATGCCGCCGGTGTCATGCGCGCGGGCGGCCCCGGGTGGCAATGGGGTCGCGTGGCGAATCAGGGCGTCGCGACCGGGGCAGCCACCGGATTACGGCGCGGCGCAGGCTTGGCCCCGCCCCCATCCATCCCCGTCCGAACCGCGTTCAGCACGGGCACGCACAGGCCGAGCGCCAGGACCCACCAGGCCGGGCGGATCGTGTCCGGGACGTCGAGGTTGGCCGCCAGCACGAGGCTGGCCGGCACGCCGCTGGCGACGCCGTACCAGGCCGCTTCCAGCAGGGCGGTGAGGAGGGCCGCGAGCACGGCCAGAGCGAGGAGGGTCCAGGGATTGGTGGGCCAACGCAGGCGCTGCAGGCCGCGATGGCCCATCAGCAGCAGGAACGCGCCGGTCCAGAAGACCGGGTCGGACACGTCGATCTTGGCCTGGAGATAATAGTGGATCAGCCCGAGCACGGCGATGGCGTAGACCGTCTTGTGCAAGCGGGGCCAGGCCTTGCCGAGGCGCCGGATCATGCCGTCGGTCGAGGTCGCGCCGAGCACGACGAGGCCGAAGAGCGCCACGAATCCGATGGTGAGATAGAAGCGCGTCGCGATCTCGGAAACGACCTTCGTCAGCACGAAGTTCTGATCGACCACGTAGAGCATCAGGTGGATCAGCGCGTAGGCGAGCACGGTGAGCCCGAGCATGCGCCGCACCAGGATGAGCTTGGGCGCGTTCGCGATCCGGCGCAGCGGCGTCACCGCCAGGGACAGCAGGAGGAAGCGCACCGCCCATTCCCCCGTGCCGTGCAGGAGCGCCGTGATCGGCTTGGCCCCCAGCGCATCGGCCGCATAGGCGCCCGCGAGCCAGAGGCCCGGCGCCAGGGCGAACAGGAAGGTGGCGAGCTTCAGGCCCGAGACGCGACCGGCGCGGTCGCGCCAGGGTGCGGAGAAGGCGGGTTGGGTGGGCATGGCGATCCGGTGGTGCTGACCTGTCCGCTAACAGATGGGGATGACGGGCAGCCGGTAGGGTGGCGCGGCGTCGCAGGCGATGCGCTACGGGATACACGATTCCGCGAGGACGTCGCCGGTCACTCGCCGTGCACAGGCGCGACGCTGTCCGGAACGTCGGCCGATGCGGCAGGGGTCGCGGATTGCTATAGACGGGCGCCACCCATGCCCCCACCGCGAAGCATCCCGATGGCCCGACCCATATCCGACGACAGCCTCGACGCCCTGACTCCGGACCTGGCCCGGGTCGAGCACGAGGACCTTTCCGCACGGATCGCGGAGGCCGACCGGCTCTATCACCAGGAGGACGCGCCCGAGATCACCGACGCCGAGTACGACGCCCTGCGCCGGCGCCTGGAGACCATCGAGGCGCGCTTTCCCGATCTCGCGGGGACGGGGGCGGCCAGCGCGTCGGTGGGTGCCAAGCCGTCCGAGAAATTCGCCAAGGTTCGGCATCCCGTGCCGATGCTCTCCCTCGGCAACGCCTTCGCGGACGAGGAGGTCGCCGAGTTCGTCGCCCGCGTGCGGCGCTTCCTGAACTGGCCCGAGGCGGAGGCCCTGGCCTTCACCGCCGAGCCGAAGATCGACGGTCTCTCCCTGGCCCTGCGCTACGAGGACGGGCGCCTCGTCACCGCCGCGACCCGGGGCGACGGCGAGGTCGGCGAGGACGTGACCGCCAATGCCCGCACGGTCTCCGACATCCCGCAGGTGCTCGCCGGGGACGACGTGCCGCCGATCTGCGAGGTGCGCGGCGAGGTCTATCTCTCGCACGCGGATTTCGCCGCGATCAACGCGCGCCAGGAGGCCGCCGGCAAACCGCTCTTTGCCAATCCGCGCAACGCGGCGGCGGGGTCGCTGCGTCAGCTCGACCCCGAGATCACGCGTTCGCGCCCGCTGAAGTTCTTCGCCTATGCCTGGGGAGAGGTGGTGCCCGCCTTCGAGGGCACCCAGCACGGGGTGCTGGCGCGCTTCGCGTCCTGGGGCCTGCCGGTCAACGACCGGACGCGGCTCTGCGCCGATGCGGCGGCCATGGTCGCGCATTACCGCAGCATCGAGGCCGAGCGCGCCGACCTCGGCTACGACATCGACGGCGTGGTCTACAAGGTGGACGACCTCGCGCTCCAGCGCCGCCTCGGCTTCGTCTCGCGCTCGCCGCGCTGGGCGCTGGCCCACAAGTTCGCCGCGCAGAAGGCGCTGACGGTGGTGGAGGACATCGAGATCAATGTCGGGCGCACGGGCTCGCTGAACCCCCTGGCCAAGCTCCGGCCGGTGACGGTGGGCGGCGTCGTGGTCTCGAACGCCACCCTGCACAACGAGGGCTACGTCCAGGGCGTGGGCGCCGACGGCGAGCCCATCCGCGACGGGCGCGACATCCGGATCGGCGATACCGTCGTGGTCCAGCGGGCCGGCGACGTGATCCCGAAGGTGATGGACGTGGTGCTCGACAAGCGCCCGGCGGACTCGAAGCCCTTCGCCTTCCCGACCGAATGCCCCGCCTGCAACAGCCGGGCGGTCCGCGAGATCAACCCGCGCACGGGCAAGCCCGACGCCGTGCGCCGCTGCACCGGCGGCCTGATCTGCCCCGCCCAGGGGGTGGAGCGGCTGAAGCACTTCGTCTCGCGCAACGGCTTCGACCTGGAGGGCTTCGGCCAGACCTACATCGAGGTGCTGTTCGAGGCCGGGCTGGTGCGCCAGCCCGCCGACCTGTTCCGCCTCGACTTCGAACCCCTGAAGGCCGCCATCGTGGCCCGCCGCGAGGCGCTCTCCGCCGAGCGCCGGGCCGAGGGCGCGCCCGCGCCGAAGAAGCCGGCCAAGAAGAAGGGCGACGACGAGGACAAGGCGATCAAGAACCTCCTCGCCTCCGTGGAGGAGCGCCGGACCCTGCCGCTCAACCGTTTCCTCTTCGCCCTCGGCATCCCGGATATCGGCGAATCGACGGCCAAGGCCCTGGCCAAGCGCTTCCCCGACATGGCCGCCCTGATGGAGGGCGTCGACGCCGCGCGCCGCGATCAGGCCGGGCCGGACTGGCTCGCCTTCTCCTCCCTGCCGCGCATCGGCCCCACCACCCGCGACCGCCTGCTGGAGTTCGGCTACCCGCGCGAGGCGGGGGAGGCGGATGCCGGCGAGGGCGAGGGCGAGGACGCGGAGGCGCAGCCGCAAGGGCGGGTCCGGCTCTCGGCGCCGCAGCGCGCGAGCCTGCTCGCCCATTTCGGGGATGCGGAGGCCGTCGCGGCGGGCATCGCGCGGGCGGCGGCGGAGCGCCCCGGCGATGCCTACCGGCACTTCGCCGATGACGGCGAGATCGGCCCGGTGGCGACGGATTCGCTGATCGCCTTCTTCTCCGAGCCGCACAACGACGCGGCCGTACGCGCCCTCCTGGCGGAGGTGCGCACCGAGCCCATGGCCGCGCCCGCCCGCGCGACGGCCTTCGCGGGCAAGACGGTGGTGTTCACCGGCACCCTCGAGCGTATGACCCGTTCCGAGGCCAAGGCCACGGCCGAGCGTCTGGGCGCGAAGGTCTCGGGCTCGGTCTCCGCCAAGACCGACCTCGTGGTGGCCGGACCCGGCGCGGGCTCCAAGCTGAAGGATGCCGAGAAGCACGGGGTCGAGGTGATCAGCGAGGAGGCATGGCTCGCGCGCGTCGCCGACGCTTGAGCGCGGATTCGGCCGGGACTAGACTCGGGGCGGCCGTCGTCCGGCCAGGGCAGGGCCGCTCCCGAACACCATGACCGTCATCGCCATCGATTTCGAGACCGCCAACGAGCGGCGCGACAGCGCCTGCGCCGTGGGCCTCGCCTGGATCGCCGACGGGGCCGTGGTCCGGCGGGAATCGCGCCTGATCCGGCCGCCGGAGCTGCGCTTCTCGCCCGGCAACATCCGGGTCCACGGCATCGTGCCGGCCGACGTGCGCAATAGGCCCACCTTCCCGGAGGTGATGGCCGAGTTCCTGCCCGACCTCGCGACAAGTCTGATCCTGGCCCACAATGCGGGCTTCGACATGGGGGTGCTGCGCGCCTCCCTCGGCGCCCACGGCGTGATCCCGCCGGCCTTCTCGTACCTCTGCACCCTCCAGATCGCCCGGCGGGTGTTCCCGGCGGAGGAAGGCTGCGGCCTGAACAAGGTCGCGGCACGCCTCGGCATCCGCTTCGAACACCACGACGCGGGCGAGGACGCCTATGCCTGCGCGGAGATCGCCCTGGCCGCCGCCCGGCAGACGGGCGCGCCGAGCATCCCGGCCCTGTCGCGGGCGATCCGCCTGCCGATCACCACGCTTCCGGCCGGACCGGACGTCGCGGCGCGTCTGCAGAGCCGGCCCGGTTCGCTCACCGAGCGCGCCCGACGGGCGGCGGGGGACTTCCCGGCAACGCCGCCCGGCCTGCATTTCGCCGTGCGGGGCAGCAGCGGCAACCGCTACGCCGTGACCTTGGAGGATCGCAGCCAGGGGCCGCACCTGCGCTGCACCTGCATGGCGGGGCGCTACGGCACCCTGTGCCGGCACGTGAAGTCACTGCTGGCCGGGGACATCACCGACCTGCTGTCCGGCAACCACGCCGACGTCGAGGTGCTGCGGGTTCGCATGACGCCGACCCGGGTGGGGTGAGGCCCAAACCTCAACCCCAACCTCTGGTGCGAAAGCCTTACTCCGCCGCTGCCAGCGTCAGGCCCGGCACCGTGATGCCGATGTCGCGCAGGAGTTCGGCGTCCGCATCGGTCTCGTTGTTGGCCGTGGTCAGCAGGCGCTCCCCGTAGAAGATCGAGTTGGCGCCGGCGAGGAAGCAGAGGATCTGCGCCTCGCGGGTCAGGCCCGAACGGCCGGCGCTCAGGCGCACGCGGGCGCGGGGCATCACGATGCGGGCCGTGGCGCACATGCGCACGAGGTCCAGGGGATCGACCGCCGGGCGGTCTTCCAGGGGCGTGCCCTCGACGGCGACGAGGGCGTTGATCGGCACGCTCTCCGGGTGCGGCGCGTGGTTGGCGAGCACCTGGAGCATCCCGGCCCGGTCCTTCACGCCCTCGCCCATCCCGACGATGCCGCCGCAGCAGACGCCGATGCCGGCGTCGCGCACGTTCTGCAAGGTGTTCAGACGGTCGTCGTAGGTCCGGGTCGAGATGATGTCCCCGTAGAAGTCCGGCCCGGTGTCGAGATTGTGATTGTAGGAGGTGAGCCCGGCCTCCGCGAGGCGGCCGGCCTGGCTCGGCGTCAGCATGCCGAGCGTCACGCAGGCCTCCATCCCCAGGCCGCGCACCCCGCGCACCATCGCCAGCACGGCGTCGAATTCGGGGCCGTCCTTCGGCTGTCGCCAGGCCGCGCCCATGCAGAAGCGGTGGGCCCCGTTGGCCTTGGCGGCCGCCGCCTCGCGCAGCACCGCATCCACCGGCATCAGGCGCTCACGGGCCATGCCGGTGCCCTTGTGGTGGGCCGATTGCGGACAATAGGCGCAATCCTCGGGGCATCCGCCGGTCTTGATCGACAGCAGGCTGGCGCGCTGGATGTCGGCCGGGTCGTTGTGGGCGCGATGCACCTGCGCGGCCCGGAACACGAGGTCGAGGAGCGGCAGGTCGTGGATCGCCTGGATCTCCGCCACCGACCAGTCATGCCGGATGGCGGAGGTTCCGAGTGCGGAGGTTCCAGGTACGGTGACGGGGGCGAGGGTCTCGATCATGGCTCCATGAGGCGAATCCCGGCCGGAAAATCAAGCCGGACGCGCTTCAGTTCGTCGGCTCGCCCGCCGCGACCTTGGCGGTCCAGTCGTCGAAGGCGACGATCTCCTGGCGTTGTTCCCCCAGGCCGGTGATGCCCAGGGTGACGACATCGCCGCTCCGCAGGAAGCGCGGCGGCTTCTTCGCCATGCCGACGCCGGGTGGCGTGCCGGTGATGATGACGTCGCCGGGCTCCAGCATCATGAAGTGCGAGACGTAGGCCACGAGCTGCGCGGCATCGAAGATCATGGTGGACGTCGACCCGGTCTGCATGCGGGTGCCGTTCACGTCGAGCCAGAGGTCGAGGGCCTTGAGGTCGCCGACCTCGTCGAGGGTGACGAGCCAGGGACCGAGCGGTCCGAAGGTCGGGCAGCCCTTGCCCTTGGTCCAGGTGCCGCCGCGCTCCATCTGGAATTCGCGCTCGGAGACGTCGTTGCAGATGCAGGCGCCCGCCACGTAGGACAGGGCCTCGTTGGCATGGACGTAGGAGGCGCGGGCGCCGATCACCAGCGCCAGTTCGACCTCCCAATCGGTCTTGGCCGAACCCTTGGGCAGAATCACGCGGTCGTTCGCGCCCCCGAGGCAGGACGGCGCCTTGTTGAAGACGATGGGTTCCGCCGGGATGTCGGCGCCGATCTCGGCGGCGTGGTCCGTGTAGTTCAGGCCGATCGCCACGACGTTGCGGGTGCCGCCGACGCAGGGGCCGAGGCGTGTCCCGGCGGGCAGCAGCGGCAGGCTCGCGGGATCGATCAGGCGCAGGCGGTCCAGGGTCTCGCGCGACAGCGCCGGGCCCGCGATGTCGCGGACATGGGCCGAAAGATCGCGCAGGCCGCCGTCAGCGTCGATGAGGCCGGGCTTCTCGTCCCCGCTCGTACCGTGCCGGACCAGTTTCATCGCTCATGCCTCCCGTCGCGTCGCGCCGCGTGACATCTTGCGGCTTGCATCCTGCTGCCTGAGATCGAGCGTACGCCCCCGCGCGGCAAGGGTCGAAACGCGACGGAAAAACGCCTCGCGGCGCGCGTCACCGGCGATTCCGGCCCTTCCAACGCCAGGATTGTCACCCGAAGGTCACACTGCTGCCCGGAAACGCCTGAGGCGCGATTTTCCGGTCCGACCGCTTACTCACGCCAGCGAGAGTTTAGATGTGAACCATTCTGCTGAAACCCTCGGCAGCACCGGCGGGTTCGCGCAATATTTCGCGTTCTCAAGATAAAATGCCGGTTTTTACTAAGACGTTAACTGTCTAGGTCCGTATTGCACAGTTGCCGGAGGCGCGTCATTGTCATTGGCAAGGTGCGGGTCCGACCTGGTCGGGGCGAGACAAGCGAGCACCAGCTATAGCGGGGGGTTTCAGGTCATGACGGGTACGATTCGCAGCCGGTCTCTGCGCCGCTGGATGCTCTCGGGCGTCTCCGTCGCGCTCTTGGCCGCCAGCGTGGCGGATGCGGGCGCCGGTGCCTTCGGCATCCGCGAGCAGAGCGTGGAGGCGCAGGGGCTCTCCTTCGCCGGCGCGGCCTCGGGCTCCGGCGGAGTGTCCTCGATGTTCTGGAACCCGGCGACGGTGACCATGCGTCCGGGCTGGGTCACCGAGCAGAACCTCAGCGTGATCAACCTGTCGGCCCGGATCACGCCCGAGGCCGGTACCAACGCGGCCTTCTCGCGGCTGGGGGAGAGCGGCGAGCTCGGCCAGACGGCGATCGTGCCGGCGGGCGCCACCTCCTACCAGCTCAGCGACCGGGTCTGGATCGGCATTTCGACGGGCGCCCCCTTCGGCCTCGTGACCAAACCCCGCGCGACCTGGTCGGGCGAGCTCTACGGACGCTCCAGCCGCATCTTCTCCCTGGCGTTCAACCCGGTCATCGGCTTCAAGGTCAACGAGTGGCTCTCGGTCGCTGCCGGCCCGAACATCGAGTACTTCAAGCTCGTCCTGCGTCAGGCGTTCCTCTCGCCGCTCACCCTGAACCCGGCGGCCCTGCCGAGCTCCGGCCTCAAGGGTGATTCCTGGGGTGTCGGCTTCACCGCCGGCGCGCTGATCACCCCGTTCGCCGGCACGTCGGTCGGCGTCGGCTTCCGCTCGTCGGTGCATCACGACATCGGCGGCCAGCTCATCCTCCCGGCGCCCTACGACACGCTGGGCGGGAACATCAAGGCCAAGCTCAACACGCCCGAGAAGCTCAGTGTCGGCATCACCCAGGCGATCACGCCCGAGGCCCGCGTCAATTTCGGGTTCGAGTGGGACAACTGGAGCCGCCTCGGGACGATCGCCATCGTCTCGAACGGAGCCCGTGCCACTGCACCGGCCCTGACCCTGAACTACATGGACGGCTACACCTACTCGATCGGCGGCGAGTACGACTGGTCGCAGGCCCTGACGGTGCGGGTGGGCGTGGCCTACGAGGTCTCGCCGATCGACTTCTCGAACCGGTCGGTGCGCCTGCCCGACGGCAACCGGGTGAACCTCTCCGTCGGTGCGAGCTACCGCTGGAGCGAAAAGCTGACCCTGAACTTCGCCTACTCGCACTTCTTCGTGGAACGGGGCCGCATCCTGGCCGGGGTGGGGCGCGACTACAACGTCCAGAACGTGGCCTTCGCCGGCGTGGCCGACAGCAGCGCCGACATCGTCTCGGTCGGCTTCCGCTACGTCTTCGGCGAGCCGGCCGTGGCGGCCCCGGCGCCCCTGGTGCGGAAGTTCTGAGGCATCCAGCCCTCAGGGCGGTGGAGCCGGTTCGGCTCCGCCGCCCTGGAAGCGTTTCACGTAGAAGATCCGGTCATGGCCGGGCGGATCGTCGGTGATCCGCCCGCACTCGGTTAAGCCAAGGCGTTCGTAGAAGGCCGGCGCCTGGAAGGTCCAGGTATCGAGCCAGATGCCGCCGAGCCCGAGCCGCCGGGCCTCTGCCTCCGCCAGGGCCATGACTTAGCGCCCGAGACCGTTCCCACGGGCGGGCCCGAGGGCGAGCAGCTCGACGAACAGCATGCCATAGCCGGTGCGTCCCCAGAGGCCGCCGACGATGGCGCCGCCTGCGTCGCGCACGGTGAGGGCGAGCAGCCCCCAATTCCCGTTCGGAACCTGCGCCTCGTTATGGGCGACGAGGGGCGCGAGGATCTCGGCCCGCATCGCAGCGTCGGGTTCCGCCTCCAGCCCTGAACCTCCGGCTCGGCGTTCACGCCTTCATGCGGACGTAGGTGCCGGGCGCCGGGCCGAGGGAGGCGAGGCCGCCCTCGCCGGGCACCCGGGCGGGCACGCGGGCCGGGGCCTGGTGCTCCAGCCACTGGAACCAGTAGGGCCACCAGGATCCCTTGGTCTCCGTGGCGGCCGCCACCCAATCCTCGAAGCGGCCCTCGGCCGGGCCGCCGGTCCAGAAGCCGTATTTCGGCTTGGCGGGCGGGTTCACGACCCCGGCGATGTGCCCGGACCCGGCCAGCACGTAATCCACCGGCCCGCCGAACTTGGACGATCCCTCGAAGACCGACAGGGCCGGGGCGATGTGATCCTCCTTGGTGGCGAGGTTGAAGATCGGCACCTTCACCTTCTTCAGGTCGAGGCGCACGTTGCCGAGGATCATCTTGCCCTGCGCCAGGGTGTTGTTGAGGTAGCAGTTGCGCAGGTAGAACGAGTGGTTGGCCGCCGGCATGCGGGTCGCGTCGGCGTTCCAGTAGAGCAGGTCGAAGGGCATCGGCTTCTGACCCTTGACGTAGTTGTTCACCACGTAGGACCAGATCAGGTCGTTGGGCCGCAGCATGTTGAAGGCGGTGGCCATGCCCGTGCCCTCGAGGTAGCCGCGCTTCTGCATCCGCGACTCGATCAGGCGGATCTGCTCCTCGTCGGCGAACACCTTGAGGTCGCCCGCATGGGTGAAATCCACCTGGGTGGTGAGGAAGGTGGCGCTCTTGATGCGCTTGTTGCCCGTGGCGGCCTGCATCGCCAGGGTCACGGCGAGCAGCGTGCCGCCGACGCAGTAGCCCGCCGCCGCGACCTCGCTCTCGCCGGTCGCGACCCCGATGGCATCGATCGCGGTCTCGATGCCCTCGCGCATGTAGCTCTCGAAATCCTTGTCGGCGTGCCGGATGTCCGGGTTGACCCAGGAGATGCAGAACACCGTCAGGCCCTGGCTCACCATCCAGGCGATCAGGCTTTTGGCCGGGTTCAGGTCGAGGATGTAGAACTTGTTGATCCAGGGCGGGACAATCAGGAACGGGCGCTTGAGCACGGTCTCGGTGGTCGGCGCGTACTGGATCAGCTCCATCAGGTCGTTGCGGAACACCACCTCGCCGGGGGTCACCGCCACGTTGACGCCGACCTCGAAGCCGGCCGCCGGATCGGTCTGGCGCACGCGCAGCTGGCCGTTGCCGGCCTCGATGTCCTCGGCGAGCATCTTCATGCCGCGCACGAGGTTCGCGCCGTTCTCCTTCAGGGTGTGCCGAATCAGCTCCGGGTTCGTCATCACGAAGTTCGACGGCGAGAGCGCCCCGCTGATCTGGCGCAGGTAGAACTGCGCCTTGTGCCGGGTGTGCTCGTCGATGCCCTCGGCCTCGTCGACGAGGGTCTCGGCCCAGCGCGAGGTGATGAGATAGCTCTGCTTGATGAAGTCGAAGACCGGGTTCGTGGACCACTCGGCATGGGCGAAGCGGTTGTCCTTCGGCTCCGGGACGGCCACCGGACTCGACGCCTCGCCCTGCAGGCGGTGCCAGGTCGAGCCCCAGAGGGTGATGAAGGCTTCGCTGAGCTTGGCCTGGGCCTCCACGGACTTCTTCGGGTCGGCGAACCAGGTTTCGGCCACGCTGCCGAGGGTGCGGACCACGTCCTTGACCTCCTCCGGCGGCTCGGCGGGGGGCGCCGTCAGCGCGTCCGGCGTCGTCACCGGCTTCATGTAGCGGCCGGCGGCACGCCCGAACTCCTCGATCAGGAGGCTCGCGTTGCGGGACAGGGCCTCGATGTCGGGTAGCGGCGTCGTCCGTTCGGTCGTCACGCGTGCATCTCTCCCCGGCTCTCGGCCCGTCCGTTCGCCGTGCGACGCTTGCCGCGCGGCCGCGTGGGCCTCGTTTCCGACAAATTAACGCGGCATCGGCCAGTTCCGCCAGAGCGCCCGCCATCGAAACGGCCGACTTCCCCCATGTCCCGGCTTCACAACCCTCAGTTTGTCGCCGCCCTCGCCGTGATCGGCCTGCTCGGCGGCTGTTCCAGCGACCTGAACCCGATGCGCGCGGCCTACGGCACCGGCGAGGCCGGCCCGCCGGCCCAGGCGCCGGACTTCGTCGCCCAGTCGCGCCGCAGCGGGGACGACTTCATGCCCGTCGGCGTCTCCGCCCCGGCCCGGCCCATCCGGGCGAAATCCGCCGAGGGCACGAAGGCCCTGGAGGACGAGCTCCTGGCGGCGCGGGGCCGCAACGAGGCGCGCGGCCGCTCCGCCGAGGGCGCCGCGAAGGGCGCCAAACCCTGACGGGAATCCCCGACAGGCCGCCGTCGCGGCGGACCCTGAAATATCGTTCGGCGGCACGGCACAAAACTGCTAGACGTTGCCGAAGCGTGCGAATTCCCCGACGGCCCCGCCCGTCGCCGGAGTGACGGACCCCGCCCGAGGGTCATCCGATCTAGACCACGCCCGCGTTTCGGGTTGATGACAGCTTCGCGCGGGACGTGCCCCGGACGCCCGCGCCTCGAATTCGTGCCTCATTCCTGCCCCTGGACACCGTGAAGGCCATGACCGACTTCCACCGCATCAAGCGCCTGCCCCCCTACGTGTTCGAGCAGGTGAACCGGATCAAGGCCCAGGCCCGCGCCAACGGCGCCGACATCATCGATCTCGGCATGGGCAATCCGGACCTCGATGCCCCCAAGCACGTCATCGCCAAGCTGGTGGAGACCGCCGGCCGCCCGCGCACGGACCGCTACTCCGCCTCGAAAGGCATCGCCGGCCTGCGCCGCGCCCAGGCGAACTACTACAAGCGCCGCTTCGGCGTGAGCCTGAACCCCGACACCCAGGTGGTGGCGACGCTGGGGTCCAAGGAGGGCTTCGCCAACATGGCCCAGGCGATCACGGCGCCGGGCGACGTGGTGCTGGTGCCCAACCCGAGCTACCCGATCCACGCCTTCGGCTTCCTGATGGCCGGCGGGGTCATCCGCTCCGTGCCGGCCGAGCCGACCCCGGCCTTCTTCCCCGCCGTCGAGAAGGCGATGCAGCACTCGATCCCGAAGCCGGTGGCGATCGTGGTCTGCTATCCCTCGAACCCCACGGCCTACGTGGCGAGCCTCGATTTCTACCGGGACCTCGTCGCCTTCGCCAAGCGCCACGAGATCATCATCCTGTCGGATCTGGCCTACGCGGAGGTCTATTTCGACGGTGAGCCGCCGCCCTCCGTGCTGGAGGTGCCGGGCGCCATCGACTGCACGGTGGAGTTCTCGTCCTTGTCGAAGACCTTCTCCATGGCCGGCTGGCGCATGGGCTTCGCGGTCGGCAACGAGCGCCTGCTCGCGGCGCTGACGCGGGTGAAGTCCTACCTCGATTACGGCGCCTTCACGCCGATCCAGGTGGCGGCCACCGCCGCCCTGAACGGGCCGGAGGACTGCATCGTCGAGATGCGCTCGATCTACAAGAAGCGTCGCGACGCCCTGATCGAATCCTTCGGCAAGAACGGCTGGAAGATCCCGACCCCCTCCGCCTCGATGTTCGCCTGGGTGCCGATTCCGGAGAAGTACCAGGCGCTGGGAAGCCTCGAGTTCTCGAAGCTCCTCCTCGAGAAGTCGGACGTGGCGGTGGCACCCGGCATCGGCTTCGGCGAGCACGGCGACAACTATGTCCGCATCGCGCTGGTCGAGAACGAGCAGCGCATCCGGCAGGCCGCCCGCAACATCCGGCGGTTCTTCGACAGCGCGGACAAGACGCTGCACAACGTCGTCCCGCTGCCCGAGGCCTCCCTATCCAAGGCTGGCTGATCCAAGGCCGGCCGACGCGGGAAGCCGCGCGAATGGAAGACCCCCGGCCGGTTGTTGCGGCCGGGAGACAGGCCCGCGCAAAGCGGCCCGACCCGAACCCATGTCGCTTGTCACGGCGCCACGCGATCCGCAGGGTCGCACGGCGCCGTGCCGTTCGAGTCCAGCGGCGGTTCGTTAGGCCCGAGGATCGTATGCGTCGTCTGACCCTTGCCGTCGCTCTAGTGCTGACCGGAGCCGCCGGCGCCTGTGCCCCGAAGCCCATCGTCGCCCGCGACCCGGTGCCCGCGCCCGCGCCGGGCCTCGGCTATGTCTGCGATTCCCGTCCGCTGGTGCTGAACGCCTACGAAACTCAGTGCGAGCCGGTGGTGCGCGAGCCCTCGGCCGTCCTGAGTGCCAAGGGCTGACACTGCCTCGCGCAAGGCTGCGGGTTCCGGGGATAGCGGGCGATTCCTCGCGGATCGCGGCGTCCCGGACACGGACACCGCGACCGCGTTCGGCCAGAGTGGCGCTGTGGGCGCGTCACCATCGGTCCAGGCTGCCCGCCGGAGTTCCTTCGTGCTGCTGATCATGCGAACCGTCCTCGCCACCGGCCTGATCGGGCTCGGTCTCACCTGCGCAGCCAGCGCGCAGACGGTCTATCTGGGCGCCAACGGGCCCGTGGTGCTGCCGACGAGCCCCAGCAGCGGCCGTCCGATTCCGGATGACCCGCGCGCCGTACCCGTCCCCCACGTGATGAACGGCGGCGGCTTCGGCCTGACCGGAACCGACTATTACAGCGACGGGATCAGCGAGGGGCCCCTGAACAAGCGTCACCGCTCCCGCGAGTTCGTTCTCGCCCCCGCCCGGATCGGGCCTCAGGACTACGTGCGCCCCGCGATTCGATAGGACGGGACCTCTCCGGCCCCGGACATGGTGCCGTGCGATTGGGTCAGGCCGGATCAGGCGGGTCCACGGCGCCGGTCGAGCAGCCCGGCCGATCCGATCCCGGCCGCGTAGGCGACGAGGTTCCAGAGCGAGAACACCCGCCCGAGCAGGAGCTTGCCGGCCAGCGTCAGCCGGAATGCGTCGAGGGCGGGCATGTGCACCAGCCGGAAGAACTCCACCGCGACGGCAATGGCCGCCGCGAGCGCGAGGATGCGTCGGCGCGGCACCGGCAGAACCAGCCCGACGAGGCCGTAGACCATCGCCCCCCACAGGACCGAGCCGCCCCACTTCGTCACGGCCCCCGGCAGTCCGAGGGGGAGCAGGCGCAGGGACAGGCCCGCGGCGATGACGAGGACGGTCATCGCGGCGAGCCTCGCCCGTGGCGATGGGAGAGCGGTCACGGCGTGGGCATCCTCGCGGGGCGATACGGCCCCCGGGCGTTTACACCACCCCGGCGCCCCGGTATCACCCCGTCCCACACACCCCCGCACACGAGCCCGAAACACCAGATGCGCGCCGAGATCGAACAACTCTCGGATGCCGCCAAGCAGTCGATCGGACTGCTGAGGAGGCATCTTTGACTGGGATACCGTCGAGAAACGCCTCGCGGAGCTGAACGCGGCTTCCGAGAACCCCGAACTCTGGAACGACGCCGAGGCGGCCCAGAAGGTCATGCGCGAGCGCACGCAGCTCGATGACGCGGTGAGCGCGATCAAGAAGCTGTCCCAGGACCTTGAGGACGCCCACACGCTGATTGAACTCGGTGAGATGGAGGGCGACGAGGCCACCATCCAGGAGGGCGAGGCCGGCGTGCGCGCCGTCGAGAAGGAGGCCGCGCGCCGTCAGATCGAGACCCTGCTGTCCGGAGAGGCCGACGGCTTCGACACCTATCTCGAAGTGCATTCGGGCGCCGGCGGCACCGAGAGCCAGGACTGGGCCAACATGCTCCAGCGCATGTACGGCCGCTGGGCCGAGCGCCGGAAGTACAAGGTCGAGATCGTCGAGTGGTCGGACGGCGACGAGGCCGGGATCAAGGGCGCCACGCTCCTGATCAAGGGCCACAACGCCTATGGCTGGCTCAAGACCGAGTCGGGCGTGCACCGGCTCGTGCGCATCTCGCCCTACGATTCGAGCGCGCGCCGGCACACCAGCTTCGCCAGCGTCTGGGTCTACCCGGTCATCGACGACCGGATCGAGATCGAGATCAAGGAATCCGACTGCCGGATCGACACCTACCGCTCGTCGGGCGCCGGCGGCCAGCACGTGAACACCACCGATTCGGCGGTGCGCATCACGCACATCCCGACGGGCATCGTCGTGGCCTGCCAGCAGGAGCGTTCGCAGCACAAGAACCGGGCGACCGCCTGGAACATGCTGCGGGCCCGCATGTACGAGGCCGAGCTGAAGAAGCGGGAGGAGAAGGCGAGCGCCGAGGCCGCCGCGAAGACCGATATCGGCTGGGGCCACCAGATCCGCAGCTACGTGCTGCAGCCCTACCAGCTGGTGAAGGACCTGCGCACCGGGACCCAGTCCACCGATCCGGATGCAGTGCTCGACGGCTCTCTCGACCCGTTCATGGAAGCCTCGCTCGCCCAGCGCGTCTATGGCGGCGCCGACGTGGTCGAGGACATCGAGTAGCCGGACCGGCGAGGGGCCGGCGCGCTCAGAGCGCGTCGGCGACCCGCAGGAAGCGCTGCGGATCGACGGGCTCGCCGTCGATCCGGGTCTCGTAATGCAGGTGGCTGCCCGTGGAGCGGCCCGTCGATCCGACGCGGCCGACGATGGCGCCCGCTTCGAGCCACTGGCCCGGGCCGACCTCGAGGGCCGAGAGATGGGCGTAGCGGGTGGTGAGCCCGTGGCCATGATCGACCTCGACCATGTTGCCGTAGCCGCCGCTGTATTCCGCCATGGTGACTCGGCCGGCGGCGGTGGCGCGGGCGGGTTCGCCCGTCTCCGCCCGCATGTCCAGGCCGGTATGCAGGGCATAGCCCCGCGTGAACGGATCGAGGCGGGCACCGAATTGGCTCGACAGGCTGAGCTCTCCGGTGAGTGGACGCCGCACCGGCAGCCGCTCGGCGATCCGGCGCAGGCGTGCCTCATCGGCGAGCGAGCGCTGCGTCTGCAGCAGGGACACGCCGAAGGCGTCGGTGCTCAGGGGAACGAGGGGGCCGCCGATACCGGGGGCCGGCCCGCGTTCGAAGCGGGCCGTGTCGAGGCCGAGGCGGCCGACGAGGTCGCGCAGGCGCTGTGCGCCCCGGCCCGCCCGCGCGCCGATGCCGTCGAGGAGGCGGGTCTGGGCCTGCGCGAAGCCATCGAGCCGTCGGTCAAGCGTCGCCATCCGGAGCTCCACGAGGCGGGACGATTGCCGTCCGGGTAGCGCCTCGTCGCGGGTGCGCAACTCCAGGGCGTCCGGCGTCGGGAACGGCTTGGCCCCGGGGGGGCGAGGCAGCGGCTCAGTTGCGGCGGGCTCGTCCGGGGGAGGGGCCTGCGGTGCCGCGCCGGCCTCGCCGGTCAGCGTCGCGAGGAGCGCCTGGCGGGTCTCCATCCCGGCCTGGCGCCGGGCGAGGTCGGCCAGGCGCTGGGCGATGCCGTCCCGGGCCACGGCCTGTTCCATCGTGACGCGGTCGAGCTGGAGCCGCAGGGCACCGATCCGCTCCTCGTAGCCGTACTGGAGCGCGCTCTGCTGCGAGACGAACCGGGCGAGCATCTCGTCGTGGAAGACGAGGTAGTAGGTCGCCCCGCCGGCCCAGACCGTGCTCACGGCAAGCGCCCCCGCCAGCAGGCGCAGGCGCAGGCCCGACACGGCGGTGACGGAGGCACGAACCGCCTTGGCTTGCGGCCGGGGAGCCTTGGGCTGGGGACGTGGGGCTGATGGCATGGGACGCGTGACCTGATCCACCACGTCCGCTTACCCGAAACACGGTTAACGATCCGCGAAGCCCGGCGTTTCGGATCCGTCCCCGAGGGGCGCCCTCAGGCGAGGGCGCGGGCGGCGGCCAGGACCTCCTCCGCATGTCCGGGTACCTTGACCTTCGGCCAGGCCCGGGCGACGCGTCCCTCCCGATCGAGGAGAAGCGTGGTCCGCTCCACGCCCATGTACTTGCGGCCGTACATGCTCTTCTCGACCCAGACGCCGTAGGCCTCCAGCATCGCCTTGCCCTCGTCGGAGGCGAGCGGGAAGGTCAGGCCGTATTTCGCGCGGAACTTGTCGTGGCTCTTCACGGAATCGGGGGAGACCCCGATCACGATGGTGTCAGCCGCCGCGAAGTCCTGTCCTATGGCGTTGAAGCCCTGGGCCTCCAGGGTACAACCGCTCGTGTCGTCCTTGGGATAGAAGTAGAGCACGGCCTTGCGCCCCTTGAGGTCGCCGAGGCTGATCGTTTCCCCGCCGGCGCCCGCCAGGGCGAAGTCGGGCGCCAGATCTCCGGTATCGAGGGGCATCATGCCTTCCTTTCGGCCGATTGATGGTGTGTCACCAGGGTTGCGCCGAGGCGAGGCCGACGATTCCGCACGAAGGGAACGGTCTTGAAAGCTGAAACCCGTAGGACAGCCGCTCGATAGCCCGAGGGGACGTTCCGATCCAGCGGCACAAGGATTGATGGACCAGGATTCGGCCACAGGCTCCCGATCCGTGCGGCCGGCCCGCCGGCGGCGATCGCTCTGGCTCGCCGCGACCGTCGTGCTCGTCCTCATCCTGGCCGTCGGCGGTGTCATCGCGCGCCTCTGCGCCGGTCCGATGCGGATCGAGGGCATGTCCGAGCGGGTGGCCTCGGCCATCGCCGGCAGCATCGGGCCGGGCTGGCTCGTCGCCCTGAGCGACAGCGCCCTCGAGATCGATGCGGAGTACGCCCTGTCGCTGCGGGTCGCCGGGCTCGACATCCACAATCCGGAGGGGGCGCTCGTGTTGCGCGCGCCGCAGGCCGTGGTCAGCCTCGATACCTGGAGCCTGCTCCGGCTCTCCGTCCTGCCCCGGGCCATCGAGTTCCGCGACCTGCAGATGACCGCCCTGGTCCATCGGGACGGCAGCATCGCGTTCGCCGCCTCCGACGGGAACCAGGCGGGCGCCGTCGAGCCCCAGACCCTTCCGAGCGTGGACGCCGCCCTGGGGCGGGTCTCGCCGATCTCCGCCACCGTCGCGTCGATCTTCGGCGTCGTGCTCGATTCCGCCGGCGTCGTCGGGGCCCTGGACCGGGCCCGCATCACCAACGGACGCCTCACCCTGATCGACGACGATGCCCGCCAGCGCGCGGTGTTCGAACACGTCAACGGCCTGTTCCGGCGCGATGCCGTCCGGGATGCCCGGGTGTTCGAACTGCGGATCGCCGGGCCGCACGGCGAGTGGCGCTTCGGCGGCGACCTGCACGAGGCCGGGGGAACCCGGCGCACGGGAACGATCACCCTCGACGACCTGCCGATCAGCGACCTGCTCCTGCTCTCCGGACAGTCCAAGCTGCCGATCGAGACCGACCTGAAGCTTTCGGCCAAGGCGGATGTGGCCATCGATGCCGGCCGCATCGAGACGATGACGTCTGAGATCCGCACCGGCGGCGGCAACGTCCTGGTGGAGGAGAAGGACTTCAACCCCGTCACCATCGACAGCCTCAGCGCCCAGGTGAGTTGGGACGAGGGCGCGCGCGCCATGAAGCTCGACGCCCTCGATTATCGCGGCGCCGGTAACGCGGTCCACCTCACCGGAGCCTGGACCGCCGCCCCGCCGGGGGCCGACACCGCCTGGACCCTCGCGCTCGCGGGACGGGACGCGGTGCTGCGCGGCGCCAATCCCGCCGACAAGCCCGTCGCCATCGATTCGATCGCGACCCACCTCACCGGCAAGGCCGGGGGCGTCGTGATCGACGACTTCACCGTCAAGGCGGGCACCGCCAATGGACGGATTACCGGGACGATCGGGACGGCGGCCGACGACGACGGCCTGACCCTGCGCATCGTCGCGTCCGACACCGAGGGGCGCATGGCCCTGCGCCTGTGGCCGGAACACGTGGCGCCGCCGGCCCGCAACTACCTCGTGGACAACCTGCGCGGCGGCCGGGTAAATACCGTCGACATCACCGTGGACATGAGCGGCGCGGAACTGGCCGCCGCCACGCGCGGCGAGCCGATGCCCGACAACGCGGTCCATATCGACTTCACGATCTCGGACGCGACCCTGACCGTCACCCCGGACGCGCCGCCGCTGACGCGGGGGCGGCTGATCGGCACGATCACGGGGCAGACGACCAACATCCGCAACGTCACCGCCGACCTGCGCATGCCGGACAACCGGACCCTGGGGATCTCGGACGGGGCCTTCGTCATCTCGAAGATCACCCCCGATTCCGTGACGGCGCAGATCGGGCTGCGCCTCGGCGGCGGCGCCGATGCCCTGGTCTCCTTGCTCCAGACCAAGATGTTCAAGGGCCTGACCGGGATCGACACCGATCCGGCCACCGTGAAGGGCAATGCCGACCTGCGGATCGATTTCCCCCTGGACCTGAAGCACATCCCGGATCTGCCCGACCTGCCGGTGACGATCTCCGGATCGCTGTCGGACATCGCGGTGGACAAGGCCTTCGGCAAGGAGCGCCTCGAGGCCGGCCGCTTCAGCGTCCAGTGCGACCGGGGCGGCACGCTCATCCTGAAGGGCGACGGCCGGGTGATGGGTTCCGCCCTGACCCTGGACCTGCGCCAGCCGCGGGCCGGCGGGGCGGGCGAGGTCAATATCGGTCTCGCCCTCGACGAAACCCTGCGGGCGCGCAAGGGCCTGCCGGTGGCGCCCCAGCTGTCCGGCACGATCCCGGTGAAGATCAACGTGCCGATCGGGCGGTCGGGCGGCGGCAAGCCCCCGATCCGGGTGGAGGCGGATCTCGCCCGCGCGGCGTCCGACGGCCTGATCCCGGGCGTGACGAAGTCTGTCGGGAAGCCCGGGCGCCTGAGCTTCACCCTGATTGAGGGCGCGAATGGCAGCCTGGACCTGCGCGACCTCGCCCTCGATGCCGCCCCCGTGACCGTGCGGGGCAGCGCCAGCCTCAACGGGGACGGAGGCTTCGAGCGGGCGGATCTCAGCACGGTCAAGCTCTCGGCCGGGGACGACATGCGCGTGCAGGTCGACCGCAACGGCAACAGCTACCGCCTGTCGGTGAAGGGGGCGGTCGCCGATGCACGGCCGTTCCTGCGCAACCTCACCGGGCCGGAGCCGAAGGGCGGCCGCGACGCGAGCCCCAAGGACGTCGAGGCCGATGTCAGCCTCGGCATCCTCACGGGCTTCAACGGCGAGGCCCTGACGAATGCGAGCGTGAAGGTCTCGCTGCGCGGGCGCGACATCCGCAGCGGCCGCATCCTCGGCAAGTTCACGGGCGTGCCCTTCAACGCCCAGATCACCCACGGCGAACGCGGGGGGACGAGCATCGCCATCGAGACCCTCGATGCGGGCTCCGCCCTGCGTTTCGCCGACATCTACAAGCGCATGTACGGCGGTAAGCTGATCATGAGCAGCACCCTCAACGATGGCCCGCAGCCGGGCTCCGTCCAGATCCGCAACTTCACCCTGCGCAACGAGCCCGCCCTGTCGAGCATCGTCGCGCAAGGCCCGGCCACCAGCGAGGTTGTGGATGCCCGTGGCCGGAAATACGTGGTGCAGAATGCCGCGACCGACGTGGAGTTCGACCGGCTGCGCGCCATCTTCACCCGGACCGGCAGCCGCATCGACATCAGCGACGCGTCTATCTCGAACCCCGCCATGGGCTTCACGATGACCGGCTTCCTCGATACCGCCAAGGAACGCGCCGACATCAACGGCACCTTCGTGCCCCTCTACGGCCTGAACAACGTGGTCTCGCAACTGCCCATCCTCGGGCAGCTCCTCGGCGGCGGCCGCAACGAGGGCCTGTTCGCCCTGAACTTCCGGGTCGCCGGGCGGCTCTCGAAGCCGGATGTCAGCGTGAACCCGCTCTCGGCCCTCGCCCCGGGCATCCTGCGCAAGCTCTTCAGCGCGGGGGGCGGCAATGACGGCCTGTCGGCCGGTACGCAGCTGAACGAGACCGAGCGCTGAGGGACGCGTCCACCGGGGCGTGCCCGCCCCGGCGGACAATGCGCCGATTCAGCCGGCTGCGGCTGGGCCCCCGATCCGGTCGAGCTCCGCCATCACCGAATCCGACAGGGTCAGGTCGGCGGCGGCGAGATTCTCACGCAGGTGCTCGGGCGAGGACGTGCCGGGGATCAGCAGGATGTTGGGCGACCGGGCGAGCAGCCAGGCGAGCGCCACCTGCATCGGGGTCGCGCCGAGGCGCTCGGCGACTCCGGACAGCGTCGTCGACTGGAGCGGACTGAAGCCCCCGAGGGGGAAGAACGGCACGTAGGCGATGCCGTCCGAGGAGAGGTCGTCGACCAGCGCGTCATCCGCCCGGTGCGCAAGGTTGTAGGCGTTCTGCACGCAGACGATGGGGACGATGGACCGGCCCTCGGCGACCTGCCGGGGCGTGACGTTGCTCAGCCCGATATGCCGCACGAGGCCCTGGCGCTGCAGGTCGGCCAGGACGTGAAGCGGCTCCGCGATGGAGCCTTCGGCGGGGCCGTGCACGTCGAGCATGATGCGCAGGTTGACGACGTCGAGGGCGTCCAGCCCGAGATTCCGCAGGTTGTCGTGCACCGCCCGGGTGAGGTCGTCGGCCGAGAAGGCCGGGTTCCAGGAGGCGTCCGGGCCCCGCCGCGCACCGATCTTGGTGACGATGACGAGATCCTCCGGATAGGGATGCAGCGCCTCCCGGATGATCTGGTTGGTGACGTGCGGCCCGTAGAAGTCACTGGTGTCGATGTGGTTCACGCCGGCGGCGACCGCGTCGCGCAGCACAGTCACGGCCCGGTTCCGATCCTTCGGGGGGCCGAACACCTGCGGCCCGGCGAGTTGCATGGCGCCGTAGCCCAGCCGTTTCACGGTCCGGTCACCGAGCTTGTAGGTACCGGCTTTGTCGAGGTCGATCATCGGGTTTCTCCTCTGCGATGACCACCCTCTAGACTGCTCAGGCCTGCGCGATAATATAGTCTAATCCGCACGGGCTATGCGTGGGAGCGCACAGCGATGACGGAACTCGGGGATCTCGCGGCCTTCGTCGCCGTCGCGGAGGCGGGTGGTTTTCGCGATGGCGCCCGCGCCAGCGGCCTCAGCGCGTCGGGTCTGAGCGAGTCCGTCCGAAGGCTCGAAGCGCGCCTCGGCGTCCGGTTGCTCAACCGAACGACGCGCAGCGTCGTGCCGACCGAAGCCGGGATGCGTCTCCTGGAAAATCTGAAGCCTGCGCTCGGCGCGGTGGAGGCGGCCGTCGACGTGGTCAACGGCTTCCGGGACCGGCCGGCCGGCACCCTCAAGCTCAACGTACCCGTCAGCGCGGCCCGGCTGGTGCTGCCCCGGATCGTGCCGCCGTTCCTGGCGGCCTACCCGGATATCCGGCTCGAAGTGGTGGCCGAGGACAGCTTCGTCGACGTGCTGGCCGCCGGCTGCGATGCCGGCATCCGCTACGACGAGCGCCTCGAACAGGACATGGTGGCGGTCCCGATCGGTCCGCGCGCGCAGCGCTTCGCCACGGTCGCGGCGCGGGCCTATCTCGAAAGGCGCGGTCGCCCGCAGCACCCGCGCGATCTGCTCGCCCACGCCTGCATCGGCGGGCGCTTCGCCAGCGGCGCGACGATGGCGTGGGAATTCGAGCGGGACGGCGAGGTCGTCCGGGTCGACCCCACCGGGCCGCTGATCGTGCGGGTCGGAGCCGCCACCGACCTCGCCGTCGACGCGGCGGTGGCGGGCGTCGGCATCTTCACCCTGTTCGAGGACTGGCTCCAGCCTCACCTCGACAGCGGTGCCCTCGAGCCGGTGCTGGAACCCTGGTGGCCGCGGTTCTCCGGACCGTTCCTGTACTATCCCGGCCGCCGCTACCTGCCGGCCCCGCTGCGCGCCTTCGTCGATTTCGTCGGTCGACAGCGGCGCGCGGGCTGAGGCTGGAAACGCGCCGGGTCCGCCTCAGCCGACCCGGACCAGCACGTGCTTCTTGCGGCCGAAGGAGAGCTTGATGACGCCATCCGCCGTCAGGTCGGCGGTGCGCAGCACCGCGCGCTCGTCCGTCACCGGCACGTCGTTGACGCGCAGGCCGCCACTCTTGACCTGGCGCCGCCCCTCGCTGGTGGAGGGCAGGAGCTTCGAATATTCCGGGCCGAAGGCCGAGAGCACGCCGAGGCCGGCCTCGAGGAGGTCGGCCGAGACCGTGATGCTCGGCAGGTCCTGCGCCACCGTGCCCTCCACGAAGGTCTTTCGCGCGGTCTCGGCGGCAGCGTCCGCCGCCTCGCGGCCGTGCATCAGCGCGGTCGCCTCCGTCGCCAGCACCTTCTTGGCCTCGTTGATCCCGGCGCCCGGCAGCGATTCGAGGCGCGCGATCTCGTCCATCGGCAGCAGGGTGAACAGCTTGAGGAAGCGCCCGACATCGGCGTCCTCGGTGTTGCGCCAGAACTGCCAGTAATCGTACGGGCTCAGCATCCCGGCATCGAGCCAGACCGCGCCGGCGGCGGTCTTGCCCATCTTGGCGCCCGACGCCGTGGTCAGGAGCGGGCAGGTCAGCCCGTAGAGCTGCGGTGTGCCCATACGGCGGCCGAGATCGATGCCGTTGACGATGTTGCCCCACTGGTCCGAGCCGCCCATCTGCAGCACGCAGCCGTACCGGCGGTTCAGCTCGACGAAGTCGTAGGATTGCAGGATCATGTAGTTGAATTCCAGGAACGAGAGTTCCTGGTCGCGCTCGAGGCGCATGCGCACGCTGTCCATCGACATCATGCGGTTGACCGAGAAGTGACGCCCGATGTCGCGCAGCATCTCGATGTAGTTCAGCTTCGTCAGCCACTCGGCGTTGTCGACCATGGTCGCCGCGTTGCCCCCGTCGCCGAACGTCAGGAAGCGCGAAAAGGTCTTCTGGATGCCGGCCTTGTTCTCCTCGATCTGCTCGAGGGTGAGGATTTTTCGGGATTCGTCGCGGCCGGACGGATCGCCGACGCGGGTGGTGCCGCCGCCCATCAGGGTGATCGGGGTGCCGCCGGTGGCCTGGAGCCAGTGCAGCATCATGATCGACAGGAGGTGGCCCACATGCAGCGAAGCGGCGGTGCAGTCGTAGCCGACATAGGCGGTCAGCCGGCCTTCGAGCGCAGCCGCATCGATCCCGGCGAGATCCGAGCCCTGGTGGATGTAGCCGCGCTCGCTCAGCACCTTCAGGAAATCGGATCGCGGCACGAAGGTGGGAGCGGCGGAATCGGTGGACATGCGGGGTTCCGGTCTGATGGGCTCGCCGCGCGGGACGGAGTTGACGCCACGTGATAGCACCGCGCGGGTTTGGCGACGGCTCTTAGCAGGGCTGGCTCAGGAAGGCACGGGCATCAAGGCCCGGGGAGGGCACCATGACGATGATGCGCGCGATCGGGCTGATGAGCGGCACCTCCCTCGACGGTGTCGACGTCGCCCTCATCGAGACGGACGGCGAAACCGTGCGCGTGGTCCAGAGCCATAACGGCTACCTCGAACCCCTCGGGCCGACGGGCTATCGCGGCTATTCCGACGAGGACCGCGCTCTCCTGCGCCAGGCGCTGATCGATTCCGAAGGGGTTACCGCGCGCGAGGACCGGCCGGGCTGCCTCGCCGAGGCGGAGGCCTTCGTCACCGCCGCCCATGCCGAGGCGGTGGAGAGTTTCCTTGCCGATAACGGCCTCACCCCCGCAGACATCGACGTGGTCGGCTTTCACGGCCAGACCGTGGTGCACCGGCCGGACCAGCGCATGAGCGTGCAGATCGGCGACGGGGCCGCCCTGAGTCGCCGCCTCGGCATCGCCGTGGTCTCGGACCTGCGCCACGCCGACGTGCTGGCGGGCGGGCAGGGGGCGCCCCTGGTGCCGGTGTTCCACCAGGCGCTCGCCCGCGCCTCGGGGTTCGAGGGGGCGCTCGGCATCCTCAACATCGGCGGGGTGGCCAATGCCACGATCCTGTCCGCGAACGGCGACGTCATCGCGTTCGATACGGGCCCCGGCAACGCGCTGATCGACGACTGGATGCGCGAGCGCACCGGCCGCCCCCTCGACGATGGCGGGCGCACCGCCGCGCGCGGGCGCCCCGACGAGCCGCTGCTGGCCTGGCTGCTGATCCATCCGTTCTTCGCCCGGCGCCCGCCGAAGTCGCTGGACCGGAACTGGTTCTCGCACAAGCTCGCGGGGCAGCTCTCCACCGAGGACGGCGCCGCGACGCTGACCGCCTTCACCGCCCGCGCGGTGGCGCGCGCCCTGGACCATGCTCCCGAGATCCCGGCCCGCTGGATCGTGGCCGGGGGCGGGGCCCGCAACGGCGAACTCGTGCGCCTCCTGAACTACCACCTGCGCGCCGAGATCACGACGGCGGACGCCATCGGCTGGTCGTCCGCCTACCTGGAGGCCCAGGCTTTCGCGCATCTCGCGGTGCGCTCGCTCAAGGGTCTGCCGATCACCTTCCCGTCGACCACGGGCGTGCGCGCGCCGACGACGGGCGGCGTGCTGGCGCGCCCGGACGCCTGAGGCCCGGCGCGTGTTCTGGCACACGGTCGTCCCCCGACCGGTGCATGGCCCCGCGCTGGCCCTCCGGCCAAACCCGCGCTAGAGCGGGAGCGCCATGTCGCATAATACGTTCGGACACCTGTTTCGCGTCACCACCTTCGGCGAGAGCCACGGGGTCGCCCTCGGCTGCGTGGTCGATGGCTGTCCGCCCGGACTGGCCCTGTCGGCGGAGGACATCCAGGCGGAGCTCGACCGGCGCAAGCCCGGACAGTCGCGCTTCACCACCCAGCGGCGCGAACCGGATCAGGTCCGGATCCTGTCCGGCGTCTTCGCCGACGATCGCACGGGTGGTGTCCAACTCACCACCGGCACGCCGATCGCCCTGGAGATCGAGAACACCGACCAGCGCTCGAAGGATTACTCCGAGATCCGCGACAGCTACCGGCCGGGCCATGCCGATTACGCCTACGACGCCAAGTACGGCATCCGCGATTATCGCGGCGGCGGACGGTCCTCGGCCCGCGAGACCGCCGCGCGAGTCGCCGCCGGTGCCGTCGCCCGCAAGGTGCTGCCGGAAGGCGTCACCATCCGCGCCGCCCTGGTGCAGATGGGACCCCACGCCATCGACCGGTCGCGCTGGGACTGGGAAGCGGTGAACGCCAACCCGTTCTTCTGCCCCGATCCGGAGACCGCGACCTTCTACGAGCAGTACCTCGACGGCATCCGCAAGGACGGTTCGTCGGTGGGTGCGGTGATCGAGGTGGTGGCCGAGGGCGTGCCCCCCGGTCTCGGTGCGCCGATCTACGGCAAGCTCGACGCGGATCTCGCCGCCGCGATGATGTCGATCAACGCCGTCAAGGGCGTCGAGATCGGCGACGGCTTCGCCTCGGCCGCCCTGCGCGGCGAGGAGAACGCCGACGAGATGCGCTCGGGCAACGCCGATGCGCCCACCTTCCTCGCCAACCATGCGGGCGGCGTCCTCGGGGGCATCTCCACGGGCCAGCCGATCATCTGCCGCTTCGCCGTGAAGCCGACCTCGTCGATCCTGACCCCGCGCATGAGCGTGACGCGGGACAACCGCGACGTCGACCTCATCACCAAGGGCCGCCACGACCCCTGCGTCGGCATCCGCGCCGTGCCGGTGGCCGAGGCCATGATGGCGTGCGTGCTGGCCGATCACTATCTGCGCCATCGGGGGCAGGTCGGCGTGCGGGTCTGACCCCCCGACGCCCGCCGCCGTCGATCCGCGAAACGTCAAGAGACAGCCTTTGCCCCACACCCATGTCACGCAGGCCATCGAGGCCTATGCCCGCGGCGAGATCGTCGTCGTCACCGATGACGACGACCGCGAGAACGAGGGCGACCTCGTCGTCGCCGCGTCGCTCTGCACGCCGGAGAAGATGGCCTTCATCATCCGCAACACCTGCGGCATCGTTTGCGCGCCCCTGACCCGCGCCGAGGCGCGGCGCCTGCGCCTCGACCCGATGGTGGCTTCGAACGACGCGCCGCTGGGGACCGCCTTCACCGTGACGGTGGACACCAAGCACGGGCTGACCACCGGCATCTCGGCCGAGCAGCGCTGCAACACGGTTCGCGCGCTCGCCAACGGCAATATGGGCGAGAACGACTTCGTGCGTCCCGGGCACGTCTTCCCGCTCATCGCCAAGGATGGCGGCGTGCTCATGCGCTCGGGCCATACCGAGGCGGCGGTGGATCTCTGCAAGCTCGCGGGCCTGCCCCCGGTGGGCGTGATCTGCGAGCTCGCCAACGACGACGGCACGGTGATGAAGGGGCCGCAGATCACGGCGTTTGCCGAGACCCACAATCTGCGCCGCGTCTCGGTGGCCGACCTCATCGCCTACCGTCAGTCCCGCGAGACCCTGGTGGAGCGGGTCGGCACCTTCCCGGTCAAGACCGAGTTCGGCGAGATGACGGGCTACGCCTACTCGACGCCGTTCGAGACCGTGCAGCAATTCGCCTTCGTCCACGGGCAGATCGGCGACGGCAAGGACGTGCTGGTGCGCCTGCACCGCTCCAACGTGGTCGCCGACGTCATCGAGGGCGGGCGCCAGATCGAAGCGGTGATGCGCCGCTTCGCCAAGGAGGGACGCGGCATCCTCGTCTACCTGCGCGACGGCACCGCCGGCGTGCCCCTCAAGCCCTTCCCGGAGGAGGGCTCGGAGGCCCAGCGCGTCGCGCAGTGGCGCGAGGTGGGGCTCGGCGCCCAGATCCTGCGCGACCTCGGCGTCGCCTCGATCCGCAACCTCGCGACCTCGTCGCGGGCCTATGTGGGCCTGTCGGGATTCGGGATCGAATTTTTGGGCGACGAGCGGCTGGAAGGCTGAGGCGTCACCGTCGCTTCCGGGATCTGCCGGGTTGGCCATCCCGAAGGCACGGAGCGGAAACGACGATGCGCCGCACCGACGAGCGGCGGAGTGCTCGCCCTCACGGTGCCTCCTTACCGTGAGCTTCGTCTGGCTGTGGCAGAGGCGAGGCCTCCTCACCGCCCCATCAGCGCGTCCACATGGGCGGATACGGACAGCCCGAGCCCCTTGAGGCTGTAGCCGCCCTCCAGCACCGAGACGACGCGCCCGCCCGCGTGGCGGTGGGCGAGCTCCATCAGGCGGCGGGTGGCCCAGCCGAAATCGGCCTCGGTGAGGGCGACGTGGCCCAGCGGATCGAGGTGGTGGGCATCGAAGCCCGCCGAGATGATGACGAGGTCTGGCGCGAAAGCGTCGAGCCGCCGCAGGATGCCGGCCTCGAACACCTCGCGAAACGTCGCGCCGTCGTCGCCGGCTCGCAGGGGCACGTTGACGATGGTGTCGTGGTTGCCGCGCTCCGAGGCAGCGCCCGTGCCGGGAAACAGCGGCATCTCGTGGGTCGAGGCGTACATCACGGACTTGTCGTCCCAGAAGATGTCCTGCGTGCCGTTGCCGTGATGGACGTCCCAATCCACGATCGCCACCCGGGTGGCGCCATGGGCCTCGCGGGCGTGGCGGGCTGCGATCGCGGCGTTGTTGAAGACGCAGAACCCCATCGCGGTCATGCGCTCGGCGTGGTGTCCGGGCGGGCGCATGGCCACGAAGGCGTTGGCGCACTCGCCCGCCATCACCGCGTCGACCGCGTGCACCGCCCCGCCGACGCCGCGGAACGCCGCCTCCAGAGTGCCGGGCGACATCAGCGTGTCGCCGTCGATCTGCACGTAGCCCTCGCTCGGCGCCGCCTCGATCAGGGCCTGCACGTAGGGCACGGGGTGGACCAGGGTCGGCACCTCCGGCCCGGCCTTCGGGGCGAGCCCCCGCACGAGGCCGGCGAAGCGCTCGTCCTCCAGGGCCCGCTCGACCGCGCGGATCCGGTCCGCCCGCTCCGGGTGCCCCTCGGGCATCGCGTGATCGAGGGCGGCGGGATGGCTCACGTACAGCGTCGTCACGGTCGTCCCTCCGGCGGTATCGCGATCTGCCCCCGTCGGAAGAACGCGGAGCAGATGTGCCACGTCTGCGCGCGGTCCGCGACGCCGGGATGCCCGCCCGACGCAGGTTGTGCAAGGTTCAGGTCACCAAGCCCTCTTCGGCCCACCCCGTTCCCGCGCCGCTCCGCTTGGCGCGCGGAAGGTGGCGCCCCCGCCACGTCGGCTTGCCTTGCGGATCGTTTGCCCGTGTAGAAGCCGGTTCGACGGCGCGAATCTCTTCGGCCGGCGCAACGGATATCGACGGCCGGCGGAGACGCACCGGCGCAGCCGCACGAGGGATAAGATGCAGAGTTTCGTCCGCGCCAAATTGCATGGCCTCCGGGTGACCGGTGCCGACTTGAACTATCACGGCTCGATCACCCTCGATGCCGACTTCTGCCGGGAGGTCGGGCTCGACCCGCTCGAATTCGTCGAGATCTGGAACAAGATGTCGGGCGCGCGGATCAGCACCTACGTGCTCTACGGCGAGGCCGGCTCGCGCTGCTGCATCCTGAACGGGGCCGCCGCGCGGACCTGTCAGGTCGGCGACGAAGTCATCATCGCCTCCACGACCTACGGCGACATCGCGGACGTCATGGCCCGCAAGCCGAAGGTGCTCATCCTCGGCGCGGACAACACGATCGCCGACCGGGTGACCTACGACGTCTTCCACGACGCGCAGGGGCGTATCGACATGCGAATCCTCGGCCCCGGAACCGAGGACTGAGCGCGCCGCGGTGCCACGGCGACGGTCCCGGGTCATTCTTTCGAAAGGCTCCTTCGTGAGCAGGCTTTAACCTGAACGCGGATTCAGATTTGGCTGTTAACCGCTTGAGCGATGCCGTCCTGCATAGTCAATCTATCGACGGACACATGGACCGGCCAAGACAAAGCCGGGGAGGTATCAAGCAATGATCAACCTTTCGCTTCAGGTTTTCTGTGACCGCATCGTCGCCGCCGGCCGCATCACCGCCGACGATGTCCAGGCGCTCACCCGCCACGTCCTCCCCGAGGGACTGACCAACCGCGACGAAGCCGACATGCTCATCGCCCTCGACCGGGTCGTGGCCGCGACCGATACGGCCTTCGGCGATTACCTCGTCACCGCGGTGGTGGACTTCGCGGTCTGGGGCGAGCGGCCGACCGGCTATATCGATGCCGAGATCGCCCGCTGGCTCGTTGCCTCCCTGCGCAACGGCAGCGGCCCGAGCCGGCTCGCCGTCCGGATCGCCCGCGAGGTCGTCCGCGAGGCCCAGGCCAGCGACGAGGCCCTGATCGCCTTCGCGCTCGACGCCAACCGCCGCATCGAGGTGGTCACTGTGCGGCCGATGCGGCTCGCCGCCTGAGCGCGGGTGTCGCCCGGACCACGGCGACCCTATCGTCCCATCAGGTATACAAAATTCGTTTGTGCAACGCACGCAGTGATCATCGCACTGCACCGGTGAAAACTCCGGAGAGCCTCTGATCCATCAGCTTCCCGTAGCCGCGTAACTGCTTTAACGGGGACGAGCTTAGGCGTTTTCAGGCGCCGGACCCTCCCTGATCGACCAGAGTGCGCGGAAAGATGTTCGAGAAGATCCTGATCGCGAATCGTGGCGAGATCGCCTGTCGCATCATCAAGACCGCCCGCCGCATGGGTATCAAGACGGTGGCGGTCTACTCGGACGCGGACCGCGATGCGGTGCACGTCGCCATGGCCGACGAGGCCGTGCATATCGGTCCGGCCCCGGCGGCGCAGTCCTATCTGCTCGCCGAGAAGATCATCGAGGCCTGCCGGCAGACCGGCGCGCAGGCGGTGCATCCCGGCTACGGCTTCCTGTCCGAGCGCGAATCGTTCCCCCGCGCCCTGGAGGCCGCCGGCATCGTCTTCATCGGCCCGAACCCCGGCGCCATCGCGGCGATGGGCGACAAGATCGAATCGAAGAAGGCGGCCTCGGCCGCCAACGTCTCCACCGTGCCGGGCTTCCTCGGCGTCATCGAGAGCCCCGAGCACGCGGTCACCATCGCGGACGAGATCGGCTATCCGGTGATGATCAAGGCGTCCGCCGGCGGCGGCGGCAAGGGCATGCGCATCGCGCATTCGGCCGGCGAGGTGGCGGAGGGCTTCGCCCGCGCCAAGTCCGAGGCCGCCTCGTCCTTCGGCGACGACCGCGTCTTCGTGGAAAAGTTCATCACCGACCCGCGCCACATCGAGATCCAGGTCATCGGCGACAAGCACGGCAACGTGATCTACCTCGGTGAGCGCGAGTGCTCCATCCAGCGCCGCAACCAGAAGGTCATCGAGGAGGCTCCCTCGCCGCTCCTCGACGAGGCCACCCGCCGGAAGATGGGCGAGCAGGCCGTCGCGCTGGCACGCGCCGTGGCTTACGATTCCGCCGGCACGGTGGAGTTCGTCGCCGGCCAGGACAAGTCGTTCTACTTCCTCGAGATGAACACCCGCCTCCAGGTGGAGCACCCGGTCACCGAGATGATCACGGGGCTCGACCTCGTGGAGCTGATGATCCGGGTCGCGGCCGGCGAAAAGCTGCCGCTGGCCCAGGACGACGTGAAGCTGAACGGCTGGGCCGTCGAGAGCCGCGTCTATGCCGAGGACCCCACCCGCAACTTCCTGCCCTCCATCGGGCGCCTGACCACCTACCGGCCGCCGGCCGAGGGGCAGTTCGGCGGCGCCACCGTGCGCAACGACACCGGCGTGGAGGAGGGCGGCGAGATCGCGATCCACTACGATCCGATGATCGCCAAGCTCGTCACCTGGGCGCCGACCCGGGCCGAGGCCATCGAATCGCAGGGCGAGGCGCTGGACGCCTTCGCCATCGAGGGCATCCGCCACAACATCCCGTTCCTGTCGGCCCTGATGGCGCATCCGCGCTGGCGCTCGGGCAACATCTCCACCGGCTTCATCGCCGAGGAGTTCCCGGATGGGTTCGTGGCCCCGCAGCCGAAGGGCGAGATCGCCCGGCGCATGGCAGCGGCGGCGGCGGCGATCGACCATCAGTTGAACCAGCGCAAGCGCGGCATTTCCGGCCAGATGCGCGACCCTGCCCTGCTGCATTTCGAGCGCGACCGGGTCGTGGTGCTGGCGGGCGAGTCCTATCCGGTCACCGTGGAGGCCGTCGGCGGCACCCTCATCGTGCGGTCCGAGGACGGGAACAGCTGGACGGTCTCTAGCGACTGGCGACCCGGCGAGCCGGTCTGGCAGGGCGAGATCGCCGGCACCCGCGTCGCCATGCAGGTGCGCGGCCTGCTCAACGGCGTCGCCCTCCAGCATGCGGGCGCGGCGGCGGAGGCGCGGGTCTACACGAAGCGCGAGGCGGAACTCGCCGCCCTGATGCCGGTCAAGGAGGATGCCGGCTCCGGCAAGCAGGTGCTCTGCCCGATGCCGGGCCTCGTCAAGGCGATCCTGGTGAAGGAAGGCCAGGAGGTGAAGAACGGCGAGGCGCTGGCCATCGTCGAGGCCATGAAGATGGAGAACGTGCTGCGGGCGGAGCGCGACGCCACGGTCGCCAAGATCGCCGCCAAGGAGGGCGACAGCCTTGCGGTCGACGCGGTGATTCTGGAATTCGCCTGACGCATCGTGCCCCTCTACTTCGCCTACGGCGCCAACATGGACGCCGCCGCCATGGCGACGCGCTGCCCCCGCTCGACGCTGATCGGGCAGGGACGGCTGAACCGGCACCGCTTCATCGTCATGCGCGAGGGCTACGCCTCGGTGGTGCGCGATCCCCGCGCCTGTGTCTGGGGCGTGCTTTGGGACCTGTCCCTGAGCGATGTCCCGGCCCTCGACCGCTACGAGGGCGTGGCGTCGGGCCTCTACAGCAAGGCGACCCAGCCGGTCTCGGTGCAGGGTGGCTCGAAGCGGGCGCTGATCTATCTCGGACGGACCAGCGCTGCGGGAGCACCGCGCCCGGGCTACCTCGAATCGGTGCTGGCGGCAGCCGAGGCCGCGCAACTGCCGCTCGCGTATCGGGCCGAGTTGCGCACCTGGCTGCGCGGGCCGCAGGGTGAGGGGCGGGGAGCCCGGGAGACGCGGCCATGACCGATTCGATCCGTACCGTGTCGGTGGTGATCCGGGGGCGCGTCCAGGGCGTCGGCTATCGCCTGTGGACGCAGGGCGAGGCGCGGCGCCTCGGCCTGTCCGGCCACGTGCGCAACTGGGCGGACGGCTCCGTGGAGGCCCTGTTCTCGGGGCCAGCGGACGCCGTCGCGACGGTGCTGGAGGCGTGCCGGCAGGGACCTTCGTCGGCGCGAGTGACGGAGGTCGCGGTGACGGAGTGCGCGGGCGATGCCCCGGACGGCGCATTCGCGATCCGCTGAAACGAACCGTCCGGTGCCGTGCCTGGACAGCGCGTCGGCATCCGCGTAGCGCCCGGCGCAGGCGGCCGACCCCACGCCGCGAGACCGGATGCGATGCTCTATCCCGACTTCTCCTTCCTCGACCTCGCGGCGTTGAGCTACTTCATCGCCGCCTGGGCCGGATACGGTATCGCGGTGGCGCGGATGCGCGGGCGGCGTACCAGCCTCAGCCAGATCATGAACGCGCAGCGCGTGGAATGGACGCGCCAGCTCATCGGACGCGACAACCGGGTGGTGGACACCACCATCAACGCCTCGCTCCAGAACGGCACCGCCTTCTTCGCCTCCACCTCCCTCATCGCCCTCGGCGGCGTGCTCACCCTGTCGCGCTCCGGGGACGACGTGCTGACCCTGTTCGGGGCGCTGCCCTTCGGCAGCATCGCCACGCGGGCCACCTGGGAGATCAAGGTCGCGGGACTGGCGGTCGTGTTCGTCTACGCGTTCTTCAAGTTCTCCTGGGCCTACCGGCTGTTCAATTACGGCGCGATCCTCCTCGGCGCGGTGCCGCCGAAGGGTTCCGGGGCGTCGAAGGAGGAGATGGAACGCGCCGCCCGCAAGGCCGCCGCGATGAACCTCGCCGCCGGCAGCCACTTCGCGCGGGGGCAGCGCGCCTTCTTCTTCGCGCTCGCTTATCTCGGCTGGTTCGTCAGCCCCTGGCTGCTCATGCTCACCACCACGGCAGTGGTACTGGTGATGTGGCGCCGACAATTCGCCTCACGAATTCGCGCCGCCCTCCTGGCGGAAGACGACGGGACAGGGCAGGGGTGGAAGCCATGACGATTCCCAAGAAGCCGACGCGCCAGCGCACCTCCTCCCCGAAGAAGCCGGCCCCCGAGCCGAGGCCGGCCCCGAAGCCCGCGCCCCCGGCGGCGAAGGCCACGGGCCGGCCCGAGCGGAAGGGCCCATCCGAGGAGGTCATCGCCGAGACGATCCTCCGCTTCGTCGCCGAGCGCGGCGCCGGCAAGACCGTGTGTCCCTCCGAAGTGGCGCGCGAACTCGGCGGTCCACACCCGGAGAACTGGAGCCCGCTCATGCAGCCGGTCCGGCGCGTGGCCGTGCGCATGACGAAGGCGGGCGAGGTCGCGATCCTGCGCAAGGGCAAGCCCGTCGAGGATCCGGACGATTTCCGCGGGATCTACCGGCTCGGCCCGGTCGCGACCGACAGCGACGAGGCCTGAGGCGCCGGCAGCCAGGCGTCGGTGTAGCCCGCGACCCGATACGCGATCAGGCCGATCCATTCCTTGGTCATGAGGTCGAGGGTCATCAGCCCATCGGACGTGAAGCTGTTCAGGCGCCACGCATCGCCCCAGCCCCCGGTGCGATAATCCACCGGGTAGGCGGTGACGTCGAATCCGGCCTGGCGGAAGCAGCCGATCGACCTCGGCATGTGCCAGGCCGACGTCACGAGAAGCCAGCGCTCGCCCGGCTTCGGCTTGACCATGTCGGCCGTGAAGGCCGCGTTCTCGTGGGTGTTGCGGGAACGATCTTCGAGGATCAGGCGGGTGCGCGGCAGGCCCATCTCGTCGGCGTAGCGCCCGACGATCTCCGATTCGGAGGCGAGGCTGCCCCCGAGGCTCCCGCTTCCGCCTGTGAAGACGAGGCGGCTCTGCGGATAACGCCGGGCCAGCGCCACCATCGCGATCTGGCGCTCGCCGGCATCGTTGAGGACCAGTTGGCGCCGGTTGGCCGAGGTTCGCGTGTCGATGGCCCCCCCGAGCACGATGATCCCGGTCACCGGCTCTCCGTCGTCGGTAAAGGACGGAAAGCGCTCCTCCAGGGGGAGCGCGGCCAGATTGGCGAGCGGCGAGAGCCCGGCGAGGAGGATCAGGATCGCTCCGAAAGCACCGAGGCCGAGCCCGAGCCGTAGCCACCCAGCCGCCGCGAGGCCGATCCCCACCAGGACCAGAAGGGTGAGGGCGTTCGACGGCGTGATGAGGAAGTAGAGCAGCTTCGACAGCGGAAAGAACATCAAGGCGGCCAGGATTCGCAGGAGGAAGGCCGTGTTACCGCATGCGGCTGCGTCCTGTCCCGTTCCCCGTCAAGCCGCAGGGGTTCATGCTGCGTGACAGAAATGCACGGGTGGGCCGGAAGTCATGGCCGGCGATTGCGCTGCGGCCGTGAACCGCTTAGGTTAATCAGAGTGGTGGGATGAATTCCCACAGGTGCCCGATTTTCATGCCCCGCTATTTCATCGATCTTCACGACGGAGCCCACTTCGTCAAGGACAAGGTCGGCTTCGAACTGGCCGACGAATCGGCCGTGCGCGGAAAACTCGTACGGATCATGGCCAAGATCGCCCAGGAATTCAGCGCCGATACCGAACGGCAGGATTACCTGGCGATCGTGCGCAGCGACACGGCGGCGGTGCTCTATCGCGCTCACCTCTCCCTGGATATCGAGAAGGTCGCTGCGCCCGTCGACGGATCGCGCGACGAGCCCTGACGCTCACCACCGCATCGGCGCGCGGCCGGCCGACATGCGGCCGGCCCCGCGCATACGGGATGCGCGGGGCCGTTTGCTGCGTTCTGGTGAAGCCGACGATCGCTGCCAGCTCAGACGTAGATGCCGATACCCGTCGCCTGGGCGAAGACACCGTCGCCTGCCACTGCCTGGCGGCCCTCGCCGGCACCGTATTCGAGGAAGTGCTGGAGCGGGTTGAGCCCAGCGGCAGCGACGTCCCCGTTCTGCGCCAGATACGCCTTGGTATCGAAGTTCGCGGAGGGATCGCGTCCTTCCTTCCAGCCGTAGGTCAGATAGTGCTCGAGAGGATCGACGCCCGCTGCGGCGACGTCGCCATACGCAGCGAGGTAACCCTTGGTGTCGAAGAAGGCGTTCGGGTCGCGGCCCTCCCGCCATCCGTATTCGGCGAAGTGCGTATCGGCGTCGAGGCCCGCCGAGAAGACGTCCCCATTCCGGCTGAGGTAGAAGAGATCGTCCACACCGGCGTGACCGTCCGCCTGGACGATGGTCCTGTCCTGGAACTCGAATACCTCGGTGTTCTTCACCGTATCAAGGCTGTCCGCGCCCGCAATCACCGCGAGAGAGCCCGCTGAGGTAATCGCTCCAGCGGAGCCGAACTGGAACTGGAAGCTCGCGGTGTCGTATCCGATCGCGCCATCGAGCGTGTTGACGCCGGAACCGCCCGACATCCGGTCATCGCCGTAGTCGCCGAAGACCAGATCGGTGCCGGCGCCGCCGAGCAGGGTGTCGTGGCCGAGATCGCCGTCGACGAGGTCGTCGCCGTCGCCACCCTCGATGCGGTCGTCATCGTCGCCGCCGGCGAGGAAGTCGTTGCCTGCCTCACCGTAGACCGCATCCCGGCCTGCTTCGCCGACGAGGAAATCGTTGCCGTTGCCGCCGTAGAGGATGTCGTCGCCGGGATTCCCCGCCGCGTAATCGTCGCCGTCCTCGGTATAGATGATGTCGTTAGCCGCCTCGCCGATCACCTGATCGGATCCGGCACCACTGCGGATGACGTCGTCCCCGGGGCCACCGGCGATGAAGTCCAAGTCCACCCCGCCCGTGATCGTATCGTTGCCGTCCTGGCCATCGATCCGGTTGAAGCCGGCGGGATCCGAGATGGTGTCGTTGCCGAGAAGCCCAATGATGATGTCATCGGCATTCGTGCCGATGAGCTGGTCGTTGCTGTTCGTGCCGGAAATCGTCGTCAAGGCGAGCCTCCAAACGTTGCAACCCGTGAGCAGGTATGGCGAGAGATTAGGCACTCAGGGAATTCGATCATTAACATAAGGCGAACAAACCGAATTTATTCAAGACTATGCTTGGTTGCATAAGTATTAACATGGGTTGCGACAGCGTATACTTAAGTTTGAGCTTCAAATTTATGGTCCTCACAAGGGAACTTTTTGCGATTCATGATTTCGGAAGAGGCATGATGCCTGAGACCGTACGGATGGATCGCACCGCATGCTTGGCGCTGTCCACGGCACCTGGGGCGGAGAGGGCCCGGCCCTTGTCGTGGACACCGATCTACCGTCATGTCGCGGAGGCGCCCGGTCAGGACCGTTCTGGTCGTCACGTCCGCCGTAAGCCTGGGGTGATCGCCCTGGCCCCCATGTGAGGTTTCAAGCCCGTGCGTCTGACCAAAGTTCGCGTCGGATGCGCAGCGGTATTTGTTCTCCTCGCTTGTGTGACGCAGGCGTATGCAGAGGGAGCGGAGGACCTGCCATCGGGGGCTCGCGAGAAGCCCGTATGCAAGGGACGCGAAACCGCTTGACCCGGCGTCCAGGTGAGTCAATTACCGGACGGGTTGTGTCGCCTCGACCAACGGCTATGTATACGAATCGTTGAACTACGATCAGTCGGTCATTCGATAGAGTCGCGCTCGGCCGACGCGGTGGTGAGTCTTGTCGGAGTCGGACAATGATTCGTGGTGCGCCCGCGCTGGAATTGACCTAAGCAGTATCTTGGACCGTGCCCTTTGCGAGGGTATAGCACGGTAGCAGCTATGGGTTGCCGGAAGGCTAGATCCGGAAAGCTTACTGGCGCAGGCGGTCGATAGCCGAAGGACGAAAGCGGTTGGATGCGGTTGCAGGAGTTTTTTTGCCAGAGATCCATTGCGATTTGCTTCCCTATCAGCGACTAGAAGATCTCCAGCGTAAGCACTTGTCGTGAAGCCAGGCGTTGAGGCCATCGAAATTGCCATTCTTTTTGATCAACATGCGCGTGTCAACGGATTATGGGATCCCCCGGTGATCAAATGAACCTCTTCGAGGTCGAGCCGATATCGCCTCAGGATGGGGTGCTGAAGGGCGGCGGGACCAATCTCCCTAACGCGACCTTGGCATCTAATGATGCCGGGCACAGGAGCAGCTCTATAATCGCCTAACCTTCGTCCCCACGGGGACACCATTCCGCGTCGTGCGCGGAACTCGATTGTGGTCGGCTCAGATCGTGGTCAGCCGGCCCTGCGGTTGGATCACGCTTTCATCACGCCTCATCTAATGCAATACGACAGCAAGGCGACGCGCGGGGGCGACGCGCGCTTTCTGCAGCACACGACGCATGGTGACAGCCAGGGTCCAGTTCCACAGGGCGCAGTGCTTCGTCGGCGTTCACCGGCATGCTGGTGGCGGCCTCGTACGGCGCGTGGCGCCATAAGTGCGTCGCCGGTCTTGGTGATCGGACTAGAGCGAGCCGTCCCCCATACTGTTAGCGACGCGGCGTCAGGCCGAAGTGGGCGCAAACGTCGCGGCAGTGAGCGAAGCGCCCGGCCTCATCGATTGTCGCACGGGAGTCCAGTGCGGTGATCCGGCCTACACCGGGTTCCTCCACGTCCCGCCGTCTAGAGTAGTAATCAAACAGGATCTCATCTTGCTTGAAATGGAACAGCACAAGCTCGAACGGCGTTTGATACTAAATGGCCAGCGCGTACGACCGCGGGACACATCGCACTTTAACTTTGCGCGGGTTGGAGACAATCAGTATGCGGGACGGCGGCGCTTCATTAACTCCAATCAGCCATCAGTTCAAACTGAAGATCGGGGACGTAGTGTTACTGAAGTCTGATACCAACCAACCGCCTATAGACCCCAAGGGTCCAGAAGGTAGGTCATCTATGCAGCCCTAAAACCCTCCCGAAAAGACCGTCTCCAGTGCTAAAACTCGATATGAAAGGAAAACAATCGTTTTATTTACAGCTTTCACGATGACGTTTGGAACATTCCGCCGGGGATAGCGCCTTAAAACAGCTGCGGATTATCAGTCTCATGCTGAACGAAGAACGCCCCAGCTCATAAGCCAGGGCGCTGTGTTGTGGTTCGGGGCTGGAGGCGTCGAGCGCGCGAGCGCCTACAGCACGAAGTCGCCCGCATCAAACTGGCTGACACTCGTCTTGAGGAAGCTAACGTAGCTGCCGTCCTGAAGCTTCAGCTGCACATTCTCATCCGCTTGCACCAGGGCTGCTTGGATTTGAGCGAATGACGAGTAGCCGAAGCCGAGGAGCTTCACGATGTCATGCCCGGTGCTGCCGGCGGCAAAGTCCGTGATGACGTCGTGCCCGGTGACCCTAACCCAGCAAACTGGTCCGCGCTGAGCGCAAGTTTTTCGGGCATCCTGAACCCTGAAGGAGGGTGGATGCCATGCCTCGCAAACGCTTCACGAATGAACAAATCGCCTTCGCCCTGCGGCAGGCGGAGAACGGCGCCTCGGTGGACGAAGTTTGCCGGAAGATGGGCGTATCTGAGCCGACCTTCTACCGCTGGAAGAAGCAGTTCGTCGGCATGGGCGTGCCGGAGATCCGACGGCTCAAGCAGCTGGAGGACGAGAATGGTAAGCTCAAGCGGCTGGTCGCTGACCTGACGCTGGACCGCTCGATGCTGCAGGACGTGCTCAAACGAAAGTGGTGAGGCCCGCCGTTCGCCGTGAAGTCGCCGGTCACTTGCAGGTGACCTACGACATCAGTGAGCGTCGGGCCTGCCAGGCCACCGGCTTCGGCCGTTCGTCCCAGCGTTACAGGAAGCGAGCCGACCCGCAAGTCGCTCTGCGGATGCGGTTGAAGGAGCTGGCCGCCGCACGGGTCCGTTACGGCTATCGACGGCTGCACATCTTGCTGCGACGGGAGGGCTGGGAGGTGAACCACAAGCGCACCTACCGGAACAACCCGCGACGAGGGGCTATCGATCCGGTCAAAGCTGCCTAAGCGCAAGCGGGCTTGGCGGTATCGTCAGGGTAGGCCAGGGATCGGTGGGCCCAACGAGGTCTGGGCGATGGACTTCGTATCCGACCGCATCTTCGACGGACGTCCATTCCGGATCTTGACCATCGTCGATTGCCACACGCGAGAGGCGCTCTCGCTCACACCGAGAGCCAACTTCCGCGCCTACCAAGTGACCGAGGCGCTCGACGCCTTGGTCAAGCTGAGGGGACGGCCCAAGAGCTTGCGGGTCGACAATGGGCCGCAGTTCGCCGGTCGCATGCTCGACCAGTGGGCCTACCTGAACGGGGTCGAGATCGACTTCTCCCGACCGGGCAAGCCCACCGACAACGCCTACGTCGAGTCGTTCAACGGCCGCCTACGAGAGGAATGCCTGAACGCCTCTTGGTTCCTGTCTCTGGCTGATGCCCGCGACCGCATCGAGGAATGGAGGTGCCACTACAACGAAGATCGACCCCACACGGCCCTGGGCGGCTTGACGCCCCGAGCCTTCGCCAACCAAGCTGTCACAGCCCGAGAACTTGCATAGGCCGTGGACCACAAACGGGGTCAACTCCAGGCCTACCGCGCACTAACTTTACCCTTGGACCACCGCGTGGGGGCCGATCAGTCCATTCCCTCGCGATCCAGATCTAACGCTGCCCCAATCCATCTTGAGAGCAGACAACGCATCAGAATCCGTTGAAGTGCCCAGGTAATGCTATAAACGAGTAGAGCGCTCGACGTACGTTCGCCGTCTCTTCATACGTCAGACGCTACTGGCTTTTGCGCGACAACTATTAGCATATCATCATGAAAATTTGCTGCGCGAGGATTTCCGGATTTGTCGCGCCATTGAGCGACGACTTGGCCTTTCGTCTGCCCTGCCAACGAGCCTACGTCTGTCAGGAGGTCGACCATGGGGCTGCGGTGCAAGCGGTGCGGGAGCGAGGACCAGGTCAAGAACGGGCTGATGCGCTCCAAGCAGCGGTATCGGTGCAAAGCCTGCAGCCTGAACTTCACCGACACGCCCGCCCGCGGCAAGCCGCTGGTCATGAAAGCCACTGCGGTTCTGCTCTATGTCAGCGGCTTGTCGATGAACCGCACCGCCAAGTTGCTTGGTGTTTCGACACCCACGATCCAAGCCTGGCTGGAGCAGTTCGCGGCCGCCTACGCGCAGAAGCCCGAGCCGGAAGGCCGGGCGGTGGTGATCGAGCTTGATGAGATGTGGCACTATCTCAAAAAAAGTCCGAACCGCTCTGGATTTGGAAAGTTTGGGATCGTGCTTCAGGGCAGCTCGTAGACTGGGAGTGTGGCGGTCGTGACAAGGCCACCTGCGAGCGCCTGATCGAGCGGCTCACGCGCTGGCGCACCCGGCTCTACTGCACAGACGATTACGCCGTCTATGACGTGCTCCTGCCCGTCGGGCAGCGCTATGCCGGCACGGACGAAACTCACGGCGTCGAGCGGGACAACGCGCGTCCCGCGGCACTGGCTGGCCCGCTTCCGACGTCGCTCCATCGTGGTCTCGAAAACTAAGCGGATGGTGGACGTCAGCCTCGAACTATTCGCCCGCTTCGCCGGGAACAGCAGGATCAGCGACCTCCTATCTATGCTCGCCTAAAACCCTCCTTTTCGGACAAGCCACATGAATTGCCAGAGTGTCGAACACCTCGCGGCCAAAACCTCGTTCGGCGTGATTGATCCTTCAGCAGAGTTCCGTGGTTGCAGAGTGAAGTAGGGCTCGGAGGGATTGTGATACGATCGACTTTGCTCACTGGCAGCTTGCTCGCTCTGATCTCGGTGGCTGCCACCGGGAAGCCGCAGCAGTGCCTCAAGACAGAAAAGACCGACATCATTGTCGAGACCCTCGCAGGCGGACTCGATCATCCCTGGGGCTTAGCCTTCTTACCGGACGGACGTCTGCTGGTCAGCGAGAGGGCCGGCCACTTGCGCGTCGTTTCCGCGGAGGGCGAGGTCTCGCGCCCGCTCGATGGCACACCATCAGTCCATATCGCAGAGGGCGGTCTCCTAGACGTGGCACTCGATCCCGGCTTTGCCGAGAACCGCCTCGTCTATCTGACCTACGGCGAACCGCGTGAGGACGGCGCGGCTACGGCCGCCGGACGCGGACGGCTCAACCCGGCTAGTACTGCCTTGGAGAATTTCCAGGTCATCTTTCGACAGCAGCCTGTAGGCACTAGTGATTACCACCATTTTGGCTCACGCCTTGTTTTCACGTCTGACGGCAAGCTGTTCATATCGACTGGCGACCGCTTCAATAGTGACCTCTCCCAAGACCTCTCCGCCGACATGGGAAAGATCATCCGCATCAACCCGGATGGATTAGTGCCGTTCGACAATCCATTCGCAAACCGCCAGGGTGCTCGGCCTGAGATTTGGTCCTACGGTCACCGCAATATCCAAGGTCTCGCGATCCACCCAGATACAGGCGCACTCTGGGAGGGTGAGTTTGGTCCGACCGGCGGGGACGAGATCAACATCATCGAACCAGGCCACAACTACGGCTGGCCCCTGGTGAGTTGGGGCGAGCACGTGGACGGTCGCTCAATCCCGAAACCACCGACACGGCCAGACCTAGCTGACGCCATTCAACACTGGACCCCCTCAATCTCGTTTTCGGGCATGACCTTCTACACGGGCAAGGCTATCCCTGCCTGGCGTGGGAACCTTCTGCTGGCCGGGCTCGCCTCTCAGGCGCTGATCCGCCTCACGCTCAACGGATCGCGAGTGTCGGGAGAGGAACGCATTCCAATGGGTGAGCGTATCCGGCATGTTGTCCAAGGGCCAGACGACTCTGTCTACCTACTGACCGACGAGGATCATGGCCGGATCCTGCGTCTCACATCAGAACGCTGAGCTTGATCCAGAAGGGGCGTGCACGCTGCCGGCAGCTGCGTACCACTCCTTAGTCGAAGGTGAACTTGGGATAGGCTTTCCTGACGGGTTTAGACGTCAGGCTTACGAACGTTTCGCCTACGCCAGCGGTGCGTTCGTTAAATCGGCCGCCGGCTGGTATCTGGCGCGGCGAAGCGCCACCCGAGCTTTGCCGCTGTTTAAGATATGAGGCCCTTCTTTCCAGCAGTCGACAATCTTTTCGGAAAGAGGCGCGGCCATCTGCTCGACGGTTTCGCAGGTAACAGCGAACCTCTGATAGTATCGACCGCCCCCTTTCGTTGCGTAGTGTTCGCCGCCCTCATCAATTTGCTTGCGGGTGTACTTTCCCGCCCATGCGCGGGGGTAGGCGTAACCTGAGTCGTTGGGGCGCCACAGCGTTATGCAGGGGTTCACGGTCCATTCCGGGCGAAGGTCTATGACGTAGAAAAGCTCTTCCGCCTGCATTGCCTGTCTCTCTTGTAGGGAAAACGACCGTTATTCAGACTCAATCGTTGAAGTTGCAATTCCGCTCTAGAAGCTGTGACTGTCAAACGTACGAGTCTCTTGGCGATCTGTATCGCGTTCGTGAAGCGTCAAAATCGTTTTGAACACAAACCCGAATGCGCAGTTGGGTCTCAAAAGGACTTAACCATGCGTTTGCTCTCCGCCGCCACTGTGTTGATATTTGTTACGGGCCCGTCGCTTGCTCAAGAATCTGATGGTGCGAGAGTGAATGAACTTGAAGCTTCTACGAAGCTTACTCAACAGTTAGATCTCGATACTTTCAAGATCGCCTCTGTGCACCGCGAGAGAGCGGAGTCTATGCGCGAGAAAACTAACGGTCTCTGGCAGTCCTGGCTCGTATCCATCTGCGAGGGATGCGGGCCGGAACGGCAACCCTATTTCAAGCGTAGTCCTACGCAGGTTAGTGAAAAAGCGGCGCCTAAGCCTGCTGTGGTTCAGAGCAAATCAAACGACATGCCGAAGATCGCAGCGATCCAGCTTCAAAAGCGGTCGCGCGTAATCACCGTAGCTTCCGATTTGTCAGACAGTAGCATCGATCAAATTCGGCGAGCGCCTAGTCAGTAAGGTAAACGTTGTCGGATAAACGACCGTTTTAGTGACATGGTGCCTACCTTGTTTGGTGACGGTTGCCGAAGCATAAAACTCGCCGAAATGACGAACGCCCCGGCTTATAAGCCGGGGCGTTGTGCCGTGGGTCAGGGCTGAAGGGCCTGTCGCAAACGCGGTCGCGCGGGCGTTTACCCCGCGTTGACCATACAGCCTGCATGGCGCCTTCCGTTCCGGAGGCTGTTCATGATCCTGTCCGCCATCGCCGCCAAGCTCAAACAGCGCGCCAAGGCCGACTTCAGGGGCCGGCACTACGAGGCGGCGCTCATCGTGCAGGCCGTTTCCTGGTACCTGCGTTATCCGCTGAGCTACCGTGACATCGAGGAGCTCTTCCTGGAGCGCGGCCTGGAGGTGGACCACAGCACCCTGAACCGCTGGGTGCTCGCCTATGCACCACTGATCGAGAAGCGGCTACGCCAGCTCCGCAAACCGCATTGCGGCTCGGTTCGTATCGACGAAACCTACATCAAGGTGCGCGGTAAGTGGCGCTACCTGTACCGGGCCATCGACAAGCACGGCACATCCATCGACTTCCTCCTGACCGCCCGGCGCGACCTCGACGCGGCCAAGCGCTTTTTGCGCAAGGTGCTTTCGGCCGAACCCCTCTTTGCCCCGGATCGTGTTGGTACCGATGGCGCCGGGACCTACCCGCCGGCTATCGCTGAGAGCCGCAAGGAGGGCCTACTGCCCCGCGCGCCCGCCCACTACGTCACCAAGCATCTGCAGCAGGGTATCGAGAGCGATCACTTCCGGGTGAAGAAGAACATGCCCCGGATCGGCGGCTTCCGGTCATTCCACACGGCCCGGCGCACGATCCAAGGCTTCGAGGCCATGCTCTGGCTGCGCAAGGGTTTTGGGTTGGCCGGTGCGTGGACGGTCCGCGAGCAGAACCAACTGCTCGGGGTCTGCTTCGGACTTCAGGCGGTTAATAAAATCTGAAAACGTGGCGGATCTGGCCTCTGCCGCGGCCTAGTGCACTGACTCAGACGGATGGTTCAGGGGATCGGCTGACGGCGGCGAGGATGTGGGTGGCTGGCTTGGTCCAGACGAAGGGTTTGGCGTTCCGGTTGTGCTCGGCGATGTAGCGTTTGATCGCTGCCTGCAGGTCGACGACGCCGGTGAAGGAGCCGCGTCGCAGCCGACGACGGGTCAGCGCTGAGAAGAAGCCCTCGACGGCGTTGAGCCACGAGGCCGAGGTCGGAGTGAAGTGGAAGGTGAAGCCGCGGGTGCCGGGCGAGCCAGGCGCGTACCTTCAAATGTTTGTGGGTGGCGACGTTGTCGAGGATCGCGTGGATCGCCTTGCCGGGCGGGACGGCACCCTCGACGGCGTCCCGGCAACCGGATGAACTCACCGTTCCGGTGGCGCTGCATGCAGCGGCCGAGCACGGTGCCCGCCAGGACGTCGAGGGCGGCAAACAGCGTCGTGGTGCCGTGACGGGTATAGTCGTGGGTCTGGGCGGCGGGATGGCCTGGGGCGAGCGGACGGTCAGGGCGGGTCCGCTCCAGTGCCTGGATCTGGCTCTTCTCATCGAGGGACAGCACCACCGCGTGGGCGGGTGGAGCCATGTAGAGGCCGACGACATCCTCGACCTTGGCGGCGAAGGCCGGGTCGCGCGAGCGCTTGAACGTGCGCAGTCGATGCGGTTGGAGGCGGTGAGCGTCCCAGATCCGTTGCACGGCGCGCAACGAGTTCCCGACAGCGCGGGCCACGGCACGGCCGGTCCAGTGCGTGACCTCGCCCGGCGGCTCCGAGCAGGTCAGCGCCAGCACCTCGGCCACCGTCTCGGTCGAATGGGGTGGTGTCCCGGGCGGACGCGTCTTGTCGCGCAGCAGACCTTCGACGCCCGCCTCGGCGTAGCGCCGCTGCCAGCGCCATACGGCCGGGCGGCTGACGCCCGCCCGCCGAGCGACGTCTTGGACACTCAAGCGCTCCGCCGAGCGCAGGACGATGCGGGCGCGCTGGGTGTGTTTGAGCGGGCGGGAGCGGTCGCTGGCAATCGCAGCCAGCCGTGCCGCGTCGGTCGCATCGAGGAGCACGCATACCGTCTGAGCCATTGCCCAGACTCACACGTCTCATCGTCCGCGTGAATCCTCCGTCCGCGTCACTGCACTAGGCAGTGGATCATCGAACGCAGCCTCAGCTGAATCTCCCTCTAACGCAGGCTGGCCCGCGATCACGAGGCCACCTCGTCCTCTGCGCTCGCCGTCTTCGTCCTCGCCGCAACGCTGATCCTCGTCAAGCGGATGACTCGAGCCCCATGGAACGGCGCCTAAATCGGCACTTATCAATGGAGCAGAGCAAAAATTAGCCTTAGCGTGGCCACGTAACCATTCATCACAATGATGCGATCTAATTGACTTCAGGCCTGCAGGCGTTCTACGGAAGCTTGCTAATTGAAACACAGATTTTCAGATTTTCTCGTGGTGCCCAAGTGCAACGACATAAGGTCGCAAGAGCCATACCTTGGGCAGCGCTCGACTCAGTTGGGTCGGCCGCGATCAGCATCATCTCCCTTGTGGTGTTGTCTCGGCTACTCAGCCCAACAGAATTTGGCCTTATTGCCTACGCACAGTCGGCCGTTCTCTTGATCCAAGCCGTTTGCGGAGCAGGTTTAGGCGAAGCCCTTGTTCAAAAAAGGCCCATTCAAGTCCTCCATTACGACAGCGCATTCTGGGGCAGCCTCCTCCTGGGTTTCACAGGTTTCACAAGCTGTGTCATCGCTGGCACGTACCTTGAACTGCTTGGTCGTGAGCATTCGCTTGGTTTAATCCTCGGGATTGAGGGGACGGCCTGCCTGTTTGCTGGTCTCAATCTCGTCCCCATGGCGATGCTGGAGCGCAAGCTGCGCTCACGAACGATCGCAAAACGAGTGTTGTTGAGCAAAATCACCTACGTTTTGTCAGCTGTTGGTCTTGCTTTGTGGGGAGCGGGCGTTTGGAGTGTCGTTGCTGCGGGAGTGCTTCAAAACCTCGTCGCAACGGTCGTACTGTGGAGTACAACTTCTCGGTGGCCGCGCCGAAAGATGTCCTGGGCGCATCTGAGAGACCTATTGCGATTCGGTTTGCCGGTGATGCTCGAGGGTACCCTGTGGGCCGCGATGAGCCGCGTATTCCTCATCCTGGTCGGCGTCATCCACGGGGTAGAAACGCTCGGGTTCGTAAGTCTTGCCACGCGTGCCACGGAGATGATCGGCAACATCCTCGGCATCCTGGTGGCGCGCTTAGGACTGCCGACCTTCTCGGCCCTGCGCGACAACCCAGAGCGGATGAAGAGTGCCTTTCTTCAGGCTAGCGAAGGGATGAGCCTTCTGGCGTCGGCGGCCTTTCTTGGCCTCTTTGCAACTGCTCCGGATTGGGTGCCCCTGCTACACGGGGAACAGTGGATTGGTGCCATCCCCTTGATCCAAGTCCTATGCCTGTCGGGCGTGTTTACCTATGCGACGGCGTTTACCGGAGCGTTTCTAAGGGCGGCCGGTCATCCATACGTGATGGTACCACTCACCGCACTCGCCGGCTTCGTCACCCTTACGGCGGTGGGGCTGACGAAGGGGCTCGACGCCATAGCCATTACGTATGCGTGGGGCTCTCGCATCGTCGTCATCGCCCCATTGAGCCTCTACCTCATGCAACGGTTCGGTAGAATCTCGGTCGGACGGCAGCTTCGTGCGATCTTAGTCCCGATCTTGCTCTCTGCGATCATGCTCACCAGTGTCATGATTTATCGAAACACCTCGCTGGAGCCACAGCAGCATATTCCCAGCCTCCTCGCCTCGGCTGCAGTTGGCGTTATCTCCCTGCTGATGATGGCTTTGTTCGTATATCGCATGCAGCTCATCAACCTATTGAGTAGCATGAGGTGCCGGGCTCTTTTTCCTACTCCTTGCGGGCCAATCAAACCCGGTCCCGGTCAGTGATTTTGACGCAAAATTTCTTTTACCCGAACAATTGCCGCAGCCTGAGCTCGACTCGTATGGGGCGTTTCTGCAAGATGGGCGGCAATCGCTGTTTCGAACGAGCGGGGGGCCGGGTTTGTCGCGCGAGCTCTGGGCTCGCTGATCCACTCGTATCCGGCGGAACAAGGTGTTCCTCACCAAGATACCTCATGTGAGGCGAACCGGCTCTGGGCGGTGGGGCCCATCTTTGGCAACGGCAGCAAACCCCGTCGAACTCCGACCACACACCGACCCCGCTCCACTGACGTGCCGTCGACCGGCTGGCGGACGAACCTTGATCTCTCAGACGGCTTTCAGGCGCGCGCCCTCCGGAACCAACCCGGTGGTAAGATGGCGCCACAGAGCGACCAGCAACTTGCGCGCCAGGACAACCGCCGTGATCTTGCGGATGCGCCCGGTTCCAACTCGCTCGACGAACCAGCGTACAAGCCCGGTACCGGGCTGATAGCCCAGCCACAGCCAGGCCAGTTCGATCATAGACTTGCGCGAGAGCGAGTTGCCGGCCTTGGAGATACCTTGGTTGCGCTGCCGGTCCCCGCTGGCATACGGACTCGGCGTGAGGCCGGCATAGGCGGCCACCTGTTTGCGCGTGGCGAAGGATCGGTACAGCGCCTCGCGGACCAGCACCGTGGCGAGTTCGGTGCCAATATCACCAAGCCGAGCCAGACGTGTCTGGTTGTGAGACCTCCTTGGCGTCCACGACGATGCGAAGGGCTTTCCGGAGGATGCCGGGCTTGAGCGGTCTGTAAGATGGAGTGGCCAGCGCGGGATCGGCTTCAATGCGCTGGCGCAGGACTGAACCGCCCCGGGATTTTCGGAGGCTCCAACACTTGAGAGACTGGAGCCATGACGAAGCATATCCCACCCTTCTTCCCTGAGGTCCGCGAGCGGGCGGTCAGGATGGTCCAGGAGCATCAGGGCGAGTACGGCTCGCCCTGGGCCGCGATGCAATCGATCGCTGCCAAGATCGGCTGCTCGGGCGAGACGCTGAGGAACTGGGTTCGGCAAGCCGAGCGGGACCAAGGTCAGCGGGCGGCCCGACGACGGACGAGCGCGAGCGGATCAAGGCGCTGGAGCGGGAGGTTCGCGAACTCCGGCAGGCGAACGAGATCCTGAGGAAGGCGAGCGCGTATTTTGCGATGGCGGAGCTCGACCGCCCGTTCAAACGATGAAGGCGTTCATCGACGAGTACCGCGATGCCTACGGGGTCGAGCCGATCTGCAAGGTGCTGCCGATCGCCCCGTCGACATACCATGCTCATGCCGCACGGCGCGCCGATCCCAGCAGGCTCCCGGCACGGGCCCGGAGCGACGCGGCGCTGATGGTCGAGATCCAGCGCGTGTTCGAGGCGAACTTCCACGTCTACGGCGTACGCAAGGTCTGGCGGCAACTCGGCCGGGATGGGATCAGGGTGGCCCGGTGCACCGTCGCCCGACTGATGCGGGCGATGGGCCTGAAGGGTGTCGTGCGGGGCAAGACGGTGCGGACGACGATCCCCGATCCGGCAGCGAAGTGCCCGCTCGACCGGGTCAACCGCCAATTCAAGGCCCCGCGCCCGAACGCCCTGTGGGTCGCGGATTTTACCTACGTCGCGACCTGGTCCGGCTTCGTCTATGTGGCCTTCGTGATCGACGTCTTCGCCCGCCGCATCGTCGGCTGGCGGGTCTCTCGAACCGCCCGCGCCGCCTTCGTGCTCGATGCCCTGGAGCAGGCCCTGCACGAGCGTCGCCCCCTCCAGGGCGGCGGGCTCGTGCATCATAGCGACAGGGGCTCGCAGTACCTGGCGCTGCGCTACACCGAGCGGCTCGTCGAGGCTGGGGTCGAGCCCTCCGTCGGCAGCGTCGGCGACTCCTACGACAATGCCCTTGCCGAGACGATCAACGGCCTATTCAAAGCCGAAGTCATCCTTCGGTGCGGCCCATGGCGGAGCTTCGAGGCCGTCGAGTACGCCACCCTCGAATGGGTCGACTGGTTCAATCACCGCCGGCTGCTCGAACCCATCGGGAATATCCCTCCCGCCGAAGCCGAAGCGCACTACTATGCCCAGACCGAGGTGCAAGCCTTGGCCGCTTGATCCAAACCAGACAGCCTCCGGGAAACCCGGGGCGGTTCAGCCTGACCGCGACCGCGCTCTTCGACGGCCCCATGACCGTGCCTGCGACCGATCGAGACGTGCGTCTTGTACCCGAACACTGGGATGGCGATTTCGACCTTGGCCTTCGCACCGTTCGCCTTGGCGGGCCGCGCCTTGCCCCGCTTCAATCGGGCTCGCCAACCTCGCCTACAACCTTAAGCGCTTCCTCTGGATCGAAGCCCGGCCAGTGGCGGCCTGAGGCAACCGCGGGATGGAGCCCTGAGCCCTTCACGACTACCGCCGGACTGCCAGAAACCCAAACCGAGCCCACCAAAGTTGCGACCGCCGTCAAACCGACAGCCAAAATCCGCAATGACGCGGTTCTTCGTGGTGTCCGGTCGGCAAGCCTGAAAAGATGCGTCAGCTGATATCTAAAATACAGATGAAAATCGGCTACACTGAAAACTTGATATCAGTAGAGCGAATCATCCGTTTGTCCGCTCGAAGCATGCTCCTCTCAGAGATGCTCGGCTGGAAAATAGTCTGAGCCTGATCTCAGCACATCACGCCTTTGTTGATGTAAACATAATTTTCACAAAAACGCGAGTTGTTCGCTGAACGAATGGAATCTATGTTTGTCAACCCTACTGCGGTATATCCGCAACTCTATGCCCCGGGTTGCTGCGTTGCGGCATGCAACGGGTGGACTATCCTAGTTTTTACGTTAACCTTTGATTAGTCGCGTTGCCGTATCAATCTCTGATCCTACGCTTGGCCTTGCAAGATGCATGTTCCCGTGCGTAACGACAAATCTAAGCATTCGATTTGCTCGAAATGGCACCTGTTCTGCATGGCTTGCTAGATAGAGCTTGGTTTCATTCAAGTAGTGACATGCTTTTGCGCTGCTTGGGTTGTGCGCATTGTGCATAAGCATGCGACTGCGACATGAAGCTAGAGCATAGACAGTAAAATTGAGGACGAGTGCATTGACGAAGCTTGGAGCCTATATCGGTAATTCCGCTAAGAGCGTGCTGCAGTTCGAGGATTGGCTGGGCCGGAACGTCGACTATCTCCAGGTCCATACCGGACGGGCGAACTGGTCGGACTATGAGACCAGCATTAGCTGGGCGGGGAGCCAAGTCAGCCAGCTGAACAAACCAATCTACTGGACTATCCCAATGTTCGCCAATGGCGGCAGCCTCAGCGCCGCAGCTGCCGGTAGCTACAAGGAGTACTGGGTCGAGGCCGCCAAGAACATCCTCGCCACCCGCTCCAGCGACAGCCAGATCGTGGTGCGCTTTGGTGAGGAGTTCAACGGCGGATGGATGCCCTGGGCAGCCAAGGGCAACGAGCAGGCCTACATCCAGGCTTATCGCGGCATGGTCGATGCCTTCCGCTCCGTCTCCGACAAGTTCGCCTTCGACTGGAACGTCAACGTCGGCAACCAGGGTATGAACCCGGCCAAGGCCTATCCCGGCGATGCCTATGTCGATTACATTACCATGGACATCTACTACAACACCGCCTGGGATCCCAAGGACCCCAACGCCGCCTTCGACTCCATGCTCAAGCGCGACTACGGCCTGAACTGGCTCGACAGCTTCGCCAAGGCTCACGGCAAGCTCATCGCCATCCCCGAATGGGGCGTCATGTCGGACAAGGCCGGCCCCTACATCGCCAAGTTCGCCACCTGGATGGAGACCCACAACGTCGCCTACCAGTCCTACTGGAACTCGAATGCTGACTTTGCCGGCGCGCTCAGCACCGGCACCAAGCCCAATGCGGCTGCAGCTTATATCGACGCGTTCGGCGATACGCACGACACCGGCAATATCGCTCCAGTCGGCAAGACCGATGCCTATTCTGTGCAGGAGAACGCCACATTGACCCTCACAAAGCTACTGGGGGTGCTCGCCAACGACACGGACGCCAACGGTGATGCTTTGACAGCGATGTTGGTGGATGGTCCGGCGCACGGCAAGCTCACGCTGAACACGAACGGTTCGCTCATCTACACGCCCGACACGAACTACAGCGGGACCGACAGCTTCACTTACGTTCCACGCGACGGCAAGGGTGCCGGCAACGTGACCAAGGTGTCGCTGACGGTCACCGAGAGCCACGATGCGCCGGCCTCGGCTGCGCCTGTGAACTGGGTGGTGGGCACGAACGGCAGCGACACGCTGGTGGGGGATGCGCGCAACAACTCGCTCAACGGCGGCGGTGGTCAGGACACGATGAAGGGTGGCCTGGGCGACGATACCTACGTGGTCGACCGGCCCAAAGACGTTGTCATCGAGTACGCCAACGAGGGCATCGACACAGTTGAGAGCTGGGCACCGACCTACACGCTCTCGGCTCATGTCGAGAACCTGAAGCTGCTCGGCACAGGTCAGACCGGCATCGGGAACGAGCTCGCCAACGGCATCACCGGCGGAGCGGGCAACGACATCCTCAACGGCAAGGGCGGCAACGACTGGCTCACGGGTGCGGCAGGCGCTGACACCTTCGTGTTCGAGATCGGTTCTGGCCACGATGTGGTGCGAGATTTTGCCACCAGCGGCACGCAGCAGGACGTGGTCAAGCTCTCGGGCTACGACTTCGCCTCCTTCGCCCAGGTCCGGGCGGCGCTAACCCAGGTGGGCGCGGACACGCTGCTCACGCTCTCCGACGAGGGCAGCGTCACCTTCCTCAACCACAAGATCAGCGACTTCACGGCCAGGCATTTTGGCTTTTCCACGTCCGGGCCAAACTCACCAACTTCTCCAGAACAGCCAGTCGCGTACCCGACCCAGCCTGCATCCTCCGGCACTTCTGAGACGTGGACGATGGGAACCAACAGCAATGATACGCTGCTGGGCGATAGCCGCAACAACGTGCTGAAAGGTGGCGGTGGCCAAGACATTATGAAGGGAGGATTAGGCGACGATATCTACGAGGTCGATGATGCAGGTGACAGCGTAGTGGAACTTGCAGGCGAGGGCATCGACACCGTCGAGAGCTGGGTTTCGTATACGCTCTCAGCCAACGTCGAGAACCTGAAGCTGCTGGGCACGAATCTGACCGGCACCGGCAACGGATTGGCCAACCTGCTCGTTGGCGGGAAGGGCAACGACATCCTCAACGGTAAGGCCGGGAACGACTATCTCACCGGCGGGGCAGGGGCAGACACCTTTGTGTTCGAGCGCGGCACTGGTCATGACGTCATCACAGACTTCGTAACCAGCGGAGCCACGCACGATGTGGTCGATCTAACCAGCTTTAGCTATGCGAATTTTAGAGAGGTCCGTGCAGCACTCACGCAGGAAGGGTCTGACACGCTGCTGAGCCTCGCGGACGGCAGTCAGGTCACGTTCCTCAACCACAAGGTCGGCGACTTTCATGCCAATGACTTTTTGATATAGTCACTCGTCACGTGGTCTCAGATAGGATGCCCTGAAAGGATTGTCGCAAGCCGTGCCATAGGCCGCAAGAAAGACCGGAGCTGAACTGTCCCAGTATTTGTGTGTTTACGCAGAGATAGATTGAGCGATTTTGGTCGCGCAGCTACATCGGGCTTGATTATAGTAGTGATGATAGAGTGACCCTAACCCAGCAAACTGGTCCGCGCTGAGCGCAAGTTTTTCGGGCATCCTGAACCCTGAAGGAGGGTGGATGCCATGCCTCGCAAACGCTTCACGAATGAACAAATCGCCTTCGCCCTGCGGCAGGCGGAGAACGGCGCCTCGGTGGACGAAGTTTGCCGGAAGATGGGCGTATCTGAGCCGACCTTCTACCGCTGGAAGAAGCAGTTCGTCGGCATGGGCGTGCCGGAGATCCGACGGCTCAAGCAGCTGGAGGACGAGAATGGTAAGCTCAAGCGGCTGGTCGCTGACCTGACGCTGGACCGCTCGATGCTGCAGGACGTGCTCAAACGAAAGTGGTGAGGCCCGCCGTTCGCCGTGAAGTCGCCGGTCACTTGCAGGTGACCTACGACATCAGTGAGCGTCGGGCCTGCCAGGCCACCGGCTTCGGCCGTTCGTCCCAGCGTTACAGGAAGCGAGCCGACCCGCAAGTCGCTCTGCGGATGCGGTTGAAGGAGCTGGCCGCCGCACGGGTCCGTTACGGCTATCGACGGCTGCACATCTTGCTGCGACGGGAGGGCTGGGAGGTGAACCACAAGCGCACCTACCGGAACAACCCGCGACGAGGGGCTATCGATCCGGTCAAAGCTGCCTAAGCGCAAGCGGGCTTGGCGGTATCGTCAGGGTAGGCCAGGGATCGGTGGGCCCAACGAGGTCTGGGCGATGGACTTCGTATCCGACCGCATCTTCGACGGACGTCCATTCCGGATCTTGACCATCGTCGATTGCCACACGCGAGAGGCGCTCTCGCTCACACCGAGAGCCAACTTCCGCGCCTACCAAGTGACCGAGGCGCTCGACGCCTTGGTCAAGCTGAGGGGACGGCCCAAGAGCTTGCGGGTCGACAATGGGCCGCAGTTCGCCGGTCGCATGCTCGACCAGTGGGCCTACCTGAACGGGGTCGAGATCGACTTCTCCCGACCGGGCAAGCCCACCGACAACGCCTACGTCGAGTCGTTCAACGGCCGCCTACGAGAGGAATGCCTGAACGCCTCTTGGTTCCTGTCTCTGGCTGATGCCCGCGACCGCATCGAGGAATGGAGGTGCCACTACAACGAAGATCGACCCCACACGGCCCTGGGCGGCTTGACGCCCCGAGCCTTCGCCAACCAAGCTGTCACAGCCCGAGAACTTGCATAGGCCGTGGACCACAAACGGGGTCAACTCCAACATGGCTCGAAGCCATACCTCCGGGAGGACCACTTTTCAGGAGGCAGGCCAAAAGACGTATACCATTAATTAATCATAGAAGCGGACTTTGGCATCCCGTGAGAGAGCCGCCATGAGATCTGCACTCGCTGCCTCCGTTCTTATCTTCAGCCTTGCGGGGTATGCATCGGCTCGGCCTCTTGGTGTCCGTATTCAGCCGGGCGCCGCAAGTATCACATCTATGGAGGAGATTAAAACCCATAGTTCATCAAGTGATATGGATGTGATGGCTCTGCGGGATGCAAACAGCGCAAGCCGCGTGCGTCAGGATGAGTTTGACGCAAGATTATCTAATCTTGGAAAACGCGCGCTGTCATCCGTGTGTGACGCTTGTGGAGCGGAAATACTTCCCCCGAAGATGGGGAGAGATCCTGTAACTCGCCCCGTCCTGAGTTTGCGCTTAGCCGATGCTGAGTCGATTTACTCCCGCCGGAGCGGTTTCGACCCTGCTCAAGCACCTGTCGATTAGATACTGAAGCCCATGCGCGTTCCCGTCTGAGCGTGGTTCCACTGACAACCCGCTGAGCGCACCCTTGAAGTCCTGCGATGGCGCCATCCGAGCCGGGGCGGTACTGGCTGAGGCTACGCTCCCGCTCCCCCGCCCCGGCTTCGTGACGAATTCCCTGGATTGATCTCTGCTGGATTGGCCGCCGCCTGACGATTTGTCATTCAATGCATTCCCCGCCTCACACGGGCGGCCCTTCGTCCTGGGTTTCCGGGTGTTCTCAGCGGCTCCGCGCATGGTGGCTAACTCGGCGACCCGATACAGCCACTTAGATTAAGTGCTCTCGCCCTCTTCTTTTTCCGCCAAGGCACGATGTTCGGCCAACAGGCGTCGCATCGTGCGATCAGCATCCGAGCAGTCAGCTGGCTCATCGCTATCCGTGCTGCAGCCTTCGATCGTTTCCGTGGTCTGCTGTTCGACTATCGCGCGATCGGCATCACTCAGGCGGGCAAGCTCTCCAAGACCCAGTTCGAGCGCGACGTGAGTGGCTATCTCCTTCCGCTTAGCGGCGAGAGCGAACACCTTACCCTTCATCGGATCATCGTCGCTTCGCCCGACCTGCTGAGTGAGTGCCCGGCGCCATCCAACGGGAAGCGAAGCGCCGCGAAGGCGCATGCGATCCGTGACGCTGGCCAGCACCATCTGCCAGTGCTCCGGGCTCAGGGCAGACAGATCCTTCGCGAAGCCGAGGTTGTGAGCGGCCTGTTCAGCTGCCTCTCACCACTCGAAGCCTAGCTCCTGCGGCTTTGTCGAGACTGCGATAATCGATGCGTCATGCATGCTGAACCCCTACGAGTGGACTCCTGCGGTACTAACGCCTCATAGTTCGACGTCATCGGCATCGCAGCCCTTCCCTGCCCCGAGGGCTTCCGCGAATAGCGCGCCCATCTGCACGTCGCCGCAATCAGGCAACCGCATGTAGCGGCCCGGCCAGCGGATCATGTCGTACACAAACCAGCGGGTTTCGAACTCCATCGCCAAGCGCGGCCCCTCCTCCGGGTAATCGGAGATGAACTGGAGTGCGAGCCTGCACGGGCTCAAAGAGCTTCACCTTATTTTGTCTGACCGGGCTCACGGCCGGCAACCGCTACTCGGTTTCCCATCAGGGAGAGCAAAGGAGCGCTCCGCGGCAGCACGGCATACGATCACAATGCGACGAGTGCTTCTTTACAACGGGATGGGGGATCTGATCAATGTCTCTTCCCGCCGTGCGCCTTGATGTGATGAAACCGCGGGATCATTCGATGATAAGGATCTGACGTGCTCGATACACCCGAAGAGAACACGCCTAAAGAAACCGGCCTCGACCATGTCGACCTGACGGCTACCATCGTGTCAGCCTACGTCACCAACAATTCCGTCCGGCCTGCGGATCTGAACGAGTTGATCGCAAGCGTGCATCAAACCCTTAAAGGTCTGAGCGGGCCTGCTACGCCAGCCGCGGACCAGATCAAGAAGCCCACGCCGGCTGAGGTCAAGAAGTCGATCACGCCGGAGGCGCTGATCAGCTTCGAGGATGGTAAGCCCTACAAGACCCTGCGGCGGCACCTTACGATGCGAGGTCTCTCCCCAGAGGCTTATCGGGCTAAGTACGGTCTGCCGGCCGACTACCCAATGACTGCGGCCAGCTACTCAGAACACCGCGCCGAGCTGGCGCGTGCTGCTGGGCTTGGGAGCTATCGGAAGGCTGCTTCAAAGGCCGCTGAGCCGGATGAGACAGCATCGGACGCTCCGAAGCGCCGCGGTCGGTCAGCTAAGGCCTCCTGAGGCCAACGAGGCTGGAGCTCGCTCCAGCCTTCGGAGGCGCCCGGCTCGGTACTCAGAGCCGGCCAGTTTCTCTAAGCGCTGCAAGTCTCTGGAGCGCGATGCGTCCAGCTGGCGACATTGGCATTGACTGCATCTCGATAGCATCGAACTGACGACGTGGGTCTGCATCTCGCCACAGGGGCGCCTTAGCTCTGTAAATAACATTTGTCGATTGTCAAGCAGGTTTAGTCTATGCAATCCTACGCCTCAGACTAGATGTTCCATATCCACGCAACTTATTTATGCAAATATTTTCATTATTTATTAACCCGCAAGTTCGGATATTGGTGCGCATTCGATGTAATATTGCAACAGGTTGGAGGTGCACAATGTACGATCGGCGACGCGTTCAGAGACAACAGTGCAGCCTCGAAGCGAGGATCTTCATTCCGCGTTCTAGCAACCCGATTCCTTGCGTGATCACGGATATCTCGTCTCACGGAAGCTTCTTGCGCACGCCGAAGAACATCTCGATCCCCGCGAACTTCGATCTTTCTATTGGTAGGAGCAGCTTACCACGGGCATGTCGCCTTGCTCGCCGAGAAGCTGATGGCTTTGGTGTCGAGTTCCTCGATCCTGTCCGTCACGAAGTCGAGGAGATCCTCATCGAGACCGCGTTCAAGGAGGAGTTGCTGTTTGAGGCTCTCAGCCCAGCCTTAGACGGTGAAGTCACAATGACCCAGGTTCGGCTCCGTCGAGCGGTGAACGCAGTCATGGACCTGATCGAGCGCCGCAACGCCATGGGCTGGGACCACATCGCGCCTTTGTCAGATCCGTTCGAGCAGGCGCACCAGACGCTTCGCGATGCTGGTAAGTCTCTGAGACACGCCTCACTTGCAAGGCTCCCAGCGCCTGCTTCAGGCAACGGACAAGGCCGACGCTCAGCGGCTATGTGACCGCCAAACGACACCTGACGTTTTCCCTTTGTTCCGCATGCCGGCGGCCCCGCATTTAGCGGAGCGCATGAGCCAGATGGAGGGAGCACACCCGCTTCTGGTCCCATCCCATGTTGCTCGCTTCCCGCTCCGTCATCCAGCAACACCGCGAAGTCGCCGCCGTGATGGCCACCTACGGGATGTTCCTCGGCGGCGTCCTGACGCTCGCCTGGGCTATCTCCTGACGCACAAAGCCCCGACCGCTAGGCGGCCGGGGTTTTATGCGTCGCTAACCGCCTGATGCTGGGCAAACTTGTTGCATCCGGACAGCCAACATCATCTGCAGAGACACTCAGTTGTGATGGTACTCTTGTAAGTGCAGGCACCTGGGTTCGGCACTGACTGAGTGTCCGACGTCAGCACCTGTGGGACAGAATGAGGGTCTTCCCGAACGGAGGATGGCTGGTTCATCGTAGCCCCTGAGGAGCGAAGATGAAGCAGACATCCGGACCGGCCAAGAAGCCGGCAGAAGCGGTGATCAAGGACATCCGTCGGGCCACGCGTCGACAGTTCTCGTCCGAGGAGAAGATCCGCGTGGTGCTGGAAGGCTTGCGTGGCGAGGACAGCATCGCCGAGTTGTGCCGACGCGAGGGGATCGCCGCCTCGATGTACTACGGCTGGTCCAAGGAGTTCCTGGAGGCGGGCAAGAAGCGCCTGTCCGGCGACACGGCGCGCGCGGCCACCACGGACGAGGTGCGGGATCTGCGCCGCGAGACGGGGGCACTGAAGGAGGTCGTGGCTGATCTCGTCCTGGAGAATCGTCTGCTTAAAAAAAGCATGAGCGGGGCTGGGGGCGACGAGGCATGAGGTATCCGGCCCCCGAGAAGCTGGAGATCATCCGGCTGGTCGAGCAATCCCACCTGCCGGTGCGCGCGACCCTGCACAAGCTCGGCATCACGCGCTCGACGTTTTACCGCTGGTACGACGCCTACCAGCGCGGCGGCCCCGAGGCGTTGAGGGACCATCCTTCGCAGCCGAGCCGGGTCTGGAACCGTCTACCTGCGGAAATCCGCGAGCAGATCGTTGCCCTGGCTCTGGAGAAGCCTGAACTCAGCCCGCGTGAGCTGGCGGTGCGCTTCACCGACGAGCGGCGTTACTTCGTCTCGGAAGCCACCGTCTACCGGCTGCTCAAGGCTCAGGACCTGATCACCAGCCCGGCCTATATCGTCATCAAGGCCGCCGACGCGTTCCGCGATAAGACCACCGCGCCCAACCAGCTTTGGCAGACGGACTTCACCTACCTGAAGGTCGTTGGTTGGGGCTGGTACTACCTGTCGACGGTACTCGACGACTTCTCACGCTACATCGTGGCGTGGAAGCTTTGCACCACGATGCAGGCCAGTGACGTCACCGCCACGCTCGACCGGGCGCTGGGTGTGGCTGGGCTCGATCAGGCGCGGGTGATGCAGCGGCCCCGCCTGCTCTCCGACAACGGCCCGAGTTATGTCGCCAGCGACCTGGCCGACTGGCTCGGCAGCCGGGGCATGACCCACATCCGCGGTGCGCCTTGTCATCCTCAAACGCAGGGCAAGATCGAGCGTTGGCACCAGACGCTCAAGAACCGCATCCTGCTCGAACACGCCTACTTGCCCGGCGAGCTGGAGACGCGGGTCGAAGCCTTCGTTGAACACTACAACCATGCCCGAGCCCATGAGAGCCTGGGCAACCTCACGCCCGCTGACGTCTACTTCGGACGCGGCGAAGGGATCCTGGCCGAGCGGGAACGCATCAAGCGCCAGACCCTGATGGATCGCCGCTTGCGCCATCACGCGCAGGCTGCCTAACCTCTTACCCCAGATGGACCAGAGCCTCCGCTCCTGAACACCGCTGAATGTCCCAAATCACCTGACGACGGACATTTGGATGTCCTGTCGAAGGCCACTCGGGGGTACAGCTTGCCTTCGCCGGTGCGAACTTCCGCGATGTCGATGTGGAAGAAGCCAATCGGATAAGCCTTGAAGGCTTGCTTGCCGGGCTTGTCGCCGCCGACCTGCGGTAACCGGCTGATCCCGTGGCGCTGTAGACAGCGATGCAGCGACGAGCGGGTCAGGTGCGAGATGGTGGCCTGGAGCGCGTACAGGCAGTCGTCGAGCGGCAACAGGGTGTGCCGGCGGAAGGCAACGATGATCGCCTCCTCTTCAGTCGTGAGCACGGTCGAGCGCGGCGTCTTCGGTCCCATCGCTGCGTCATGCACGAAGGCACGCTTGCGCCACTTCGCGACCGTCTTGAGGTTCAGTCCATGCTGGGCCGCAAGATCTTTGAGCGGAGCTTTCGATCGCTGTAGCGCTGCTCTGACCGCGTGTGTGGCCGTGGCGCAGCCGTGAAGAACCTGTCCCATAACGCCTCCCGGTGTGCGGCAGCCTCAGCGAGACCGATGCCACCACACTGCGGGACTGCACACCTAAGCTAAACTAATGCCACCACACCGCAGGACTGACCACTTAACCACCGTTACAAACCCCGCTCGGAGCTGTTCTGTTAGGATTCTCAATTCGATACTGACCCATTGCTGAAAGGGTTCATAGCTTTACGGCCAAATCTCAGGCATGTTAAGAAACCAATCGCCCAGCTCATGTGCATGACAACAGCGGCTAATCCGCTGCCAGCAGCGCACAGTGATCTTTGCTGCACTCCAATCATAGCACCGAGAGCTAAGCAAGCTACTACGTAGAGAACCGGGACGAGTATAAAATACGGCAGAAACGCTGACATTATCAAGCTAGCCGCACAAATAAGCATAACGATTACGGGCAACAATTGACGAAAGTTAAGTCGCTGCCGATGCTTGCAATAATTCTTAGCACGTCCAGTTCCATATTTAAAATACTGCTTAGCGAGTTGGGTAAAGCTTCCTCTTGGAAAATACTTCAGGCAAGCCTTCGATTCCATCCAAATTTTTCCGCCAGCTCTAAGATGACGTACGTCAAATTCCGCATCCTCGTTGTGGGTGAAACTTTCGTCGTACCCACCTACAGCCACGAAAACTTCCCGCCTGAAGGCTGCGTGATGACCGTGCTCTACCCATAGGGATTTGTGCCCGAGACGATGTAGTGATCCCCCGTTGCCAAGTCGACTGTTCTGAGCTGCAGCGATAGCGATCTGGCGACAGCCGGCCCCAATAGTTGTCATAGGCACGACAACCGACGAAGCGCCGGTTTCCAATAGGGCATCGTAAACCACCTCGACAAAGTTTTTGGGGTACTCGGCATGACAGTCTGCTCGAATAAACACCTCACTACGTGGATTTGCTAGCTTGACGGCAAGGTTAACAGCGGCAGATTGCACCCGCTTTTCGTTATGAATGAGCCTGATGCGTGGATTTCCTTTAGCGATATCGCGAACGATAGCTACCGTGCGATCGCGACTGCCACCATCTACTACCAAGATTTCATAATCGAACCGATTCATATCTGAGGAGAGACATATAAGAGTTCGTGCAACATAACGCTCCTCGTTTAACGTTGGTACAATGATTGTTAAATGTGTCCTGCTGGTCATGCCTTTTCCCATTGCAAGTTGATGAAACCACAGCGCTAAGCAACGCTCCTGGCAGCTTTTTGTTAAACTAACACCGACGAGGTCTCTACCGTATACGTAGTAAAATGAATTATTATAAGTGATTTTTGTATCATTGTCAGTGAAAGCAAATGATATTTCTGATGAGCTAGGTATCTCTGCGCTAAATGTATGCTGAAATACTAGAACGCGGCCCCACAATACATAATTGCATTAAGTGATTTAAGGGTGGCACTACATACAGTATGAATCTGGCCGACATAGTGTTCAAAAGATTATCTTAGTTTTCCGGTCTAAGCAACTCAATTCCCATAACCTCGAGACATTAAGCCGCCTGAGGTCATGTAAGATCATATTTTGTTGTAATAAAATGTACGGTGAATCGCTGAGTACTTATCTCAAAGGCAATTGAAAGAGGGCTTGATATAGCTGTCGTCGGTTAGGTCTCTCGATCGGCCGACGTCGATCTCTACCTGATTCCAGTGGACTTACTGGTCCAGTATGCGCTCGGCAAGATCCGGCACGTTGTCGGAATACAGCTTCCGAAGAAGTGCCTTTGAGAGAACGGAGGTGTTCCGCAAATCTGTCATCCACAAGGCTCAGAAGTTCGCTTTTGGCGTAAGCGAGAAGGCATCCAACTTGTGGCAATCAGGCTATCGGAATCCTTAACGGACGTCCGTCGAACAGGCAGTCAGAACACCCGCCAAGGGCGGCCCAACAGCGCCAACCCGTTTAATAAGGAAAACCGTCAATTCCGATAATGTTGTACTTCTTCACACGGAAACTTCGACTCTGGTATCCTCCAGCTAATTATACAGATCGCCGCGATCGTATGGAGCGCCCTCGTGCGCGCACTCCCCGCAAGAAGAACCGAACGTCGTGGATCCAACGGAACTGGCTGGCAGCTGGCCATCGCATTTGCCCAGAGCATCAAGGAGGCTTGCCACCACTCGGTAGAGGGCTTCGTTTCTAACGGAGATTGCCTGCTCAAGAACATTCCTATATTCGCCCTTTCGGCCTCAAACTTCGGAAAAGAGTTCTTTATCTCTGAACCTCTGATAAGCAAACCTACTTGGAATCGAGCTGAAAATTTTCATACAGCACAATAGCCTCCCCCCATTTGTTCTGAGGAAAAGTTCAAGTTTCTTGTTGCAGCATCAGAACCGAGAATTTTTTAGGAACCGGGTTCACTGATTCATTTCATTTAGTGCTTTCAAGAACAATTGCCCATTTCGATTCCAATCGAACAGGTGGTCGGCAGCGGCAAAGGCGTTCCTCTGCATCGCGCTCAGTGTCGCGTGATCGTCCGATACAGCTACAATCTTCCTAGCAAGATCTTGACTTTCATTGGCAATGATGAAATGGTCTGTTAAAGTCTTAGGTAGTCCGTGCAACGTGCCCTGTAAAGCAGCCACTGGCACACCGTTGAAGATATAGTCCAGCGTCTTCAGCTTGAAACCGCCGCCTATTGCGTCAATGGTTAAGGCGCAAAAAGCCCCGTTTAGTGCGTCCGGAAGGTTCGGGACAAAGCCGAGGAAATTAACATCAGGGAAGCTAGCCGACCACTTTGCTAGGACGTCAGCAGGTATCGAGCCAGCTACGTTGAGAGTGATACCCGCGTGAGAAAGGATCGGGATCGCATCATGCATGAAGGCTTCAAGGTTCAGTTGCTTCGCAATCCAGTGAAACGAGCCCACAATTACTACACGCTTCGTACCGCCAACGGAAAGAAGTTGGCGCTTTGGCGAACGTGGGCCAGCATATCCGGGAGGAAGCGCTAAACTAAGGTGCCGTGCGTCGAGCAGACGAAAAGCCTTCGCATCGTCTTCTGTAAGAGTTACTATGAGGTTCGAAGCACGAGTAAGAGCTTTTTCCGCCGCTTTGGTCTTGAAGTGGTTTAGCCAAAGTGCAAATTTCTTTACCGGATTGCCTTTGTAGCCACTTGCGATCAAGGCAGTTAGTTCGGTCTCGTAGTCGTGCGCAACGTGAATAATTCTAGGGACATTTTTGCCCAAACGCTTCAACTCCGGCAAGGCCCAGACTAATGCGTACTGATCCAGGACCACGGCATCGAACCTGCTTCCAGAGAGGGTCTTGCGTAGAGTACTCCTGTAGGAGGCAGTCGCAAAACGCGCGGCAACCAGCGGCATAAGGCTGAACAGTGCCAAAACCTTCCAGCGCGGTCTTCCAGGTATTCTTATCCACCGAACCCTTGACTCCAACACTCTGACGTCGCCAGGCTCATCATCAGGATTCGATAGACCCAAAAAATCAACGATCGCACCCGAGCGCGCAACAGCCCCGATAAGTTCAGCTGAATAGATTCGGTCGCCACTATTGAGCGGTAGCGGAACGATACGGCCGAGCCAGAGGATTTTCACTGATCGACGCTCCTGGTGTCGGTCTCGCGCTTAGGTAGCGTTCGTTTGAGGTGATCCGCCAGGCGCAGTGTTAACGCCAACGCGGTAAGCGTAGGATTGGCGTGGCTGCAAGTAGGGAAGATCGCACTACCAACCGCATATACATTGTCAACTTCGAAGACTCTGCAATCAGAATCAACTACGCCGGTTCTTTCGTCGCAGCCCATTCGAACTGTACCAATATGGTGCCCGCCTACCGGCCCGCAATTCGACAGTAGCTCCCTTAGGTTACGCTGACCAAAATCGATGCATCCTACACCGGCATGCCGTAAGGCCGCATCAACCTCCAGATAGCTTTCTTCAATCGAGGCAACATCTTGCTCGGTTGCCTTCCATGACACATTCAATTTCAGTTGACCGAAGTGGTCGCGCTGATCGCTTACAGTAACTCGACTATCTGGATTAGGCTCCTGTTCTGCATTGAAGTCGACCGGATAGGCCCCGTTGGCGTCTTGCAGCGCAACGTAGGGAAGGCGGCGATACTTCAAATGGCGTCCTAAAATCCATTTTGGGATGAACGCCGCAAGCGTTGGCATTCCTGTAATAACGTTTAGTACATGGCGGCGCCAGAAGTCGACACCCTTCGGCATCTCTTCCAACGCGACTAGTTCGGTGCTGGTAATTTTACGGCGGTACTCGGGTAAGATAAACTGCTTTGCAAAATACATCAGAGAAAGAACTGCATTCCTATGACTCGGATCCACAGGATTCGCGTGATGAAGCCGAAAAATCGTATTGCGCAAGTTTCGTTCGTTCTGGGCTTTGTCGGAAAGCCGCAAACGACGGCGCGCAAATACGCCATCAATCGTTCGCTCAAAGTTCCATGCAACACGCCGCGACCCTGGCGTTAGACGCAATTTACCCACTGTTCCTTCGATGTGGCACATGTAGAAGCGCCCTAATAAGTCATGGCTGTTGCCTAGCCCAGCGGAATGATCGCGTGTGGAAGCAGCGAACAGTCGAACCGTCTCTAGACCTCCACTCGCCACCACAAAAACTTTAGCCGCCACTGTAAACCGATTTCCGGAGGAGGTCGCAAACTTTCCGACGTCCACATGCCCACCACCGTTTCTGGTCTCTAGCTCAATGCAAGTGGACTCGATGACGATGCGCAGGTTGTGCTGGCTGAGCAAAACTTTGCTGTAACGTCGCGCGAAGTTTGTCGGTGGGCTGTAACGCTCAATTCCCCCTTCCAAGGTAAGGTTTACCCCGCCACTGATTTCAAGGCCTTCGATGAATGGCTCACTCGAACAAAGAGCGTTCTCGCCGAACTTGAAAGCACCAGCTTCACACTCATGCAATGCGTCGTCATAGAACCGGGCAACGTCTCCATATCTTATCGGCCATCCGCTATAAGGAACGTAGTTGCGTACTTCAAAATCGATCGGATCGAACGGGATGCAACGACCGCCCCAAATAGTTGAAGAGCCGCCAAATCGGCGTTCTCGATACATATCAATTGGTGGGTGATTGCTATCTGGATCAATCTCACCTGTATTTAGTTTTTGGGCATCAGCCGTAGCTTTTAGGCCGCCACTTTCCATGAGCAAGACATCGATGCCGTCTGCAGCCAGGATTCTTGCTAGAGTGATACCCACCGGCCCAGCGCCAACAATGCAAACATCGGCGCCTAGACGAGTGTTATTAGGAACACTTCGACCATCAATCATCGTTTGAAGGATTCCATTTTAGGAGGATATTTGATCCCATCGACAACCTCCTGGAGATGACTCAGCTTCGTCGTCCCGAGTAGGACCCACGATATTTCAGGTTTCGCAAGCAAGGATCGCGTCAGCGCAGTTATTTCACCACCTCTACTAGCCTGTGAGACATTCGAATTGGGCGTGATTATTGAATTATTCCGTCTGGCTATTAATATCTTACCTTTTTCTGTTGCCTGCTCAAGAAATGCAACTGTTTCAGGCTCCAAACCGACGGGAAATTGAATGATTTCGATTCTTTCGTCATATAATGCGTCAAAAGCTGTAGTTAATTCCTCACACGATACCCCAATTTTACGAACCTTGCCTGCTACTTTAAGTTCTGCGAGCGTCCCGATCGCTTCGCGTTCACGCAAAATGTCCGAAGAAGGACTATGAAGCAGGTAGGCGTCAAGCGAATCAGTTCTAAGGCGTCTTAAACTGCGTTCAGCGGCTTTAGTAAGATAGGCCGGCGAAAAGTCTTGCGGTAGCATTCCGGAACGGGCATTCCTCAAACCGTTCCGCGTAAAGCTGAGAGAGCGCACGATAGGCGCAAGCGCTTTCTTAAATGGATTGATCGTACGCCACGGCTGCGGAAAAAACTGCCCCCCCTTGGTCACGATCAACACCTCACTGCGGTGTCTTCCTAACTTGTTTCCAAGAATCTGCTCGCTTTCGCCTTGTCCGTATACATCTGCGGTGTCAAACAGACGAACGCCCAGGTCTACCGCCCCACGAATGAGCATCTCCGCCTCTCGAGAGCTCGCACCAAGCAAAGATCCCAGCCGGTTACAACCAAGCCCCAACTGGGCCGGCGTTGGGGAAAATTCTGTCACAATTCCTCCTTCGCTCTTTTTGCATCAATCGATTCGTCTTCGCCTTTTGGGAGTCGTTGCTTTCGTTCACTCTTCACGTCATAGCGCTGGTCGGTGTAGGAAGCAAACGCTCGAAACGGGATCATCGGCCAGGTACCTGCTAACATTCAACATCTTAAGAAAGAAGGTTGCGTTGATGAACTCTGAGCTTAAAATTCTTGTATGTCAGGATAGCTTAATGTTCGGTGGGCATGAAAGAATGTTCCTTTCGCTTGTCCCCGTTTTGCTCGAGCTAGATTGGCTGGATAGTTTGGTGATTTGTGTTCCCTCTGCCAACTTTGCCTTCCTGCAAGCTCTCGATCAGGCCAAATTGCCGCGCTTACGTGTCCGACAACTCCGCTATTCGAAGGTGCGTGGCGAGCCCTACCGCGCGCCGCTGCGTTGGATGTACCGCCGGGAGATGGACACAGTGCTCTCGGAGGAGATGCCCGCGCTTGTCTTGCTCTTGCAGGGACGCATTGAGAATGCCTTGGTTCCCATGCTTGCAGCTCGCAAGGCGCGGATTCCTATATTTTCTTATCTACCTATGGCGCACGGAACGTCCGAACTAGGGTACCGTAATTTTACGCCGGCTATCACTCGGACGCTCGACTGGATTCGGAGCTACTATTATCGTTTACCTGATGGCTACGCGGTGCCGTCATCGGCCGTTGAGCGCCAGTTGCGCTCCCGCGGTGTCACAGCGCGTATCGACGTGGTACCCAATGTCGTCCCGCTAATTCCCGCCTCATCATCCCGCGCGGATGTCCGCGTGAAGCTCGGTATCGCACTTGACGAAAGGCTGGCACTTTTTATTGGTCGCATCGATCGGCATCAGAAGGGGCTTGACCTCCTTATAGAAGTAATCGCCAGGTCCGTTCCAGTTGACCAGAGGTGGCGGTTCGCCTTTGTCGGCGATGGACCTGATGCATCTTGGCTGGATGACGCATTAGAGACAGCGGGCCTTCTTCCCCAATGCCGGCGGATTAATTGGACTGATAACCCCAGCGATTGGTATACGGCTTCCGACGCGATTGTGATGCCCTCGCGCTTTGAAGGAGTGCCGCTAACCATGATCGAGGCGCTCCTCCACGACCGACCTGTCCTCGCCTCCGAAATTGACGTGTTCCTCGACTACTTACCGCGCGAAGGACTTGTGCGATTTGATGAAACTTTGAATATCTTCGACGCCCTTAATTTTATCTGCAGCGCTTCACTTAAGGAAAAATACGCTATCGCCACGACGAAGATACGCGCTGAGTGTGATCTGGATCTTTCTCGACGGCTCTTCGCAGAAGCAGTTAATCAAGTACTGAAGTTCTAAACTCATAGCCCTCTCACTCGGGGCTTCAGGCTCAAGGGACTTAGGGCCGATGTTTCCTGATCCCGATGAGTCACTTGCGCAGGTCACGCTCCTATCTTCGCGTTCAGCGCTGAGCCGGTGCATAATAGGCTCGACGCATGTTGAGTGAGCGTGTGACATAATCGGAAGTTCGAGAGAAGCCGATTGAAATGCTATTTTAGATCTGCTCGGAGGGGTTGCCTCAAAGCCACATCTGACAAAGCGACAAGCGGGATAGGTGCGGGTTGCCGGTGGCCCACAGACGAATGCGGTCAAACGCGGTCATAGGTGTTCTGCTAGATTTTTTGTCCCGCTGTGTGGTTTTACGACTGATGCCGCATGCAGGGACGCGCTATGGGACAGGTTCTCCACGGCAGCGCCGCGACGACTGCGACGGTCCGTCGAGCAATGCAAGCTCGTCAGGTAAGCGTGAGGGCTGCGGCCAAGCGCTATGGTATTAGCCCCACGACGGTGCAGAAGTGGCGCTCGCGCCAGACCAGCTCGGATGCGCGGAATGGGCTGAAGGAGCCCCGCTCCAGCGTGCTCAGCCTGGAGGACGAGGCGGTCATCGTCGCCTTCCAGCGGCACACCCTGCTGCCGCGCGACGACTGCCTTTAAGCGCTGCAGCCGAGCCTGCCGCATCTGACCCGCTTGTCGCTGCGTCTCTGCGTGCAGCGTCACGGCATCAGCTGCCTGCCGGATGTCAACGGCGACAAGCCCAAGCGCTCGCGCTTCAAGGCCTACCTGTTCGGACACCTCGAAGAACCGTGCAATGGCGGGGTTTGACCGTCTGATTGACCCCGCCCGGAGCTTCGGCGTCCTCGGACTGGCGTTCTGGCAGTCTGGCAGTGGTGGTGAGGGGGCATAGGGTCCGCCCCGACCATCCCTCGGGCCGCCACCGGCCGGGCTTCGAGCCAGAGGAAGCGCTTGAGGTTGTAGGCGAGGTTGGTGAGCCCAATCTTGGTCCGGGCTCGAGCCAGGCCGATGGTGCGCACGAACAGGCCAAAGCGGTGCTTGTGGCCGGCAAATACCGTCTCGACCGCCGAGCGGACCTTGGAGCGGGCGCGGTTGGCCTCGCGCTGCGCCGGCGTCAGGTCGTGGCCGGGCTGTCGCCGGAAGTGGATCTTCGAGCGCCGGCCATGCTTGGCCAGCTGAGCCTCGTTGGTCTTCGAGCGGTAGGCGGTATCGGCGAGAGACCTCGCTCGCCGTGCTGGCCGCGTCGAGGACGTTGGCCAGTTGCGTCCCGTCGTGAGCGGCCGCGCTGGTGACGGTGAAGCGGCGGACAAACCCGTGCTTGCGGTCGATCGAGACATGCGTCTTGTACCCGAACACCGGGATCGCGATCTCAACCTTGGCCTTGGTGCCGTCCGCCTTTGCGGGCCGCGCCTTGGCCCGCTTTAGGGTCCAGCGGGCATCGCGGTCCTTCTGCGCGAGCTTCTTCGGTTTGGCCGCCCACGCGTCAGGGATCCTGCCCTCCCTGAGAGCCGCCTTCTCCGCATCGGTGTTGTGCTGACGTGGGCGCGATGGTCGCGATGGTCGTGTCCCAGGCGGTGGTGTAGCTGACGGGTGGTCATCGGCGATTGCCGGGTAGGGTCGGGTTGCGACGACCAACCCCGAACCCGAGAGACCCCCGATGACCGACGAGATGATGACCCTGCGCGGCCTCATGGAGAAGAGCGCCGATGCGGATTTGCTGCGCGAGATGATCGGCTTTGCGGCCGAGCGCCTGATGGAGCTGGAGGTGGGCGGCCTGACCGGGGCGGCCCAGGGCGAGAAGAGCGTCGAGCGCCTGGTCCAGCGTAACGGGTATCGCGACCGGGACTGGCAGACGCGCGCCGGCACGGTGGAGTTACGTATCCCCAAGCTGCGCAAGGGCTCGTACTTCCCTGGCTTCCTTGGAGCCACGACGCATGGCCGAGAAGGCGCTCACGGCGGTGATCCAGGAGGCCTACATCCAGGGGATCTCGACCCGCTCGGTCGACGATCTCGTCCAGGCCATGGGTGGTACCGGCGTGTCGAAGAGCCAGGTGTCGCGCCTGTGCCAGGAGATCGACGAGCGTGTGGGCGCGTTCCTCGACCGCTCCATCGAGGGCGAGTGGCCGTATCTTTGGATCGAGCGACCTACGTGAAGGTTCGCCAGGACGGGCGCATCGTCTCGGTGGCGGTGATCGTGGCGGTCGGCGTGAACACCGACGGCCGCCGCGAAGTCCTCGGCATGGACGTCGGCCCGTCGGAGGCCGAGACGTTCTGGACGGCGTTCCTCCGGAAGCTGGCGCGCCGGGGCTTGCGTGGTGTGAAACTGGTAATCTCGGACGCTCACGAGGGCATCAAGGCCTCGGTCGCCAAGGTGATGAACGCCACCTGGCAACGGTGCCGCGTCCACTTCATGAGGAACGTGCTCGCCCATGCCGGCCGCTCGGGCCGCCGCGTCGTCTCAGCCTTCATCGCCACCGCGTTCGCTCAGGATGACGCGGAGGCGGCCCGTCAGCAATGGCGGCGGGTCGCCGATCAACTCCGCCCCAAGGTGCCCAAGCTCGCGACCCTGATGGACACGGCCGAGCCCGACGTGCTCGCCTACATGGGCTTCCCGGCCGCTCATCGGGTTAAGCTCCACAGCACGAACCCCCTCGAACGACTGAACGGCGAGATCAAGCGCCGGACCGAGGTCGTGGGTATCTTCCCCAACGAGGCTGCCATCAAACGTCTCGTCGGCGCAATCCTGCTCGAACAGAACGACGAATGGGCCGTCCAGCGCGGCCGCTACATGACGCTGGAAAGCATCGCCCCGATCGGCGATGATCCTCTCGTCAGGGAGCAGCTATCCTATCCTTCTCAGACTTGGGAGCCCAAAGAGAGAATCAGACTTTGACGGCTGCGCCACCCCACATCAGTCACGCTCAAAGAGGTCTGGTATGACCGCCGCAATTCTCCAAGCCGCGCTCCATCCAGTTGGCGCTAGTGGTGCTCACTACATCTCTATAGCATTGCGCCGACGCCGTAAGTTTGTATCGCCTCTGAGGAGGTCCTCAGTACTGCAGATAACGGTTGGCACTGATAGACCGGGCTGCAACCACGTCGTTCTACCCCTCAGAGTAAATGTTCCACATCCATGCAAAATTATTTATACGAACATTTTAATTTTTAATTTACCCGCCCGTTCGGATATTGGTAGGCAGACGATGCAATATGGCAACAGTTTAGAGGTGCACAATGTACGATCGGCGACGCGTTCAAAGACAACAGTGCAGCCTCGAAGCAAGGATCTTCATTCCGCGTTCCAGCAGCCCGATTCCTTGCGTGATCACGGACATCTCGTCTCACGGAAGCTTCTTGCGTACGCCGAAGAACATCTCGATCCCCGCGAACTTCGATCTTTCTATTGGTAGGAGCAGCTTACCACGGGCATGTCGCCTTGCTCGCCGAGAAGCTGATGGCTTTGGTGTCGAGTTCCTCGATCCTGTCCGTCACGAAGTCGAGGAGATCCTCATCGAGACTGCGTTCAAGGAGGAGTTGCTGTTTGAGGCTCTCAGCCCAGCCTTAGACGGTGAAGTCACAATGACCCAGGTTCGGCTCCGTCGAGCGGTGAACGCAGTCATGGACCTGATCGAGCGCCGCAGCGCCCTGGGCTGGGACCACATCGCGCATCTGTCAGACCCGTTGGAGCGGAGGCACCAGACGCTTCGCGATGCTGGTAAGGCTCTGGGACACGCCTCACCCGCAAGGCTTCCCGCACCCGTTTCGGGTGAGGGCAAGGGTCGCCATTAAGCGGCTATGTGACCGCGGCGCCACGACCGATGGTTCTTGTTTGTTCAACAGGCTAAAGGCCTCTCGTCTTGAAAATTGATGGGTCAGATAGAGGGTGCAAACCCGCCTCTGGTACCGTCCCATGCTGATCGCCTCCCGCTCCGTCAACCTCCAATATCTCGAGGTTGCCGCTGTGCTAGGTTGGGGACTCATTCAGGTCCATGCGACGACACAGGAAACGAGCGCGACGGCGGCCATATAGTTGCAGGACAATCGGTCATAGCGAGTGGCGACGCGGCGCCAATTCTTGAGGTGGCCGAACAGGCGCTCGATCCGATTGCGCCGCCGGTAGGCGATCCGGCTGTGCTTGTAGGGGACCGTCCGAGTGGACGTCGACGGGATGGTGGCAGTCACCTTGCGGCTCTTCAGCCAATCTCTCAGGCTCTGCGCATCATAGGCCTTGTCGGCGATCAGGCGTTTGGGCGGCACAACGGCCTGCAGCAGCGGCAGCGCCATCGTGATGTCGGCCACGTTGCCGGGCGTCAGGGCGAACGCAACCGGTCGGCCACGACCATCGGCCAAGCAATGGATTTTACTCGTGAAGCCGCCGCGCGAGCGGCCGATGGCCTGGCTCCAGGCCCCCCCTTTATGGATGGCCCGCCCCTCACTGGGCTTCACTGCTAGGTTTGCAGTGTGGCTCACACGAGGGATGGAGCGGACCGATGGCCATTGCGATACTCGGGATCGATCTGGGCAAGAACAGCTGCAGTGTGGTCGGGCAGGATGCGACCGGTCGGGTCGTCCTGCGACGCCGGATGCGACGCGAGACGGTGATGACCTTTGGCGCGACGCTTCCACCTTGCATCATCGCCATGGAGGCGTGCTGTGGCGCGCATCACATGGGCCGGGCGCTCGCCGCTCAAGGCCACACCATCCGGCTGATGTCGCCGGAATACGTGCGCCCCTACGTCAAGGCCCAGAAGAACGACGACCGTGACGCTGAACCGCCCCGGGATTTTCGGAGGCTCCAACACTTGAGAGACTGGAGCCATGACGAAGCATATCCCACCCTTCTCCCCTGAGGTCCGCGAGCGGGCGGTCAGGATGGTCCAGGAGCATCAGGGCGAGTACGGCTCGCCCTGGGCCGCGATGCAATCGATCGCTGCCAAGATCGGCTGCTCGGGCGAGACGCTGAGGAACTGGGTTCGGCAAGCCGAGCGGGACCAAGGTCAGCGGGCTGGCCCGACGACGGACGAGCGCGAGCGGATCAAGGCGCTGGAGCGGGAGGTTCGCGAACTCCGGCAGGCGAACGAGATCCTGAGGAAGGCGAGCGCGTATTTTGCGATGGCGGAGCTCGACCGCCCGTTCAAACGATGAAGGCGTTCATCGACGAGTACCGCGATGCCTACGGGGTCGAGCCGATCTGCAAGGTGCTGCCGATCGCCCCGTCGACATACCATGCTCATGCCGCACGGCGCGCCGATCCCAGCAGGCTCCCGGCACGGGCCCGGAGCGACGCGGCGCTGATGGTCGAGATCCAGCGCGTGTTCGAGGCGAACTTCCACGTCTACGGCGTACGCAAGGTCTGGCGGCAACTCGGCCGGGATGGGATCAGGGTGGCCCGGTGCACCGTCGCCCGACTGATGCGGGCGATGGGCCTGAAGGGTGTCGTGCGGGGCAAGACGGTGCGGACGACGATCCCCGATCCGGCAGCGAAGTGCCCGCTCGACCGGGTCAACCGCCAATTCAAGGCCCCGCGCCCGAACGCCCTGTGGGTCGCGGATTTTACCTACGTCGCGACCTGGTCCGGCTTCGTCTATGTGGCCTTCGTGATCGACGTCTTCGCCCGCCGCATCGTCGGCTGGCGGGTCTCTCGAACCGCCCGCGCCGCCTTCGTGCTCGATGCCCTGGAGCAGGCCCTGCACGAGCGTCGCCCCCTCCAGGGCGGCGGGCTCGTGCATCATAGCGACAGGGGCTCGCAGTACCTGGCGCTGCGCTACACCGAGCGGCTCGTCGAGGCTGGGGTCGAGCCCTCCGTCGGCAGCGTCGGCGACTCCTACGACAATGCCCTTGCCGAGACGATCAACGGCCTATTCAAAGCCGAAGTCATCCTTCGGTGCGGCCCATGGCGGAGCTTCGAGGCCGTCGAGTACGCCACCCTCGAATGGGTCGACTGGTTCAATCACCGCCGGCTGCTCGAACCCATCGGGAATATCCCTCCCGCCGAAGCCGAAGCGCACTACTATGCCCAGACCGAGGTGCAAGCCTTGGCCGCTTGATCCAAACCAGACAGCCTCCGGGAAACCCGGGGCGGTTCACGCCGAGGCGATCGCAGAGGCTGCGACGCGTCCGACTATGCGGTTCGTCGCGCTGAAGTCGGAAGCGCAGCTCGACATGCAGACTCTGCACCGGGTGCGCGACCAGCTCGTGGGCGAACGCACGGCCTTGATGAACCAGATCCGGGCTATCCTGCTGGAGCGTGGCCACATCGTCCCGCAAGAACGTGCCAAGCTTGCCGCCAGGCTGAACACCCTGCTCGATCCCGACACCGCCGCGGACATCACGCCACGAATGCGCAGCCTCGTGGCCGACGTGCGGGAACGTTGGCAGTCCCTCGACGAACGCATCGCAACGCTCGATGGCGAGTTCGCCGAACAGGCCCGGACCGACGAGAGTGCTCGCCGGCTCACCACCATCCCGGGCATCGGTGCACTCAACGCCACAGCGCTGATTGCGGCGATCGGTGACGTGGCCACCTTCGCCCGCGGGCGTGATCTGGCGGCCTGGCTCGGCCTCGTGCCGCGGCAAGTCACGACTGGCGGACGACCCAAACTCGTCGGCATCACCAAGCGCGGCAGCAAGTACCTGCGCAAGATGCTGATCCAGGGTGCACGGGCGGCGATGCCGACCCTTCGCAAAAGCGATACGCGGATCGGCCAATGGCTCCGGGGCCTGCTGGCGCGGGCGCACGCCAACACCGCCGTCGTTGCGCTAGCAGCCAAGATGGCTCGGACCGTCTGGGCGCTGCTGCGCCACAAACGCGTCTATGAGCCGGCGGCGGTGGCTGCCTGAACCGAGCTTGGTCGGCGAAGCCTTCGTCGGCCTCACCATGTCTGCGAGCGGCGAGAGGAAGATGGCCTGACAGTCGATCGGTGTTCTGGAAGCCTCTGGCGTAAAATGGCGCTCGACGCCGCCCCCTTTATGAGGACCAGGACGCGCGGATCTCCATCTTGGCCAACGGCATCGCCGAAAGGCCGGATACGTTTATGCAGACTGCTCAGACCAGCGGATCATCAGCCACTTGCGGACGGGGCGGGCCATACGTTACCGCCATGCGCCGAGCGGTGCGACTTGACGTAGGTACTGTCGATGGCGGCCGCCTCGCCACCCCATCCGCCCTTGGCCAGCGCGGTCAGCATCGCCCGCCAAAAGTCACGGCGGGACCAGCGATTGAAGCGGTTGTAGACGGTCGTGCGCGGACCATACGCTGCCGGGCAGTCGCGCCAGCGGCAGCCCGAGGTCAGCACGTGCAGGATGCCGGAAATGACCTGCCGATCGTCGTTCCGTTCCGGCCCAGGCTGGTTCTTGGGCATGAACGGTTCCATCACCGCCCACTGCTCATCCGAGGGCCAGAACAGGTCCGCCATCGCCGCCTCCGTGCTGCAAACGGCGGCTCTGAATCACAAAACCAGAACTCTCGCAACGTCTTGGTTCGCTTCACACCCCAGTGCAGTGACGCGGACGGAGGATTCACGCGGACGATGAGACGTGTGAGTCTGGGCAATGGCTCAGACGGTATGCGTGCTCCTCGATACGACCGGCGCGGTACGGCTGGCTGCGATTGCCAGCGACCGCTCCCGCCCGCTCAAACACACCCAGCGCGCCCGCATCGTCCTGCGCTCGGCCGAGCGCTTGAGTGTCCAAGACGTCGCTCGGCGGGCGGGCGTCAGCCGCCCGGCCGTATGGCGCTGGCAGCGGCGCTACGCCGAGGCGGGCGTCGAAGGTCTGCTGCGCGACAAGACGCGTCCGCCCGGGACACCACCCCATTCGACCGAGACGGTGGCCGAGGTGCTGGCGCTGACCTGCTCGGAGCCGCCGGGCGAGGTCACGCACTGGACCGGCCGTGCCGTGGCCCGCGCTGTCGGGAACTCGTTGCGCGCCGTGCAACGGATCTGGGACGCTCACCGCCTCCAGCCGCATCGACTGCGCACGTTCAAGCGCTCGCGCGACCCGGCCTTCGCCGCCAAGGTCGAGGATGTCGTCGGCCTCTACATGGCTCCACCCGCCCACGCGGTGGTGCTGTCCCTCGATGAGAAGAGCCAGATCCAGGCACTGGAGCGGACCCGCCCTGACCGTCCGCTCGCCACAGGCCATCCCGTCGCCCAGACCCACGACTATACCCGTCACGGCACCACGACGCTGTTTGCCGCCCTCGACGTCCTGGCGGGCACCGTGCTCGGCCGCTGCATGCAGCGCCACCGGAACGGTGAGTTCATCCGGTTGCCGGGACGCCGTCGAGGCTGCCGTCCCGCCCGGCAAGGCGCTCCACGCGATCCTCGACAACGTCGCCACCCACGAGCATCCGAAGGTACGCGCCTGGCTCGCCCGGCACCCGCGGCTTCACCTTCCACTTCACTCCGACCTCGGCCTCGTGGCTCAACGCCGTCGAGGGCTTCTTCTCAGCGCTGACCCGTCGTCGGCTGCGACGCGGCTCCTTCACCGGCGTCGTCGACCTGTAGGCAGCGATCAAACGCTACATCGCCGAGCACAACCGGAACGCCAAACCCTTCGTCTGGACCAAGCCAGCCACCCACATCCTCGCCGCAGTCAGCCGATCCCCTGAACCATCCGTCTGAGTCAGTGCACTAGGATATTCGGAAGCGCAGCCCAAATTCTGCTCTATGGGTTAGTCTGAATATTTACGACAGATTTCGCTGTATTACGCGGATGGCGTGACCGATTGCCTTGTGAGGTTGAAGCAGCGCTGCCGACATGAGGCGAAAAAGTGCGCTGAAACGACGACCAGCGGCTCTATCGAATTTGGAGGCCTGCTGAAATGTTCGCGCTTTGATTTTCAATCGATAGGCTATTTGTTGAGTGTAGGGCATTGCGCCAATCAAGACCTTAAGATTACGGGGATCATGCTCCGCCTCACCCTGGCGCCGGCGATAGAAATTCGTTCGGACAAGCTCAGACATTTCGATTTGCCGAATTAATTTCTGATTTGAGATACTCCCTCTATGGACCCTGTATTTCATCAATACCTCAGGTATAACCAGGCCCGGTGCGCCGCTGGTGATAAAACGACCAAAAAATTCCGTGTCCTCGCATGGCTCGTAATCAGCTTTATATCCTCCTATAGCTCGAGCGGAGTCAGTACGAAACGTTACAGTTGGATGAGTGTATGTGACGATTTCTTGACGCTTAAGCATCATATTTAGCGCGTTATGTGTTCTCGGCTCTGGATGATACTCCCCATATACAATGTCATTCTCGTCAATGAATTTCATAAAGCTGGCGCAGAAACCAAGTTCGGGATTTTCCTGAAGAAAGCGTACTTGCGCTTCGATTCGATGAGGTAGCATTAGATCATCTGCATCCATGCGTGCAACAAACTGCCCGGAAGCTGCTACGATTCCTCTATTTAGCGCCGCAGAAATACCACCGTTTTTTTGTGAAATCAGTAATATTCTATCATCATATGTCTTTATTTCGTTTAATATTTTCCAACTGCTATCAGTAGAGCCATCGTTAATAATTAATATTTCGATATTGCGGTAAGTCTGATCTTGAACACTTTTTATTGCCGCGCGAAGGTAGCGCTCTGCATTGTATACAGGGATGATAACGCTAACTAGAGGGTGTATCATTTTAGTGACCTTGTTGTAGGATGTTGTTTTTGGGGAAAATACACCCGGCGATACGCTTATGGGCTTGCTCGATCTTTACTGGTATCCACCTTGTATGTCCTTTGAAGTAAGAGCATAAAGTCATTGACCATATGTTCCTCAAGGCCTGCTGAGGTAGCTACCGAATCGTCGCAAAAAGGGATAGCGAAAACAGAAAATCGGATTATGTGCCGGTCGCCAAACGCATGTCTGTCCGGACTTGGTAGCGCGATACTAATACCGATCGGCGCTGACGCGGACTCACGGGGTTTCGCGTTTGCGTTGGATCTGATTCGATGGGGCGAGTCGGCTGGTTTGCCATGTCTGCCGCCATCCCCCTGCGAGACGATTTTACCGCTTCCGAGCTTCGGAAGTTGGCGAAGGCCAGCTGGGATGCCGGTCAGAGCGGGCGTCTGCTGGCCCTGCCGGAGGTCTACGATGGCGGGAGCCGCACGGACGCTGCCCGGATCGGGGCGGTGGGCCTTCAGACGGTGCGCGATTGGGTCCTGGCCTTCAATGCACGCGGGCCGGACGGGTTGATCGACGACAAGGCGCCGGGCCAGGTGCTCAAACTGACCACCGAGCAGCGCCGAGCGCTCGCCGCCATCGTGGAGCGCGGCCCCGATCCGGACCGGGACAACGTGGTGCGCTGGCGACTGAAGGATCTGGCCGCCTGGATCCAGACCAGCTTCGGGGTGAGCCTGGACGAGAGTTCGGTCGGTCGCGTGGTCAAGGCGCTCGGCTTCCGCAAGCTCTCGGCGCGTCCCCGGCACTATGCCCAGGACCCGGCCGCGCTGGCCGCGTTTAAAAAAACCTGCCCGCCGAACTGAGCGCGATCCGGGCGCGACTGCCGCCGGGCACGCCCATCGAACTCTGGTGGCAGGACGAGGCCCGAGTCGGCCAGAAGAATACCCTGCCGCGCCGCTGGGCGCGCCGCGGGACACGGCCCACAGCCCCCAAGGATCAGCGTACGGAATATGCCTGAATCTTCGGGGCGATCTGCCCTGAGAAGGGCAAGCGCGCCAGCCTCGTCCTGCCCCGCTGCAATGCGCAAGTGATGAACGCGCACTTGGTCAAGATCAGCCTCGCCGTCGATCCCGGCGCCCATGCCGTGCTGATGCTCGACGGCGCCGGCTGGCACGTCGCCGGCGACCTCGTCGTGCCCGACAACATCAAACTGTTGCAGCTCCCAGCCGTAATTACCCAGGCCTGTGACGGCTGGGATCAGGCACCGACAGTCTTGAGGATGGTGCCGAATGGGCTGTGGCCTGCGAGGCGTGCTGTATCGACGACGGTGCGGATGGCGGCCTCGCCCTCGGCGGCCCACATCGCGCGGTAGCCGTTGGTCACCTTCCGCTGGACGACCGCTGGGCGCAGCAGTCGCTCTGAGCCGTTGTTGGTCGGTTCGACCGCGCCGGGATGGGCGAGGAAGACAAGGAGCTGATCACGCGCCCGTCCGATCTTGGCCTGCAGGTCGCGGGTCAGGTCGCAGCGGCTCGACGTGGCGAGGATGGCGCCGAGCTGTCGATCCAAGGTCCGGCGCTTGGCGGCGCGCGTCGAGGCGGCCAGGTCGGTGACGCGCTCGGCCAGCGCGAATACCGTCTGCAACCAGAGCTGCAATCGCCAGGGCACGGGATCGTCGCTGACCTCGACGATCGTTGCCGACGTCGCGGGCGAGATGGGCGAGGCAGGTCTGGTGCGCGGCGGCATGACCCTGCTGGGCGGTGTAGCGGTCCGAGATCCACACCGCGGGCCGGTGGCCGTCCATCATCTCCCGTATCACGATGGCGCCCCACGTCGGCGAGGCCGTGTGCACCACGGCGTCGGCCGCGTGGAACACCCAGTGATAAGCGTTGCTGCCCTCGATCCGGACGCCGGTCTCGTCCGAGGCGATCACAGCGGCCCGGCGTAGCGTCGAGACGGCCTCCTCGCGACCGGAGCGGAAGTGCCTCTGCGCGCGCTGGAGCAGGTTCATCAGCCCGCCCTGGCTGAGCGTCAGACCGAACAGGTCCGACAAGGCTGCCTGCAGTCGCTCGTAGGACAGCGCGAGGACACGTCTTGAGATACGTCGCCACCGCATGCAGCCGTGGGCCGAACGGCGTGCCCCGCGCTGACTCCGGCACCGGCGCGACGACCCGCACCCCGCAGGTCGGGCAGTGCACGGCCAACCGTCGATGCTGCGTCACGACTGAACCGCCCCGGGTTTCCCGGAGGCTGTCTGGTTTGGATCAAGCGGCCAAGGCTTGCACCTCGGTCTGGGCATAGTAGTGCGCTTCGGCTTCGGCGGGAGGGATATTCCCGATGGGTTCGAGCAGCCGGCGGTGATTGAACCAGTCGACCCATTCGAGGGTGGCGTACTCGACGGCCTCGAAGCTCCGCCATGGGCCGCACCGAAGGATGACTTCGGCTTTGAATAGGCCGTTGATCGTCTCGGCAAGGGCATTGTCGTAGGAGTCGCCGACGCTGCCGACGGAGGGCTCGACCCCAGCCTCGACGAGCCGCTCGGTGTAGCGCAGCGCCAGGTACTGCGAGCCCCTGTCGCTATGATGCACGAGCCCGCCGCCCTGGAGGGGGCGACGCTCGTGCAGGGCCTGCTCCAGGGCATCGAGCACGAAGGCGGCGCGGGCGGTTCGAGAGACCCGCCAGCCGACGATGCGGCGGGCGAAGACGTCGATCACGAAGGCCACATAGACGAAGCCGGACCAGGTCGCGACGTAGGTAAAATCCGCGACCCACAGGGCGTTCGGGCGCGGGGCCTTGAATTGGCGGTTGACCCGGTCGAGCGGGCACTTCGCTGCCGGATCGGGGATCGTCGTCCGCACCGTCTTGCCCCGCACGACACCCTTCAGGCCCATCGCCCGCATCAGTCGGGCGACGGTGCACCGGGCCACCCTGATCCCATCCCGGCCGAGTTGCCGCCAGACCTTGCGTACGCCGTAGACGTGGAAGTTCGCCTCGAACACGCGCTGGATCTCGACCATCAGCGCCGCGTCGCTCCGGGCCCGTGCCGGGAGCCTGCTGGGATCGGCGCGCCGTGCGGCATGAGCATGGTATGTCGACGGGGCGATCGGCAGCACCTTGCAGATCGGCTCGACCCCGTAGGCATCGCGGTACTCGTCGATGAACGCCTTCATCGTTTGAACGGGCGGTCGAGCTCCGCCATCGCAAAATACGCGCTCGCCTTCCTCAGGATCTCGTTCGCCTGCCGGAGTTCGCGAACCTCCCGCTCCAGCGCCTTGATCCGCTCGCGCTCGTCCGTCGTCGGGCCAGCCCGCTGACCTTGGTCCCGCTCGGCTTGCCGAACCCAGTTCCTCAGCGTCTCGCCCGAGCAGCCGATCTTGGCAGCGATCGATTGCATCGCGGCCCAGGGCGAGCCGTACTCGCCCTGATGCTCCTGGACCATCCTGACCGCCCGCTCGCGGACCTCAGGGGAGAAGGGTGGGATATGCTTCGTCATGGCTCCAGTCTCTCAAGTGTTGGAGCCTCCGAAAATCCCGGGGCGGTTCAGGATTGCTCGCGCCGCTCTTTGCGGTCTGTGGCGGGCGGCTTCGAGGACGTGCGCGAGGTCTTGTCCGGACGCTGCAGACGCAGCACCAGCTCGATCAGTTCCTCGCGGCTCAACCGCTCAAGATCGCTGCGCCCCATCCTACGAAGGAATCAGCGAAACCCGACCCGCGCAAGGGCCTGGGTAATTACTCCCAGCCCGTGCTCCGAAACTCAACCCGGTCGAGAACGTCTGGCAATTTCTGCGCGACAACTGACTCGGCGACCGGATCTTCACGTCCTACGAGGACATCGTCGACCGATGCTGCGACGCCTGGAACAGGCTGACTGCCCAGCCTTGGAAGATCATGTCCCTCGGACTGCGCGACTGGGCATATCGGTTATGATCAGCGCCGATTGGTATTAGCTCGACTTTGGCCATTTCGACATGTCGCGGAACGCGCTGGGTGACGAAGCGGGCGTGATGGATAGGCTGATGGTGTCCCTCGCCAGAGACGCCTCATGCCGCACCTGCCTGCCTGCTTCGCCGGGATCATCCTGTCCTTCGCTCCGCTGTTCGTCCACCGTTCGTGGCGACACGCTCAGGAGCTGCTGATCGGTGCGATCCTCTGTCCGGGCCGGCGCACGGTAGCGAGCGTGCTGCGGATCACGGGCCGGGCACGCGACCGCCATTTCGTGAACACCCACCGGGTGCTCAGCCGCGCCGCATGGTCTCCCCATGCTGGAGCCCACATGCTGCTTCGGCTGCTCGTCGAGGCCTTCGTCCCACACGGCCCCGTAGTGCTGGCGCTCGACGACACGATCGAGCGGCGCTGCGACCGCCGCATCCAAGCCCGCGGGATCTACCGTGATCCGGTGCGCTCGTCCGGTGCCCATTTCGTCAAGACGATCGGCCTGCGCTGGATGAGCCTGATGCTGCTCGCACCCATCCCCTGGGCCGGTCGGGTCTGGGCGTTGCCGTTCCTGACTGCCCTCGTTCCGTCCGAGCGCGCCTGCCGGGAACAAGGCCGTCGGCACAAGACCCTGCTCGATGTCGGACGGCAGATGGCCTTGCAGGTAAGGCGCTGGCTGCCGGGGCGCGATCTCGTGCTGGTCGGCGATAGCGCCTTCTCGGCCTTGCTGTTTCTCGATGCTCTGCGCCGCGGCGGTATCACCGCCATCACCCGCCTGCGCCTGGATGCGGCTCTCTACGATCCAGCGCCTCCAAGGCTTCCTGGTACAATCGGGCGCCCGCGCAAGAAGGGTGTGCGGCGGCCAACCCTGTCCAAGATCCTGACCGACTCGGGTACCATCTGGCAGCAGGTGAGCGTGCCGGGCTGGTACGGCACAGGTGAACGCAGGATCGAGATCGCCTCGGCCACCGCCGTCTGGCATCATTCCGGTCTACCAGCAGTGCCGATCCGCTGGGTTCTGATCCGCGATCCCGAGAACCGCTTCGAGCCGCAAGGGCTGCTCTGCACCGACACCGCACGAGACCCGACCCAGATCGTGACGTGGTTCGTGCGCCGCTGGCAGGTCGAGGTTACCTTCCAAGAGGCACGGACCCATCTCGGCGTCGAGACGAGAGCGCCAGTGGTCCGACAAGGCCATTGCCCGCACGACGCCCTGCCTGCTCGCCACCCGGCTGACAGCACGTGAGAGGCGGCAGATCGCGACGACAGCGTGGTACCCCAAGCCGCAGCCTACATTCTCGGACGCCCTCGCAGTCGTCCGCTATACGATCTGGCGCGAAGAGGGTTTATCGACGTCACGTCGCAAACGCGACCGCAGGAAACCTCGGTTCCGCCTGCCGCCACCCTGGGCCTACGCCCTCTGCCAAGCAGCTTGATTGGCCAAAGTCGAGCTAAGCTGCGCTTCGAGTAACGAGGCGTTTCAGCGGTAGCGAATGAATGCCATGATGAAAAACGCCTGGAGCCGCATCCGATCAGGGTGGGTCAAAAGCATCGTAGCCTGCGGCCACGAGGTAGTTGCGGCATTCGTCCGGTGTGAAGCACGTGAAGGCCTGTTTGAGCGTGTTGCAAAGGTCCGCGACCGTGCGGGCGGCCTGGGCACGCAAGCGAGCTTTGAGCTTGGGCAAAGGCCAGTTCGATCGGGTTCAAGTCTGGCGAGTACGCCGGCAGGTAGAGCAGCTGGGCGCCAGCCGCCTCGATGCCCCAGGGGCCGGAGCCCCACTGCTGCCATGATCATCGCGCCGCACAATGTGACAACCAGCAATCGCTCAACTCCGCTTTATCGTAAGTTGATACATATAAATCATGGAGCGGGCTATCAATCAGAGAATATGAAGTATCTTTCTATTTATGAAAGATTGTCACAAACTGTGATGATGATTTCTACTTATGTCACGTACGGGAGGCGCACCTAGAGACTCACGATTGATGACGTCCACGCTTGTGCGATGGCGAAGACATCGTTATAGGTTTCGCATTAACGGTGACTTAACCATGTAAATCCGTTCCTCGCGAGGAGATCGCTGATGCTGCGTGAAGCCGGACATCCTATTGCCTCTGTGGAGATTGCGTCGCAGCATCTCGCAGAGGTTGTAACTCGCGGGGTGCTCCCATCGAAGCAGGCACAGGGTCTGGGGCGCATTGGTAAGCGCAGCCTCGACATTGGCGTTGCGGGAACAGCATTGTTCCTCCTCCTTCCGCTGCTTCTGCTGATTGGTCTGCTTGTCTGGGCGGGTGATCGCAAGGCACCCATCTTCCGGCACATGCGGATTGGACGCGATGGCCGCCGCTTCGGCTGCCTTAAGTTCCGATCCATGGTCACCGATGGTGATGCCGTACTGCGTGCGCATCTAGCAGCCAACCCAGCCGCTCAGCGCGAATGGGAAGAGACGCATAAGCTCACCAACGATCCGCGTGTGACGCCTCTGGGGTCGGTCCTGCGTAAGACCAGTCTGGACGAATTGCCCCAACTTGTGAACGTCATGCGCGGCGAAATGAGTTTGGTCGGCCCTCGCCCGATCGTCGCGGCCGAGATCGAGCGCTACGGCGCGGCCTTTCCCACCTGCTTCTCAGTCACACCTGGGGTTACTGGTCTGTGGCAGGTGTCGGGGCGCAGTGATTGCTCATATGCCGAACGGGTAGCGCTGGACCTTGACTACGCTACACGCTGGAGCTTCTCGCGCGATATTGCCATCATGCTGCGTACTATTCCTGCCGTGCTGGCCCAGCGCGGCAGCCGCTGACGCCTGTCATATTGTTACGGCTATCCCAAGCAGGATAGGACGCTGGCCCGCCGTAACGGTTGCCGGAGGCGCGGTGATGAAGGCCCTGCTACTGAATACGTTACTGGGCCTCGGTTTAGGTCGCTTTGGTTCAATCTGGCTGGCTACGGTGTTCGTGCCGATCGTTGCCGCTGAGGTGTCCTACGGCGTGTACGTCTATCAGCTCAGCCTCGGCGCGTGCCTCAGACGCGGCGTGACGCTGTTGCTCTGCGTCGAGCTCGCCTTCCTTCTCGGCGCACTCATGCGCCCAATGCGTGACGAAACCTGAAGGCTCTCAGCTCGACTTTGGCCATTTCGACATGTCGCGGAACGCGCTGGGTGACGAAGCGGGCGTGATGGATAGGCTGATGGTGTCCCTCGCCAGAGACGCCTCATGCCGCACCTGCCTGCCTGCTTCGCCGGGATCATCCTGTCCTTCGCTCCGCTGTTCGTCCACCGTTCGTGGCGACACGCTCAGGAGCTGCTGATCGGTGCGATCCTCTGTCCGGGCCGGCGCACGGTAGCGAGCGTGCTGCGGATCACGGGCCGGGCACGCGACCGCCATTTCGTGAACACCCACCGGGTGCTCAGCCGCGCCGCATGGTCTCCCCATGCTGGAGCCCACATGCTGCTTCGGCTGCTCGTCGAGGCCTTCGTCCCACACGGCCCCGTAGTGCTGGCGCTCGACGACACGATCGAGCGGCGCTGCGACCGCCGCATCCAAGCCCGCGGGATCTACCGTGATCCGGTGCGCTCGTCCGGTGCCCATTTCGTCAAGACGATCGGCCTGCGCTGGATGAGCCTGATGCTGCTCGCACCCATCCCCTGGGCCGGTCGGGTCTGGGCGTTGCCGTTCCTGACTGCCCTCGTTCCGTCCGAGCGCGCCTGCCGGGAACAAGGCCGTCGGCACAAGACCCTGCTCGATGTCGGACGGCAGATGGCCTTGCAGGTAAGGCGCTGGCTGCCGGGGCGCGATCTCGTGCTGGTCGGCGATAGCGCCTTCTCGGCCTTGCTGTTTCTCGATGCTCTGCGCCGCGGCGGTATCACCGCCATCACCCGCCTGCGCCTGGATGCGGCTCTCTACGATCCAGCGCCTCCAAGGCTTCCTGGTACAATCGGGCGCCCGCGCAAGAAGGGTGTGCGGCGGCCAACCCTGTCCAAGATCCTGACCGACTCGGGTACCATCTGGCAGCAGGTGAGCGTGCCGGGCTGGTACGGCACAGGTGAACGCAGGATCGAGATCGCCTCGGCCACCGCCGTCTGGCATCATTCCGGTCTACCAGCAGTGCCGATCCGCTGGGTTCTGATCCGCGATCCCGAGAACCGCTTCGAGCCGCAAGGGCTGCTCTGCACCGACACCGCACGAGACCCGACCCAGATCGTGACGTGGTTCGTGCGCCGCTGGCAGGTCGAGGTTACCTTCCAAGAGGCACGGACCCATCTCGGCGTCGAGACGAGAGCGCCAGTGGTCCGACAAGGCCATTGCCCGCACGACGCCCTGCCTGCTCGCCCTGTTCTCCATCGTCACCCTGCTCGCCACCCGGCTGACAGCACGTGAGAGGCGGCAGATCGCGACGACAGCGTGGTACCCCAAGCCGCAGCCTACATTCTCGGACGCCCTCGCAGTCGTCCGCTATACGATCTGGCGCGAAGAGGGTTTATCGACGTCACGTCGCAAACGCGACCGCAGGAAACCTCGGTTCCGCCTGCCGCCACCCTGGGCCTACGCCCTCTGCCAAGCAGCTTGATTGGCCAAAGTCGAGCTCAGACTCCGTGTTCAAACGGGCTGAACAGCTTAGCTGTTGGGTGAGCGGCGGGCATCGTGGGTGTTGAGAGAGTGTCTGACGTTCACCCAGGAACCCCGATGTGGACGCCCACCGCTCGCGCCGAGCTTGCGCGCGAGAGCCTGCCTTACGTAACCAATTCCAGCGATGCCGAGTGGGCGGTGCTTGCGCCGCTTCTCCCTACGCCTCCCAGCACAAGGGCGTCCGTGGCGCCGGTCGCTGCGTGCCGCCTTCTATGGCATCTTGTACGTGCTACGAACAGGATGCGCCTGGCAGCATCTGTCGTTGGACTTCCCGCCGTGGGGCATGGTGCATCGTTCAGGCAGAGGCGGCGGGCTGATCCACTGATCGCTCTTGAGGAGGAGGAATGGATAGGGCGCCCCTAAACCCAGGATCACCTTGAGCGGGTGATAGAAGATGCTGCAACGACCTTGCGCGGGCAGCCGGCCGCGTGGTTCGTAGTCGGTGCCCCCCCGTTGATCCGCTGAAGGACGCGCTCAAGATTTCCGGGACCGTGCCCGCCGGTAAGCAACGCTGAGCGCGCCGCTCGAAGATCGTTCCGCGCCAGGCGTTCTTGCACAGCCTCAACGACGAGAAGGACAAACCGGAGAACTGTGCCGTGCCAATCTATTCCAATTAGGCGACCCGTGCTATAATCTGTTTCTATATAACTGGCTCTAAGTAATAATATCAATAATTCTTCTATTTCCAGATATTTACAAAAAAACAACCATTTGGCGATTTATCGAAGATTCAATTACACATTGATTGTGGAGCAAAGCGCGTAGCAATAGATAACCATAGGCTCAAATACAATTCACTTATATATTATGACTAATAGAAAATTTTCCCGGAAGTGATAACGCTTCTATGACTGTTCAATGTCGAGCATGACGCGAACATCTGCTAATTTTTGAAAAGTTTAGACCAGACATCCATGCAACGAGTTGACATTGCAAATTTGAAGGTTGAAAAGTGGCAACCGGATTACGGACGTAGCGGTTTGCTGGATTTTCGTTTATAGTAGATATTTATTCTCGAACAGTAGAGGTGAAGGTGGATTTTCAGAGTTTAATAAAGTTGATATGGCGACACAGGCTTCTCTTCGCCTCAGTATTTATATTAATTAACTTGGCGGTAATCGCACTGAATGGCTATGCACCTAAGATTTACGAAAGTTCCGCATTAATCTTGGCGGATTCAGGGCGATCCCTGCAGCAGCAATCAGGTGACTCGTATTCTGGTGGCCTGCGCCAAGATCGTTTCATCAAATCGCAAGTTCTATTGGCGCGAAGTGACGACGTCATTGCTGACGCGGTCAAGCAAGTTCAAGCGCGTCACCCTGTTGTCCTAGAAACTGATGAGTCTGATAGATCATTTGTTACATCTCTCATAACGAAATTACTTAAATCATCCTCCGGCGAGAATGAAAGTACTTCACGGGTTCAAGCTTCATCACGTGCAGAAGTGGAGCCGAACACTGATCTAATCCGCATATCCTTTCGCCACGTAGATCCAGACAGAGCAGCGCTTTATGCCAATCAGATTGCTGGAAGTTTAGTCGAGAGGCAGACAAAACTATATTCCAACCCTTTGGCCGCTCAGTTTTTTAAAGAACGTGAGGAAAGTCACCGCGAAAAACTTACTAGGGATGAGCGTGCTCTCGAAGCTTATTCCGTAGCGAATCAGATTTATTCTGCTGAAGAGCAGCAGAGATTGGTGCTAACCCGGCGCGATCAGATATTAACAAATCTTGCAACAACTCAGAGTTCGCTTGGCAGAGTTGGAGGCGAATTAGATTCACTGCGCACGCAGCTCTCTAGCCTTCGAGCAAAAATTAATTTGCCGACAGAAATTTTTGGCGAAGTTCCTGCGAGTTCGCGCTTCGGCCGTTCTACCGCTGGTTCCAGCTCTTCTAGTTCTAACATGTCTGATGATCCGCCACTCTTGCACGTCCGCCTCTACCAGGAGAGCGCACAGAAAATAGTCAACTTGAACGCTGAAATTGCTGGCTTGAAAACTGCTGAGTCTTCGTCCAATTATGAATTAAAGAAGATTGATAATGAACTCAAGGTACTAGCAACGCGGCAAGCTGAGTTCGACCGCCTCAAGCGGGAAATTGAGCTCGATAATACTAATATTGAGCTATATGCCAAAAAGTCTTCCGAAGCTCAGATTGAAAATGCTTGGAAATCTAACGAGCGCCTTTCCAACATGCAGGTGGTGCAGGCAGCAGCTGTGCCTGCCGAGCCTATGTTTCCTCGTGCGTCCATTTTGGTGCCGATTGGCCTGCTTCTTGGTGCTCTCTTCGGATGTGGCGCCTGTATGATTCGGGGTATATTGGCGCACGATCATCAGTTAGTTAAGCCCGATACACTAAACATCAAAGCGTCCTTGACAGATTCAAACGACAGACGAATTCGCTTGGCAGAGAGGTAGTTTCCTCGGCGCTAGTGCAATGACGCATTCAGAGGATTTACTGATGGGCGGCGATGTGCGAGTGTGGGCGGATGGCTCAGACTGTCTGCGTACGCCTCGATGAGGCCGCCACGGCGCGGCTGACGGCCCTCGCCACCGACCGCTCTTGTCCACTCAAGCACATTCTACGCGCCCGGATCGTGCTGCTGTCGGGCGAACGCCTGACGGTGCAGGAGATCGCGCGGCAGGCCGGCGTGAGCCGACCGGCCGTCTGGCGCTGGCAGCAGCGTTACGCCGAAGAGGGCGTCGAGGGCCTCTTGCGCGACAAGACCCGCCCGCCCGGCAAGGAGCCGCTGCCCGCCGGCACGGTCGCGCAGTTGCTGGCCCTGACCTGCTCAGAGCCGCCCGGCGAGGTCACCCACTGGACCGGGCGTGCCGTGGCCGAAGCGACCGGTATCGCGCTGCGCTCCGTGCAGCGGATCTTGGCAGGCCAACCGGCTTCAGCCGCACCGGATCCGCACCTTCAAGCGCTCACACGACCCTGCCTTTGCCGAGAAGGTGGAGGACTTGGTGGGGCTCTACATGGATCCGCCGGCCCATGCCGTGGTGCTCTCGCTCGATGAGAAAAGCCAGATCCAGGCTTTGAAGCGCACGCGTCCCGATCTGCCGGTCGCCCCCGGGCACCCGGCCGCCCAGACCCACGACTACACCCGGCACGGCACCACGACGCTGTTTGCCGCCTTCGACGTCCTCCACGGCACCGTGATCGGCCGCTGCATGCAGCGCCAACGCCACGGCGAGTTCATCCGCTTCCTCAACGCCGTCGAAGCCGCCGTGCCGACTGGCAAGGTCATCCACGCGATCCTCGACAACTACGCCACACACAAGCACCCGAAGGTGCGCGCTTGGCTCGCACGCCATCCGCGTTGGACCTTCCACTTCACGCCGACCTCGGCGTCCTGGCTCAACGCAATCGAGGGCTTCTTCTCCGCCCTGACCCGTCGCCGCCTACGACGCGGCACCTTCACGGGCGTGGTCGATCTCCAAGCCGCCATCAAGCGCTACATTGCCGAGCACAACAGCCACGCTCGGCCCTTCACCTGGACCAAACCAGCCGCACAAATCGTCAGCGCTGTCGCCAGACTCCCATGAACCATCCGAATGCGTCATTGCACTAGTCGTGGGCCGACATCCCAGCCAGTTATGAAACCTATACGACTTGCGGCAACTGCTTCCGGCGCTAGCGCAAGTGCGGCAACGAGTGCATTGACGCGGTGATAGGGTTCACGGATCGGGTGATGCATGCGAGTCTGAGTCATGGCTCAGACCGTCTGCGTGCTCCTTGACGATGCCACCCAGTCAGCGCTTGCCGCGGTCGCCGGCGACCGATCTCGACCCCTCAAGCACATCCTGCGGGCGCGCATCGTCCTGCTTTCAGCCGGGCGCTTGCCTGTGCAGGAGGTGGCTCGGCAGGCCGGCGTCAGTCGGCCCGCCGTCTGGCGCTGGCAGCAACGCTTTGCCGAGGATGGCGTCGAGGGTCTGCTGCGCGACAAGACCCGCCCGCCTGGCACGCCACCACATTCCACGCAGACGGTGGCGAAGGTGCTGGCACTGACCTGCTCGGAGCCACCCGACGAGGTCACACACTGGACCGGCCGAGCCGTCGCCGCGCGGGTCGGGATCTCACTGCGCTCCGTGCAACGGATCTGGCAGGAGCATCGCCTGCAACCGCATCGGATTCGGACGTTCAAACGCTCGCACGACCCAGCGTTTGCCCAGAAGGTCGAGGATGTCGTGGGCCTTTACATGAAGCCGCCCGCCCACGCCGTGGTGCTGTCCATCGACGAGAAGTCCCAGATCCAGGCTCTGGAGCGCACCCGCCCCAACCAGCCTCTCGGTTCAGGGCACCCAACTGCTCAGACCCACGACTATACCCGACACGGCACCACGACCCTGTTCGCGGCTCTCAATGTCCTGGACGGCACCGTGCTCGGCCGCTGCATGCAGCGCCATCGCCATGGCGAGTCCATCCGCTTTCTCAACGCCGTCGAGGCTGCCGTTCCGGCCGGCAAGCTCGTCCACGTGATCCTGGACAACTACGGTAGCCACAAGCACCCGAAGGTGCGCGCCTGGCTCACCCGCCATCCGCGCTGGACCTTCCACTTCACCCCAACATCGGCCTCATGGCTCAATGCGGTCGAGGGCTTCTTCTCCACGCTCACGCGCCGCCGCCTGCAGCGAGGCACCTTCACCGGCATCGTCGACCTCCAAGCGGCCATCAATCGCTACTTCGCCGAGCACAACCGAAGCCCAAGGCCCTTCATCTGGACCAAAACCCGCAGCCGCGATCTTCGACGCCCTCAATCGTGCCCCTGAACCATCCGTCCGCGTCACTGCACTAGCATTACAGTTGCGTTTTCGACGGGGTTCTGACTCTGTGCAGCACCATGAAACGCACATCATGGACGACCGGGACCTCTATCGAGGCGGCGCTGGAGTTGTGGGCCTCGTCGCTGCGAGAAGTGAAGGGGCGCATGCGGCCCTTGTTCAGCCAGGAGCGGGTCGCCGCCTCGGCGGGAGCGTTCCTGGACGGACTGTTCGGCGCGGAGCGGCGTAAGACCGGTTGGATGCGGGCGGAAGCCGCGGGCGATCCTGGGCCCTGGCGTCAGCAGGCGCTGCTCGGTCGCGGACGCTGGGATGCCGACACCCTGCGCGACGTGGTGCGGGATTATGCCCTGGAGACGCTGGCCGACCCGGACGCGGTTCTGGTCCTCGACGAGACCGGCTTCCTCAAGCAGGGCAAGGCTTCGTGCGGGGTGCATCGCCAGTACACCGGCTCGGCCGGCAAGATCACGAACTGCCAGATCGGTGTGTTCGCAGCTTATGCCTCGCGGCACGGTCATGCCTTCATCGATCGGGCCTTGTACCTGCCCAAGACCTGGACCTCGGATCCGGCCCGGCGGGCCGCCGCCCACGTGCCGGAGGGGACAAGCTTCGCGACCAAGCCGGGGCTGGCTTTGGCGATGATCGAGCGGGCGATAGCTGCGGGCGTGCCGTTCTCTTGGGTGGCGGCCGACACCGTCTACGGGGTCGGCGACATCGAGATGGCGCTACGCCGGGCGGGCAAGGGCTACGTGCTCGGGGTCAAAACCGATCACGCATTCAATTCCTGGGTCGGCAAGCCGGAGATCGCTGGCACCGCCGAGACGATCGCGAACGGCCTCGCTCCCTCGGCCTGGATGCGCCTGTCGGCGGGAGACGGAACGAAGGGCGCGCGGCTGTATGACTGGGCCTATTGTGAGTTGGCTCACCTCGATGGTGCCGACGACCAGACCGGCCTGTGGACGCGGGGGCTGCTGATCCGCCGCAGCCTGGCTGACGGCGAGCGGGCCTACTTCACGACCTGGTGCCCGGCCGGCACGCCGCTCGCGACCCTGGTCGACGTCGAGGGACGACATTGGAGCATCGAGGATGCGTTCGAGACGGCCAAGACCGAACTCGGGCTCGCTCACAACGAGACCCGCTCCTGGCACGGCTGGCACCGACACGTCAGCCTGGTGATGCTGGCCTTCGCCCTGCTGGCGGTGATCCGCCATCACGCCAACGCGCCGCCCCCAAAAAGCCAAGCCCGGCCGAGACAGCGCGCCCCCTGATCCGCTGGTCGGTGCAGGAGATCCGCCGCATCGCCGTGCGGCTGGCGCAGCGGCACATCCAGCCCGCTCACGTCATCGCATGGTCGCTCTGGCGACGGGCGCATCAGGCCGCCGCCCGCCAAGCCCATCTCAAACGCCGTGCTGTAAACCAGAAGATGCGCCGACGACGCAAAGGCCGGCCGTCCACGCCGAACAAGGAACCCACTCGCAACAAAACGCAACTGTAATGCTAGGGTGTGAACCGAACCAAGACGTTGCGAGAGTTCTGGTTTTGTGATTCAGAGCCGCCGTTTGCAGCACGGAGGCGGCGATGGCGGACCTGTTCTGGCCCTCGGATGAGCAGTGGGCGGTGATGGAACCGTTCATGCCCAAGAACCAGCCTGGGCTGGAACGGAACGACGATCGGCAGGTCATTTCCGGCATCCTGCACGTGCTGACCTCGGGCTGCCGCTGGCGCGACTGCCCGGCAGCGTATGGTCCGCGCACGACCGTCTACAACCGCTTCAATCGCTGGTCCCGCCGTGACTTTTGGCGGGCGATGCTGACCGCGCTGGCCAAGGGCGGATGGGGTGGCGAGGCGGCCGCCATCGACAGTACCTACGTCAAGTCGCACCGCTCGGCGCATGGCGGTAACGTATGGCCCGCCCCGTCCGCAAGTGGCTGATGATCCGCTGGTCTGAGCAGTCTGCATAAACGTATCCGGCCTTTCGGCGATGCCGTTGGCCAAGATGGAGATCCGCGCGTCCTGGTCCTCATAAAGGGGGCGGCGTCGAGCGCCATTTTACGCCAGAGGCTTCCAGAACACCGATCGACTGTCAGGCCATCTTCCTCTCGCCGCTCGCAGACATGGTGAGGCCGACGAAGGCTTCGCCGACCAAGCTCGGTTCAGGCAGCCACCGCCGCCGGCTCATAGACGCGTTTGTGGCGCAGCAGCGCCCAGACGGTCCGAGCCATCTTGGCTGCTAGCGCAACGACGGCGGTGTTGGCGTGCGCCCGCGCCAGCAGGCCCCGGAGCCATTGGCCGATCCGCGTATCGCTTTTGCGAAGGGTCGGCATCGCCGCCCGTGCACCCTGGATCAGCATCTTGCGCAGGTACTTGCTGCCGCGCTTGGTGATGCCGACGAGTTTGGGTCGTCCGCCAGTCGTGACTTGCCGCGGCACGAGGCCGAGCCAGGCCGCCAGATCACGCCCGCGGGCGAAGGTGGCCACGTCACCGATCGCCGCAATCAGCGCTGTGGCGTTGAGTGCACCGATGCCCGGGATGGTGGTGAGCCGGCGAGCACTCTCGTCGGTCCGGGCCTGTTCGGCGAACTCGCCATCGAGCGTTGCGATGCGTTCGTCGAGGGACTGCCAACGTTCCCGCACGTCGGCCACGAGGCTGCGCATTCGTGGCGTGATGTCCGCGGCGGTGTCGGGATCGAGCAGGGTGTTCAGCCTGGCGGCAAGCTTGGCACGTTCTTGCGGGACGATGTGGCCACGCTCCAGCAGGATGGCCCGGATCTGGTTCATCAAGGCCGTGCGTTCGCCCACGAGCTGGTCGCGCACCCGGTGCAGAGTCTGCATGTCGAGCTGCGCTTCCGACTTCAGCGCGACGAACCGCATAGTCGGACGCGTCGCAGCCTCTGCGATCGCCTCGGCGTCACGGTCGTCGTTCTTCTGGGCCTTGACGTAGGGGCGCACGTATTCCGGCGACATCAGCCGGATGGTGTGGCCTTGAGCGGCGAGCGCCCGGCCCATGTGATGCGCGCCACAGCACGCCTCCATGGCGATGATGCAAGGTGGAAGCGTCGCGCCAAAGGTCATCACCGTCTCGCGTCGCATCCGGCGTCGCAGGACGACCCGACCGGTCGCATCCTGCCCGACCACACTGCAGCTGTTCTTGCCCAGATCGATCCCGAGTATCGCAATGGCCATCGGTCCGCTCCATCCCTCGTGTGAGCCACACTGCAAACCTAGCAGTGAAGCCCAGTGAGGGGCGGGCCATCCATAAAGGGGGGCCTGGAGCCAGGCCATCGGCCGCTCGCGCGGCGGCCAGACGACCAAGATCCACGCGCTCACCGATGTCCTCGGCCGCCCCGGCGTCCTTCTGCTGACGCCTGGCAACGCCAGCGACGTCACCACCGCCCCAGCCGTAGTCGCCGAGGCTCCCGGTCGGGTCCGTCGCCTAGCTGCCGACAAGGGCTACGACGCCGACTGGCTCCGGACCGACCTGCGGGAAAAAGGCATCACGCCGATCATCCCAGGCAAGCGCGGCCGCAAGCGGAAGATCCGCCACGACAAGCGCCGCTACCGCGAACGCTGGCGCATCGAGGCGACCCTAATCGCTCCAGGGACTTCCGTCGCATCGCCACCCGCTACGACAAGCTGGCCCGCAACTACGCCTCCGCCGTTGCGCTCGCCGCCGTCATCGCCTTCCGGTGCTGATCAAGTTCAGACCCTAGGAAATGCACTCGTTACTGAAATCAATCAAAGCGGCAGCGCCGCTGTATCAGACCCTGCCTTGTCAAGCCGCAATCGAAGTTTTGCCTCAGCAAAGCTGCCGGAGCTCAGTGTAACAGCTCGTCAGAAAGAGACTCCATGGGATCCACGTATCTGCATTCGATGCGGGGATAGTCAAAAAATCCGAGTTCCTACATCCCGTTGATCCACGATCCATCGGCATCGTTCCATAGCCACGACGTACTAAATAAAAATCGGCCTAGTACACAACTATTCAAATATTTGTCTGAGTTTGCCCAGTTCGATTTTATTATCTACTGTAGTTGCCCTGTTTGCTGCCTGCGCTCTGCGGCGATATAGGAGGGCTGCGTAGCGACGCGAGCGGGTAAGCTTCGCGTAGCGTTTGCGTGCGAGCAATTGAGCGTAGCTCCGCGAAGGGCGGCGACGGACTGATGCGAGCGTTCGGTCGACGATTTGCGCCGGCACCATGGTCGTCGCTGATGCATCGCCAGCCAAGAACTTGGCCGTCGCGCGAGACGAGCTCTCTAGCACAGCAAGTGGATTCACGAAAGCTGCGTACTGCTTGGGCGCTTGCCTCGTGAGCACCGGTCTCGATCCACAACCCTCGCAGATCGATCCGCTTAGCTTATGCCACTTTAGTTGCTCAGCCTGCCACCGCTCCCGCATAGTCAGAGCAGTCGCACATTCGATCGAGAGCGACAGCGCCACGATGGCGAGCGCCGCCCTGGCCGCATGCGTATGAACGGTCATTGGAACTTTCGAGGGCTATGATTCGCTGTCGGATGACAGTGCACAGAGCGCGCCATGTCAAATTGGCACAGCCCCTCCACACGGACAGAGAGGTGCAAACTACCTACTTCGCTTTCCTGTGCTCTAGCTTATGTATCTTATTCCTGGGATGGTACCTGCAAGAGCCTCACCCGCAGGGTCGGTCACGTGGCACGCTCAGCAAGTGGATCCCAGATGTTGACAGGCTGCGCTTCTCTGGTTTGGCACGAGGGATGTAGGATACCTTCGCGGTCCACGCGTTGTGCAATTTTGGCACTTCAGCGGCCAGCTGATTGCATCTTTCGATAGAACTGATGAGGCATAGCAGGGTGTTGAAAAAGTCCAGACGGACAGTGCTTGCCCCCACATCTGGTGCTGCAACAGGCGGATGGCACCAGCATGCAGTAGGTCAACTCAATCTGCTGAGGTGTTTTTCGACTTTTTCAACACCCTGATAGGGATCAGAGTTGGTTTGGCGCAAGGCCCTGACCCACGCAGCTCAATGATCATCTAAGTGTCGATCTCCCATGCGTCGTCTCAAGGTATCTCTATCTGCCCACCAGCCCGAGCGCTTTGGCTTGGGATGGTGCGGATCCGCATCAAGCGTCTGCAAAGGCATGGTGATACTCTCATCAATACCGTAGTGGCACCCTCAAACGACCACTGGCTCTGGCTTGGCGCTGGCCTTCTCGCGCTTACCTTACACGGGGGCAGCATCGCGCTAGCTGTCCGAGTGGCCTTGCCGATTGAAGCCGCCGACCGTGGAATGGCCATTCTAGAGGTCCGCTTAGAATTGGCCGGACTCAACCGCAACGCTGCGGAGTTGCCTCCTGACCCGGTGGCCACCAGCGTAGTCGCTGTTGAAAAGGCCAGCGATGATCCAACCAAGCCGCTCAAGGCCGAGCGAACCGAGACAACAGATCCCAATCTGACCATATCTCGGGAGGCGATGCACATACCACACAAGGACGGGACCAGGGATGAGGCAAACAACGAGGTATTATCTCGGGAAGCCGTAGCCCCCAACGTTTCATACGCGCCGAGATCAGACACGAAAGAGGCCTCTCACCCAGCGGCGCCTATGCTCGAAATGGGAGACAGAGCCCGGCGTGTTCGATCGAAATGGGAAAAGCAGCTGCTGGCTCACTTAGCTCGTCACAAGCGTTATCCGAAGAAAGCTGCCCAACCGTCTGGAGAGGTCATTTTGGCCTTCGTTCTGGACCGGGCAGGGCACATCGTCAGGTCAACGGTGCTGAAGGGCTCGGGCGACACTGCATTTGACCAAGCCGCTCTGGCCATGATGCAGCGCTCCAATCCTGTGCCTCCGCCGCCACCCCTCATAGCCGACGGTGGCCTAAGCTTCACCATGCCGGTGTTCTTCCTCTCGAAACAGACAAAGAGGTAGGAGGATATTCAACTTATTCGCGCTCTCGATACTGCCGTTCGCGCAGACAAAGAGCACCGAACGTTCACATAAACGAAACCTCTCTTTGGAGCTTACGCAGACACGTCGACGGCAACCGAGGACACAGCATTGCAATACAATATCTCAGAAGAACGACCGTAAACCTGACTCTCAAACCTCCCAGGAAAGTCTGCTTGGAATTCCCAGAAGCAGGATTTTGATTGCAGCGCGCCCGATCCGGTGCGGAGCTGTTCGCATAAGCCGCTGTATAGATCGTGCTGTAGGCCTAGCATTACAGTTGCGTTTTCGATGGGGTTCTGACTCTGTGCAGCACCATGACGCGCACATTATGGACGACCGGGACCTCTATCGAGGCGACGCTGGAGTTGTGGGCCTCGTCTCTGCGAGAGGTGAAGGGGCGCATGCGGCCCCTGTTCAGCCAGGAGCGGGTCGCCGCCTCGGCGGGAGCGTTCCTGGACGGACTGCTCGGCGCGGAGCGGCGTAAGACCGGTTGGATGCGGGCGGAAGCCGCGGGCGATCCTGGGCCTTGGCGTCAGCAGGCGCTGCTCGGTCGCGGACGCTGGGATGCCGACACCCTGCGCGACGTGGTGCGGGATTATGCCCTGGAGACGCTGGCCGACCCGGACGCGGTTCTGGTCCTCGACGAGACCGGCTTCCTCAAGCAGGGCAAGGCTTCGTGCGGGGTGCATCGCCAGTACACCGGCTCGGCCGGCAAGATCACGAACTGCCAGATCGGTGTGTTCGCAGCTTATGCCTCGCGGCACGGTCATGCCTTCATCGATCGGGCCTTGTACCTGCCCAAGACCTGGACCTCGGATCCGACCCGGCTGGCCGCCGCCCACGTGCCGGAGGGGACAAGCTTCGCGACCAAGCCGGGGCTGGCTCTGGCGATGATCGAGCGGGCGATAGCTGCGGGCGTGCCGTTCTCTTGGGTGGCGGCCGACACCGTCTACGGGGTCGGCGACATCGAGATGGCGCTACGCCGGGCGGGCAAGGGCTACGTGCTCGGGGTCAAGACCGATCACGCATTCAACTCCTGGGTCGGCAAGCCGGAGATCGCCGGCACTGCCGAGACGATCGCGAACGGCCTCGCTCCCTCGGCCTGGATGCGCCTGTCGGCGGGAGACGGAACGAAGGGCGCGCGGCTGTATGACTGGGCCTATTGTGAGTTGGCTGACCTCGATGGTGCCGACGACCAGACCGGCCTGTGGACGCGGGGGCTGCTGATCCGCCGCAGCCTGGCTGACGGCGAGCAAGCCTACTTCACGACCTGGTGCCTGGCCGGCACGCCGCTCGCGACCCTGGTGGCGGTCGAGGGACGGCGCTGGAGCATCGAGGACGCGTTCGAGACCGCCAAGACCGAACTCGGGCTCGCCCACAACGAGACCCGCTCCTGGCATGGATGGCATCGGCACGTCAGCCTGGTGATGCTGGCCTTCGCCCTGCTGGCGGTGATCCGCCATCACGCCAACGCGCCGCCCCCAAAAAGCCGAGCCCGGCCGAGACAGCGCGCCCCCTGATCCGCTGGTCGGTGCAGGAGATCCGCCGCATCGCCGTGCGGCTGGCGCAGCGGCGCATCCAGCCCGCTCACGTCATCGCATGGTCGCTCTGGCGACGGGCGCATCAGGCCGCGGCCCATCAAGCGCATCTGAAACGCCGTGCTGTAAACCAGAAGATGCGCCGACGACGCAAAGGCCGGCCGTCCACGCCGAACAAGGAACCCATTCGCAACAAAACGCAACTGTAATGCTAGGGTCTGTCATCGCTTGAGCCAATCGAGGGCCGCGGCAAGACAGAGGACGCCCATGAAGCTGACGGTCGTCTTCTCGTAGCGTGTGGCGATGGCGCGCCACTCCTTGAGCCTGGCCCAGAGGCGCTCCACCTGGTTGCGGTTGTTGCAGATCCAGTCCGGGCAGGCGACGGGTGCTTCGTGGCGCTGAGGCGGGATCGCGGGCCGCGCGCCCATGTCCCAGATGTGCTCACGAAAGGCGTGGCTGGTGTAGCCCCGGTCCCCGACGACCCATGAACCGCGCCGGGTTTCCCGGAGGCCATTTGGTTTGATTCAGGCTGCCAAGGTTTGCACCTCGGCCTGGGCATAGTAGCGCGCTTCAGCCTCGGCGGGAGGGATATTCCCGATCGGTTCGAGCAGACGACGGGTGTTGAACCAGTCGACCCATTCGAGGGTGGCGAACTCGACGGCCTCGAACGACCGCCATGGTCCACGCCGATGGATCAGTTCGGCTTTGAACAGCCCGTTGATCGTCTCGGCGAGGGCATTGTCGTAGCTGTCGCCGACGCTGCCGACGGAAGGCTCGACACCGGCCTGGGCGAGCCGCTCGGTGTAGCGGATCGACAGGTATTGCGAGCCCCTATCGCTATGGTGCACGAGCCCACCACCCTGGTGGGGACGGCGCTCGTGCAGGGCCTGCTCCAAAGCGTCGAGCACGAAGGCGGCATGGGCGGTTCGGGAGACCCGCCAGCCGACGATGCGGCGGGCGAAGACGTCGATGACGAAGGCCACATAGACGAAGCCAGACCAGGTCGCGACGTAGGTGAAATCGCTGACCCACAGGGCGTTGGGCCGCGGTGCCTTGAACTGTCGGTTGACCCGGTCGAGCGGGTACACCGCGGCCGGATCGGGGATCGTCGTCCGGACTGTCTTGCCCCGCACGACACCCTTCAGTCCCATCGCCCGCATCAGCCGCGCCACGGTGCACCGAGCCACCACGATCCCGTCCCGGCCGAGCTGCCGCCAGACCTTGCGCACGCCGTAGACGCGGAAGTTCGCCTCGAACACGCGCCGGATCTCGACCATCAGCGCCGCATCGCTCCTGGCCCGTGCAGGCAGCTTGCCGGGATCGGCACGCCGCGCGGCATGGGCATGGTACGTCGACGGGGCGATCGGCAGCACCCTGCAGATCGGCTCGACCCCATAGACGGCCCGATGGTCGTCGATGAACGCGATCATGTCCGCGACCGGCGGTCGAGCTCCGCCATGGCAAAATACGCCGACGCCTTCCTCAGGATCTCGTTGGCTTGGCGCAGTTCACGGTTCTCGCGCTCCAGCGCTTTGATCCGCTCGCGCTCGTCCGTGCTCGGGCCGCCCCGCTGTCCCGTGTCCCGCTCGGACTGCCGGATCCAGTTCCGGAGCGTCTCGCCCGAACAGCCGATCTTGGCCGCGATCGAATTGATCGCCGCCCATTGCGAGGCATGCTCGCCCTGATGATCAAGGACCATCCGCACCGCGCGGGCACGGACCTCGGGGGAATAGGGTGGGGTTCGCTTCGTCATGGCTCCATCCTCTCAAGAGTTGGAGCCTCCGGGAAACCCGGCGCGGTTCAGTTATGAACCGGCTGCGAGTTGGGCGGCCTGTTTGAGCATGAGGCAGACGAAGGCGACGATGTGGAGGTCTGCCAGCGTGCTGGGATAGCGCTCGTAATCTTTGACGAGACGACGGAAGCGGGTCGCCCAGGCGAAGGAGCGCTCCACCACCCAGCGGCGTGGCAGCAGGACGAAGCCGCGCTTGGCTTCCGGCAGTTTGACGACCTTGAGTTCGATGCCGTGCGTGCGAGCCGCCTTGGCCGGCTTTTCGCCCGTATAGCCCTGGTCGACATAGGCGAGATCGACGCTGTCCCCGGTGGCAGCCTGCACGGCTTGCGCCAGGCGCCCGACCTGGGCGCGCTCGTCGGCATCGGCGGGGGTGACGTGCAGGGCCAGGAGGTGGCCGAAGGTGTCCACGGCCAGGAGGGCCTTCGAGCCCTTCTTGCGCTTGGCACCGTCGTAGCCAGCCCGCTCGCCGCTCTCGGGTGAGGAGCGCAGGGTTCGGCTGTCGAGGATGGCCGCGCACGGCTCGGGCGAACGTCCGGAGGCCAGACGCAGCAATGCCCGCAGATCGTCGGCCAGTTGCTCGAAGCAGCCCGCCGCCAGCCAGCGCTGAGCCTGCTGGTAGACGGCTTCCCAGGGTGGCAGGTCGTTGGGCATCCAGCGCCACGGCGCGCCTGTCTTCACCACGTAGCGCAGCCCGTTGAATAACTCGCACAAGCTGTGCTCGCGCTGTCCCGCATCCTCACAAAGCAGCGTCAGATAGGGGGCAACCAGCGCCCATTCTTCATCGGAGACGTCGGACGGGTAGGCTTTGCGTAAAGAAATCATGCCCCTTCATCTGGAATCCAGCCGTCACAGGTCCATAACAGCCTCTAAGTGCACAATATTGCGTCGTTGATGATCCGAGCGGTGAACCACTGAGCGGAATAGGAGGACCACGTTTCAACTACGTACTCTGGTAGGTAGACCGAGCTTAAAAAGATTGGTAAACGGATTCTGAATTTTTTTCATGTTGAATGACGCACCATGGATTCGCTCTGCCTTTACGGTGAGACTGTGAATAAAAGTATGATAAAAACGCTCGTAGGACCTATCATAGATTACATGATTAGCCCTATTCAGGGAAGTGTACATGTCGCTGTAGGTATTTGTATTTGTAGTGCGAATATAAGCTGCTTACAGGCCGGACAAGGGTGGCATTTCGTGATTGATGATTTAAATATTTCTGCCTTAAAAAGGCGGTAATCTGACATCAGAATAATCGAAATTTACAAAATTTGTGTAAAGATACTGGAGAGTGATTTGTCCGAGCTTGCCATCTACGCTGGAAATACGCCGGCGGAAGTCACTGCTTTTGAGCAATGGCTCGGGCGACCTGTTGACCGGGCTTCTCTGTTCCTCGATCGGACCAACTGGAAGGCGTTCGACGGCTCGATCGACTACATCGCTTCACAATGGGCAGACCATGATAGGGCGATGTTGATCTCGATTCCATTGTTGACGATCGGCTCAAATCTAGCTGCGGCTGCCAACGGGGACTACAACGACCATTGGCTGAAGGCGGCGCAGTCGTTCAACAATCTCCGGCCTGACGGTGAGCTGATCTACGTTCGCCTCGGCTGGGAGATGAACGGCAACTGGTTTCCGTGGAGCGCCCAAGGCCAGCCCGGGAACTACATCGCAGCTTGGAAGGAGGTCGTCGACATTTTCCGCTCGATCTCCGATCGCTTCCGCTTCGAGTGGGCGCCGAACGTTGGCGAACAGGGTATGAATCCAGTCGATGCCTACCCGGGCGACGACTATGTCGATGTTGTCGGTGTGACCGTCTACAAAGGCACCACGGGCGGCACCGGAGACGCCCTCGCGGCGTGGGATCACGACGTAAATATGAATTACGGTCTGCAGTGGCAAGCTGATTTTGCTGCAGTCCACAACAAGCCGATTTCCTTCACGGAATGGGGGGTCTCCACCGACGATTCTGGACCGTACATTCAGAAAATGGCGGATTGGGTTTCCAGCCATAACACAGCCTATCAGTCCTATTGGGACACGAACACAGGCTACCGAGCGGAACTAAGCAACGGGCAGCATCCAACCGTTGGGGAAGCCTACCGCGATGCCTTCGGAAGTGGGTACCCAACCATTACTGGCACAGTAGGCGATGATGTCCTGCAAGGCACCGATGGCAGTGACCTCATCGATGGCGGCCTCGGCTCGAATGCTATGTATGGCGGTAAGGGCGACGACGGCTACGTCGTCGACAATGTTGGTGACACCATCGTCGAGTTGCCGGGAGAGGGATACGACTGGGTCACATCGACGCTCGCGACCTACACGCTCCCGGACAACGTTGAAGGGCTGACCATCCGCCGGGACAGCGGCGCAACGGCAATCGGCAACTCCCTAAACAATCGCCTGATTGGTGGGATCGGCAATGATGTTCTCGAGGGTCGTGGCGGCAATGATATCCTGATCGGAGGTGGTGGCAAAGACATCTTTGTTTTCTATCCCGAGTCCGGATCAAGTGCAGATAGCATCATGGATTTCAGGCCTGGTATAGGCGGAGACGTGGTGCGTTTGATTGATTTGGGCTTTATGTCTTTTGCTAGTATTCAGGCGGGATTGCGTGATTACTCGGAAGGCGCCGTACTCACTCTCCCTTCAGGTGATACCATTCTCTTTCGCGGGGTGCTCTCCGAGAAGCTGACGGCCGAGAACTTTGAGTTTAGTGGCGCGCTCGCTTCGCGCCCCATCTGGAACCCTTATGAGCCGCCCGTTGGGCCAAATCTGAAGACAGCTTACTTCGGCGGTACGCCCGGTAACGACGTACTAGTCGGCACGGATCGCGACGATACGCTTGAAGGCAATGGCGGCGCCGACAAGATGAGCGGGGGCAAGGGCAACGATACCTACGTCGTCGACTCAAACTCCGCCAGTGTTACCGAAAAGACTGGAGAGGGCATCGACACTATCGTCAGCTACGTTAACAGCTACATCCTGCCAAGCAATGTAGAAAATCTCGTGCTTAAGAAAGCTGACGGTCAGATCGGGCAGGGGAACGAGCTCAACAACCGGATCACGGGTGGCAACGGTGCAGATACGCTGATCGGCGCGGGCGGGAACGACTTCCTGACAGGCGGCGGAGGTAGCGACACCTTCTTCTTTAGTGCGGGGAGCGGTCACGATGTGATTGCTGATTTCCAGGCAGGTCCGGGCCTTGGGGATTTGGTTCAGCTACAGAACTATGGCTTCACGTCTTTCAACCACATCAAATCCTACATGACGCAGTACGACGAAGGCGTCGTACTGCGGATGCCGGGGCATGATGATACAATCCTGTTCCGTGGGCTGAAGATCTCGTCGTTCGTTGCAGACGACTTTAAGTTCTCTGGCAATGCTGCGGCGATCTATTCGGTGTCTGCGCCGACCGTCGTTCAGGAAGGCGGGGTTGTGCAATTTACCCTCTCGCGCAACAACGATGTGTCTCAGATTGAAAGAGTTAGCTTTAGTATCAGCGGGAGCATGACGCCGGGCGTCGACTATACCCCCATCGACAACTTTGTTTGGTTCAAGGATTGGGAAAGATCCAAGATTATCTCGATCTCGACATTGAGCGACAATCTTGTCGAGGGAAATGAAAGCCTGACACTGACGCTCGCCAGCACCAATGGTGCTGGTTTGATCGCTGTAGATCCTAGCAAGAACTCCGCAACGACCATTGTAGCGGACGCGACGCCGGTTCCTGTCTACTCGATTTCGGGGGCGCCTTCCATCGAGGAAGGTGGCGTAATGGCGTTTACAGTCACGCGTACAAGCGATGATGGCGCCCAGACGGTCAACTATGGTCTCACAGGCACCGCGACTTCTGGTGCCGATTACACAACGCCAAGCGGCTCGATCATGTTCGCGGCAGGTGAGCTTTCCAAGCAAATCATTCTACAAACAAAAGTCGATCCTGTTGTAGAGGGGGATGAAAACATTGTGGTCACCCTGACCTCCACCACCGGAACAGGGTACGTTGGACCTCAGAGTGCAGCGACCGGGATCATCATAGACAATGTACTCCCGGAGCCTCCTCTCTCTGCGAAACCCACAAGCTACATCTATGGCACCAGTGGCAACGATACGCTTTTGGGTGACAAGTCCAACAACTACCTGACGGGGGGCGCTGGTCAGGACAAGGCGTACGGTGGTGCAGGCGATGACACCTACGATGTGGAGGGCATGGGCGACACGGTCGTCGAGCTCGCGGGTGAGGGGATCGACACCATCGAAAGCTGGGGCCATTACACCCTCTCGGCCAATGTCGAGAACCTGGTCCTGAAGGGCACAAACCTGATCGGTACGGGCAATGAACTGGCCAATCGCATCACTGGTGGCAGCGGCAGGGATACGATCAACGGCAAGGCCGGAAACGACTGGCTGACTGGCGGAGCTGGCGCTGATACCTTCGTGTTCGAGAAGGGCACTGGTCACGACGTGATCACCGACTTCGTCACGGACGGCGCAGCGCGCGACGTGGTCCAGCTGACAGGCTTTAATTACACAAGCTTCAGTCAGATCCAGTCAAACATGATGCAGTTCGGCGCCGATACGCAGCTGGCCCTGTCTGATGGAAGTCACATCACTTTCTTGAGCCATTCTATCAGTGACTTTGTTGCGGAGAATTTCGGTTACAAAACAAGCGTGCTGAACCCAAGGTATACGGTTTCAGGCTCGCCGGTCGCCAAGGAGGGCGGTGACCTGGTCTTCACGATTAGCCGCACCGATGACTCCGGAGCACAAACTGTTGGCTTTGCTTGGGGAGGTTCAGCGACTGCTGGATCAGATTACGCCAGTCCGAATGGAGTGGTCACTTTCGCAGCAGGCGAGCTGTCCAAACAGGTCGTTCTGACTACTTACGCCGATGCGATTGCGGAAGGTAGCGAGAGCGTTGTGTTGAGCCTGACTGAGATCACCGGTCCAGGTACGTTCAGCTCCTCTGATAGTGCGACTGGTATGATCGTCGATTTGAGCGGCCAACCTGTCCCGACGCAGCCGCTTATGTCCGGAAAGGCTGGCAGCTACATCTATGGCACCAGCGCTAATGATACGCTTTTGGGTGACAAGTCCAACAACTACCTGACGGGAGGCGCTGGTCAGGACAAGGCGTACGGTGGTGCAGGCGATGACACCTACGATGTGGAGGGCATGGGCGACACGGTCGTCGAGCTCGCGGGTGAGGGGATCGACACCATCGAAAGCTGGGGCCATTACACCCTCTCGGCCAATGTCGAGAACCTGGTCCTGAAGGGCACAAACCTGATCGGTACGGGCAATGAACTGGCCAATCGCATCACTGGTGGCAGCGGCAGGGATACGATCAACGGCAAGGCCGGAAACGACTGGCTGACTGGCGGAGCTGGCGCTGATACCTTCGTGTTCGAGAAGGGCACTGGTCACGACGTGATCACCGACTTCGTCACGGACGGCGCAGCGCGCGACGTGGTCCAGCTGACAGGCTTTAATTACACAAGCTTCAGTCAGATCCAGTCAAACATGATGCAGTTCGGCGCCGATACGCAGCTGGCCCTGTCTGATGGAAGTCACATCACTTTCTTGAACAAGACCATTGGACAGTTTAGCTCAGATGCTTTTATATTGTAGACAGCAAGCTACTGCTCCTCAAATTTAGGGTAAAGAATCGTTTTGCAGCCTACCTACAATTAGAGTAGAATATATCTATGGTAGAGTAGGCTGCAAAACAATAGGATTTCAGGAGGTCAATACGGTTTGAAGATAGCGCAGATCAAGCTTGTTTTGCGACTTATACTAGACTTCGACGAGCCTGACTCATCGAGGTCTGCCCGCGCGACGGCGCGGCGGCTTTCGTCCGCCGGACCTCAGTGAGACCGACTTATGGGTCAGGCTCACTGAGACTTGGTATTACATCGCGGTTCGCGACGGACCCCGTTTGCGATAGAGTTAGCAGAAGCGCGATACAAGGCGGGGTGCAGTGGGCGGCCTGAGGTCCGTATCTAGAGCATGAAGTCGCCGGCGTGGAAGTCAGCCACCTTGTGGTTGAGGAAAGTGACGCTGCTGTCGTCGGAGAGCTTGAGCAGTGTGTCCGCGCCCACCTGGATCAGCCCCGCTCGCACCTGGGCGAAAGAGGCGAAGTCGAAGCCCACGAGCTTGACCAAATCCTGCCCGGCGCCCGTGGTGACAAAGTCGGTGATCACATCGTGGCCCGTGGCGCGCTCGAACACGAAGGTGTCGGTGCCCGTGCCGCCCGTGAGCCAATCGTTGCCAGCTTTGCCATTGAGCGTGTCATTGCCCCTGCCGCCTTCGATGCGATTGGCTAGCTCGTTCCCCGTGCCGGTCAGGTTTAGGCCCAGGAGCTTCAGGTTCTCGACATTGGCTGAAAGCGTGTAGTGGCCCCAGCTCTCGACCGTGTCGATGCCCTCATTCGCCAGCTCGATGACCTTGTCGTTCATGCTCTCGACGTTGTAGGTGTCGTCACCTTTGCCGCCCTTCGCCGTGTCCTGACCAGCCTCGCCGATCAGGTAGTTATTGAACTTGTCGCCGTTCAGGGTGTCGTTGCCGGAGGTGCCGTAGATCCAGCTGGCAGCCTTGCCCGACTCCGACGGAGGCGTGGGCCGCGGATCGAGGATGCTGCCGGTAGCCGTGCTCTCCGCACCGAGCGTCCCGGTTCCGGTGACGCCGCTTAGAGTCACCATCACGCTCTCGCTGCCCTCGACCAGGTCATCGACCTTTGTGGCCAGGGCGAGTTGCTTGGTTAGTTCGCCAGCCGCGAACGTCACCGCGCCGCTCGGAGCCGCGTAGTCGAGACCCGAAGTCGCAGTGCCGCTTAGCTTATAGTTCAGCGTCTTCACTCCATCATCACTGTTGCGGCTGAGCGTGAATACCAGGTTGCCACCCTCCTCCGCAGAGGGCGAGCCTGTGATTGTGTAGATTGGACTTGGCACAGCAATTACCGCGATAGGTTTTGCGGCCATACTCGAAGAGTCGGTGATGCCGGGACCGACGGCCTCGATCATCCCGAAATGTGTGGCCGTGAAGTCGCTGACTTTGTGGTTGAGGAAGGTGACGCTGCCTTCGTCGGAAAGCTTGAGCACCGTGTCCGCGCCCACCTGAGTCAGCGCCGCTTGAACCTGGGCGAAGGAGGCGAAGTCGTAGCCCGAGAGCTTGACCACGTCCTGCTGCGTGCCGCTGGTGGTGAAGTCAGTGACGACATCGTGGCCGCTGCCGATCTCGAACACGAAGGTGTCGGCGCCTGCCCCGCCGGTGAGCCAGTCGTTGCCGCCCTTGCCGTTGAGGATGTCGGCGCCCTTGCTGCCGATAATCAGGTTGGCGAGATCGTTGCCGATGCCGGTCTGACCTGTGCCGAGCAGCTTCAGGTTCTCGACATGGGCCGAGAGCGTGTAGGTCGGCGCCCAGCTCTCAACCGTGTCGATGCCCTCGTTGGCGTACTCGACGACAACGTCGTTGGCCTGATCGACCACGTAGGTGTCGTCGCCCACGCCACCCTTCATCGTATCCTGACCGGCAGCGCCGTTGAGCGAGTTGTTGCGGGCATCCCCCACCAGCGTGTCGCTGCCGTTCGTGCCCACCACCCAGTTTACTGGCGAGGCCGACTCTCGCGGCTGCGGCATCGCCGTTGTGGTCGCATCGACAAGGGTTCCCGTAGCGCTTGCCGTGCTGATTGTGCCGGCTCCAGTGACGCCACTGAGCGTGACCACCACGCTCTCGTTGCCCTCGAGCAGGGCATCGGCCTTGGTGGTCACGACGATCTGCTTGGTCAGCTCGCCGGGCGCGAAGGTCACGCTGCCACTCGGGGCGTCGTAGTCGAGGCCCGAGGTCGCCGTGCCGCCCAGGCGATAGCTCAAGGTCTGAGCCCCGTTGTCGTCGCTGCGGCTGACGGTGAAGACCAGATCGGCACCCTCCGCCACCTTGGGCTGGCCCGTGATCGTGTAGGTCGGGTTTGGCAGCTTGAAGTGGCTTGCCGCGAAGTCGCTGACCTTGTGGTTGAGGAAGGTGACGCTGCTGTCGTCCGAGAGCTTGAGCAGCGTGTCCGCGCCCACCTGGGTCAGCGCCGCCCGGATCTGGGCGAAGGAAGCGAAGTCGTAGCCTGAGAGCTTGACCACGTCCTGCTGCGTGCCGCTGGTGGCAAAATCTCGAACCACATCGTGGCCAGAACCGATCTCGAACACGAAGGTGTCAGCGCCTGCCCCGCCGGTGAGCCAGTCGTTGCCGCCCTTGCCGTTGAGGATGTCGTTGCCCGCCCCGCCGGTGATCCCGTTGGCGAGCTCGTTGCCGATGCCGGTCTGACCTGTGCCGAGCAGCTTCAGGTTCTCGACATGAGCCGAGAGCGTGTAGGTCGGCGCCCAGCTCTCAACCGTGTCGATGCCCTCGTTGGCGTACTCGACGACAACGTCGTTGGCCTGATCGACCACGTAGGTGTCGTCGCCCACGCCACCCTTCATCGTATCCTGACCGGCAGCGCCGTTGAGCGAGTTGTTGCGGGCATCCCCCACCAGCGTGTCGCTGCCGTTCGTGCCCACCACCCAGTTTACTGGCGAGGCCGACTCTCGCGGCTGCGGCATCGCCGTTGTGGTCGCATCGACAAGGGTTCCCGTAGCGCTTGCCGTGCTGATTGTGCCGGCTCCAGTGACGCCACTGAGCGTGACCACCACGCTCTCGTTGCCCTCGAGCAGGGCATCGGCCTTGGTGGTCACGACGATCTGCTTGGTCAGCTCGCCGGGCGCGAAGGTCACGCTGCCACTCGGGGCGTCGTAGTCGAGGCCCGAGGTCGCCGTGCCGCCCAGGCGATAGCTCAAGGTCTGAGCCCCGTTGTCGTCGCTGCGGCTGACGGTGAAGACCAGATCGGCACCCTCCGCCACCTTGGGCTGGCCCGTGATCGTGTAGGTCGGGTTTGGCAGCTTGAAGTGGCTTGCCGCGAAGTCGCTGACCTTGTGGTTGAGGAAGGTGACGCTGCTGTCGTCCGAGAGCTTGAGCAGCGTGTCCGCGCCCACCTGGGTCAGCGCCGCCCGGATCTGGGCGAAGGAAGCGAAGTCGTAGCCTGAGAGCTTGACCACGTCCTGCTGCGTGCCGCTGGTGGCAAAATCTCGAACCACATCGTGGCCAGAACCGATCTCGAACACGAAGGTGTCAGCGCCTGCCCCGCCGGTGAGCCAGTCGTTGCCGCCCTTGCCGTTGAGGATGTCGTTGCCCGCCCCGCCGGTGATCCCGTTGGCGAGCTCGTTGCCGATGCCGGTCTGACCTGTGCCGAGCAGCTTCAGGTTCTCGACATGAGCCGAGAGCGTGTAGGTCGGCGCCCAGCTCTCAACCGTGTCGATGCCCTCGTTGGCGTACTCGACGACAACGTCGTTGGCCTGATCGACCACGTAGGTGTCGTCGCCCACGCCACCCTTCATCGTATCCTGACCGGCAGCGCCGTTGAGCGAGTTGTTGCGGGCATCCCCCACCAGCGTGTCGCTGCCGTTCGTGCCCACGATCCAGTTCACAGGCGCAGCCGAGGCCGGCGCATCGTGGCTCTCGGTGACCGTCAGCGACACCTTGGTCAGATTGCCGGCGCTCGACGGATCTCGGGGCGCGTAGGTGAAGCTGTCGGCGCCACTATAGTTTAAGTCCGGCACGTAGGTGAACGAGCCGTCGGCATTGAGCGTGAGTTTGCCATGCGCAGGTCCGTCCACCAGCATGGCCAGCAGGGCGTCGCTGTTGGCGTCGGTGTCGTTACCGATTACGCCGGCCTCTGCGGAGACCCGCAAAATACCGTTCTCGTCAAGCGTGTAGGCGTCGGCATGCCCGACCGGTGCGACGTTGTTGGAGTTCGGCGCTGTCCCGAACGCGGCCTTGTAGGCAGCGGCTTCGGCGGCATTCTGGGGATTGGAGCCGTCGCTGATCTTGCTCGGCATCTCGTTGTTGTCGTCCCAGTAGCTCTGGTAGAGCACGTTGTGGCTCTGGAACCACTCGGCGGCCTTGGTGATGTAGGGGGCGGCATTGTCGGCCTTGATGCCCCATTCGGCGTAGGCCGTAGGCTTGCCGTGCTGAGCCGCAAAGCTCTCCAGCCACTGCAGCCCGTAGTCCCGCTTGACCATGTAGTCCCAGGCCGCGAGCGGGTCCTTCGGGTCCCAGGCTGTGTTGAGGTAGAAGTCCATGCCGATGACGTCGACATAGGCGTCACCAGGGTAGGCCTTGGCCGGGTCCATGCCCTGGTGGCCGACATTCACGTTCCACTCGAAGACGAACTTGTCCGAGACGGAGCGGAAGGCATCGACCATGTTGCGGTAGGTCTGGATGAAGTCGCCTTCCTTGCCCTTGGCAGCCCAGGGCATCCAGCCGCCGTTGAACTCCTCGCCGAAGCGAACAAAGATCTTTTCGTCGACGCTGCGGGTCTTCAGGATGCTCTGGGCGGCCTTAACGTAGTGGTCGTCATAGGCGCCGCTTGCAGCTTCGGCGAGGTTGCCGCCGAAGGCGAACATCGGAATGGTCCAGTTGATGGGCTTGTTCAGGGCCTGTAGCTGAGAGCCGACCCAGCCGATGCTCGAGTCATAGTCCCACCAGCTGCCGCGTCCGGTGTGCGCACGAACAAAGTCAACCGGCCGATCAAGCCAGCTCTCAAACTTCAAAACGTCCTTGGCGGAATTGCCGACGTAGGCTCCCAGCAGCGTCATCACACATGCCCCAAACAGATGGCGATGTTTCGCCAGTGCGTGGATCGTAGGCTGAGCAGTTCTAAACCCGATTTTATAAAATCGGTAAAATGCACCGATAGTATGTACGTGAATATCAAGAATGACTAAATAACAAGTAACACACTAAATAGTTTTTACTGATACATTTATTGTAACTGCAATAAACATTATCTTAATGGCATCTCTAATGTAATATGAAAAAAATTCCATAGGACTGAGTCTGTATCCCACTCTATGCAGTAGTGTAAGTGTATTTACGCTCTAAGATCTCGTTTTATAATGCTTGGGTTCTTCTATCTGGTAAACATCATGGCTCTAGCGAGAACCAAGAAGGCGGATCCAGAAGACAGGCGGCCTCGTGGTCATGCGTGATCCAGCCGAAGATCTGATCGATGACCCAACCCGGGCTGTACCGCGGAGCCGTTCTGGCTCTTCCTGGGTTCGACGAACTTGACGGTGATGGTAGTGGCTGTTGAGGAGACCCTGATCCCGACCTTGAAGCAGGGTGACATGGTCGTGCTGGACAAGCTGCCGGCCCACAAAGTCAGCGGCATCCGAGAGCGCATCGAGGCAGCCGAAGCCCGGCTGCTCTACCTGCCCGCCTACTCACCCGACTTCAACCTCTGTATGGATGGCTCCTGCGGGTCAAGGATGTCGGATCGGTATGGGTGAACTGGCCGGTTGCGGCCATGTATACGGCGTCTCATTTGCAGCGGGATCGCTGCGTTCCCTGATGAAGTCCACTTGGGGAATAAATCTCACTCAATCGAGCGCGCTCGAAGCGCTTCGGATTGATCGGGGCGTCCTGGTTCTTCCTCTCCGTTTGTTCGCCATCACCTCACGTCGCCCTGACCGTTCGTCTAGCCCTTCAGCGGTGGTCGCCTGCGGCTGGTAGCGTGATCCGTCCTCGAGGACAGCAAAGATCGTTCTTGCCATGCGATGTGCCAACGCGATGGCGGCAACTTTTGTCTTCTTTCGGGTCAGCATGTCGGACAGCCAGTCCTGTCTCAGGCCGCACCTGGCTCTCACCATGATCTGCGACATGGCGCCCAGATAGCGCAGCCGCCGAATATACCGGCTGCCCATCTTCGAGATTCGCCCGGCTTTCTGTTTGCCGCCCGTGGAATGGGGTTTGGGAGTCAGGCCGAGCCAGGCAGCGTAGTCTCTCGCGCACTCGAAGTTGCCGACGTCCGGCGTCGTCGCTGCGAAGGTCGTCGCCGAGAGCTTGCCGACGCCCGGGATCGTCACCAGACGCTGGCTCGTCTCACTTTGAGCGTGAGTCGCTTCGATCTTACGCGTCAACTGCTCGATCCGCGTGTCGGTGTCGGCCAACTGCTCGAAGAGGAGGCTGACAGGCAATCGAGCCGCTTCCGGCAACTGATGCATTTGCGTTCGCAGCCGGTCGACGTACTGCGCCCGTCGCTGCGATGACGCCGAACTCCGTCATGTGGGCGCGGATCGCGTTGCAGAGCTGCGTGCGCTGGCGGACCAGAAGATCCCGCGTGCGGTGGAGAACCAAGACCGAAGAGCAAGCTTCGCTCGTCACGGCAACGAACCGCATGGAGGGACGCGTGACCGCTTCACAGATGGCGGCCGCGTTGGCTGCGTCCGTCTTCCCGCGCTTCACATAGGGTTTCACGTAAGACGGCGGCATCAGCCGGACTGGGATTGCCCCATACCCTGAAGTCTGCGCCCCCAGTCATGAGCGCCTCCACAAGCCTCCATGCCGATTAGACAGCGCGGCTGCTTCCCGAAAAACGCGAGCAGCTGGCTTCGACGGAGTTGGCGACGAACGAGAACCCGACCGCTTACATCGACACTGTGCATTTAAAAAAACGCTCTTCGCGAGGTCGATACCGACCGTAACAAGCTCGGACATGGGTGTCTCCTCTGCTTGAGGCGACAACATCTCAACTATGCCCCTGGGATTGCCCCGGTTTGGTGGACACCGAGAACGCTTTCGAGTGAGGTGTTTGTCCGATGCCCAAGACCCGTCCGGCATACCCCGCCGAGTTCCGCCGGCAGATGGTCGATCTGGTCCGCGCCGGCCGTGATCCCACCGATCTGGCTCGCGAGTTCGAACCCTCGGGCCAGACTATTCGGAACTGGGTCGCCGAGGTCGACCGTAGCGAGGAACGCCGGGAGGAGAAGCTCCCAGGTGCCGATCCCGGCCTGACGACGGCCGAGCGCGACGAACTCATCCGGCTACGGCGTGAGAATCGTCAGTTGAAGCTGGAGCGCGATATCCTCTCTCCCGCGACAGCCTGGTTTGCGCGGGAGACCGGAGTTCTGCCGTCGGGGTCTTCCGGTTCATGAGCGCCAACCAGGCCGACTTCCCGATCACGGTGATGGCGCGCACCCTCGGCGTGTCGAAGGCCGGGTACTATGCCTGGGCCGGCCGGCAGCCCTCGGCGCGACGCGTGGCGGACGCTGCCCTGCTGAAGCGGATCCGCACCGTCCATCTCGGCTCGCGCGAGACCTATGGCGCGCCGCGCGTCCACGCCGACCTGCGCGAGCAGGGCGAGCGGCATTCCCGCAAACGCATTGCCCGGCTGATGCGCGAGGCCGGCCTCGTCGGGGCCAGCCATCGGCGCGGTGGCCCTGTTACGACGCGGCGGGACCGGGAGGCGCGTCCGGCTCCCGACCTCGTCGACCGTAACTTCGCCGCCGCCGCCCCGAACCAGCTCTGGGTGGCGGATATCACCTACGTGCCGACTGCTGCCGGCTTCCTCTACCTCGCCGTCGTGCTCGACGCCTTCAGCCGCCGGATCGTCGGTTGGGCGATGGCCAACCACCTCCGGTCGGAGCTCGTCTTGGACGCCCTGGAGATGGCCGTCACCCAGCGCAGGCCCCGCAACGTGATCCATCATTTGGACCAGGGGTCACAATACACGTCGCTAGCCTTCTGCAGCCGCTGTCAGGAGGCGGGCGTGCGACCCTCAATGGGCTCGGTCGGCGATGCCTACGACAACGCCATGGATGAAAGCTTCTTCTCGACCCTAGAATGCGAACTGCTCGCCCGCCGTCGCTTCCGCTCACAGGCCGAGGCACGGATGGCCTGATTCAGCTACATCGAGGGCTTCTACAATCCGCTGCGCCGGCACTCGGCGCTCGGATACCGCTCGCCCGTCGTCTACGAGCAGGAAACCCAGCCGGACCCGTTACCCAATGACCGACGAGATGATGACCCTGCGCGGCCTCATGGAGAAGAGCGCCGATGCGGATTTGCTGCGCGAGATGATCGGCTTTGCGGCCGAGCGCCTGATGGAGCTGGAGGTGGGCGGCCTGACCGGGGCGGCCCAGGGCGAGAAGAGCGCCGAACGTCTGGTCCAGCGCAACGGCTATCGCGACCGGACTGGCAGACGCGCGCCGGCACGGTCGAGTTGCGCATCCCGAAGCTCAGGAAGGGCTCGTACTTCCCCGGCTTCCTGGAGCCACGACGCATGGCCGAGAAGGCGCTCACGGCGGTGATCCAGGAAGCCTACATCCAGGGCATCTCGACCCGCTCGGTGGATGATCTGGTCCAGACAGGGCACCCATCGCGGCAAACCGCGATAGGGACCCTCCATGGGCGGCACGGGCGTGTCGAAGAGCCAGGTCTCGCGCCTGTGCCAGGAGATCGACGAACGGGTTGGCGCATTCCTCGACCGCCCCATCGAGGGCGAGTGGCCGTATCTCTGGATCGACGCCACCTACGTGAAGGTTCGCCAGGACGGGCGCATCGTCTCGGTCGCCGTCATCGTGGCGGTCGGCGTGAACACCGACGGCCGCCGCGAAGTCCTCGGCATGGACGTCGGCCCATCGGAAGCCGAGACGTTCTGGACGGACTTCCTGCGCAAGCTCGCCCGGCGCGGCCTGCGCGGCGTCAAGCTCGTCATCTCAGACGCGCACGAGGGCATCAAGGCCTCGGTGGCCAAGGTGATGAACGCCACCTGGCAACGCTGCCGCGTCCACTTCATGAGGAACGTGCTCGCCCATGCCGGCCGCAGCGGGCGGCGCGTCGTCTCCGCCTTCATCGCCACCGCCTTCGCCCAGGACGATGCGGAGGCAGCCTGCCTGCAGTGGCGCAAGATCGCCGATCAGCTCCGGCCCAAGGTGCCCAAGCTCGCGACCCTGATGGACACGGCCGAGCCTGACGTGCTGGCCTACATGGGCTTCCCGGCCGCCCATCGGGTCAAGCTCCACTCCACGAACCCTCTCGAACGCCTGAACGGCGAGATCAAACGCCGGACCGAGGTCGTGGGCATCTTCCCCAACGAGGCTGCCATCACACGTCTCGTCGGCGCGATCCTGCTCGAACAAAACGACGAATGGGCCGTGCAGCGGTCCCGTTACATGACGCTGGAAAGCATCGCCCTGATCGGCGATGATCCTCTCGTCAGCCTGCCGACCCTGGAAGCCTGATCCCCCCGGCCCAAGCCGGTGATCGTGGTGGCACTCACCGAGCTACACCACGCCCAGGGACACGACCTGTGATCGGAGCTCGACGGGGTTTGCTGCCGTTGCCAAAGATGGGCCCCACCGCCCAGAGCCGGTTCGCCTCACATGAGGTATCTTGGTGAGGAACACCTTGTTCCGCCGGATACGAGTGGATCAGTTAGCCCAGAGCTCGCGCGACAAACCCGGCCCCCCGCTCGTTCGAAACAGCGATTGCCGCCCATCTTGCGGAAGCGCCCCATACGAGTCGAGCTCAGGCTACTCACACGTTCGCAGTCCCCTGCGAAACGCTCAAGCAAGCCTTCGAGCGCTTCACACCAAATGAGTGCCGCAACTACCTTGTGGCCGCAGGCTACGATACTTTCGACCCACCCTGATCGGATGCGGCTCTAGCATTGTGTCAAGCCTATAAGCCTCGGAACTACTGACTCTTATTCGTAAATACTCGAAGCATCAAGCTTGAGACAACGTTTATAATTTGTTGTTCAGGACCCTCCCGCTTGCCCATTGCAAGCCATAACAAAGATGTTATTGCGCAGTAAGCAGCAGAACCGCAAGCAACCTGAATAAAGATTTTAACAAATAGCTCTAGGGTCCCACTACAATTCGACAGATATTTACCAGTTATACTCACAATAAAAGCCATGATCAAAGCACTAGCTAAAGGCCGAAAGTTGGATTTCAGTTGGTCAAAAATTGACAAATCTATAATCCTACGAACAATAAGCATATTCAATAAAATTGACGCGGTGCCAAAAAGAGCGCGGGCATAGACGACTCCCGGTAGCCCCCCAAGATACATCCCGATTACAATAGTTGGTATTCTGCCGATAAATGATTGCAGATCACGTACGAACAGGAGCCTTGTTTGACCAGAAGCCATAGCAAGTGGCTGAGCTAAACTCCCCATAGTCTGTATGGCAAAAACGGATGAGAGCACTTGAATCAGCAACACTGACGGCAACCACTTTTCACCCATAGTCAGGATGACTAAAGGCTCAGCTATCAGTGCCACGCCGACACCAACAGGAAGAGCAACTGCCATTACCATACCTTGGGCTTTTTGGTAGGCAATAGCTAGGCGCTTAGGTTCATCAATGAGGTTCGAAAAGGCCGGATATAGCGTAGACGTAAGCGGCGCTACTGCCTCACGTGACGGAATAATAGCTAAATTGTTGCCCACTGTGTAATAACCAAGCGCCCCTTTACCAAGGAAGGTTCCAACAAGAAGATTGTCAAAATTCCAATTTAGGACATTAATTGCTTGGCTAAGATTTAGCCAACCTGCGAACATGAGTACTTCGGCAAAATGTTTTAAACTTAATTTTGGAATATAGGGTGCTATAATGTACGAAACGAATATTCCACAAATCTGACCCGAAATCGTTCCTATGATAAGGGCCCAATAGCTTTCATAATAATATGCAATCGAAGCCGACAACAGGAAAGAGACGATGCGCTGCGATATCTGAATCGCAACCTGCTGCCAGAAGACGAGCTCTTTGGTCATTCTCACAACTTTGGGATTTTCCAAGCCCATTATGATTGTGCCGATACTCAAAGCTGCTATTGTGTACATCAGCCGAATGTCTTGATAGTAGCGCGCTAAGGGCCAAGATATAGCAATAGAAACAAACGCAACGAATAATGCTTTTAGTGCATTTAATGTCCAAATGGTGTGATAGTGTTCGTTATCAGGCGCCTTATAATAAACAATGGCATCTGAAAAACTTCCGCCAGACAACGCAGTTATGATTGCAAGCATCGTACCTGCGAGTGCCACAAGCCCAAAATCCGCTGGCAACAGGAGACGCGCTAAGATTAGAGTGCTGATAAGAGACACAATATTACTGAATATACGAGCTCCAGATAACAGGATGGTGCCTAAAAAGATTCGCTTCTGTATCGTACTCATCTGTTATCCTGATGTAATATTGCTAGAAGATCGAGTGTTTATCAAAAGGCTAAGCGTTCCAAATACACTGTTTCTGACAGGAATAGGTTCAATTTGACCCATAGTCGTGAGGATTAGACGAGCGTTTAGGGTCAATCTCGCATTGTCCGATCTCGCTGGTCCGATGATGCTCTAAATTAAAATATCGTACTCCTCTCGTCTTCTCAGCCTGGTCCCAAGGCCGCCCTGCCTCCCAAAACTCCGATGCACCTATCGGAATTATGTTCGTGTTGCACTCTGGACTTTCTTGGAAAATGAGGCGCCAACCGGGCATGTTTTGAGGGCGGTGGATGAGTGATCGGGAAAAGGTTGGCATCCGGTCTTACCTGTTTCAGGTGCTGCTGAGGAGGCTTCAAGCTGCCGGTCAGATTGATTGGATCCAGCCCAGTAGAGACAGAGCGTTGATCTAGGCTAAAATTCACATTTCTCCCGACCAAATCCAATAAGTTGCAGCAACTCCGGCACCAAGCGCCACCCTGTTGTCAATGCCCGCGGGACGACCCCCATGGGCGCTAACTTCTTCGACAGCAAGGTCATCAGTTAGCTCAACTTTGGCCAATGGGATGGGTCGTCGAGGGTGTGGGTTGACAAAAGGGCATGACAGGTAAGCTGGGCGCATCGCCGCTCAGACCCCGTTTCATAATGGGCAGAACAGCTTAGCTGTTGGGTGAGCGGCGGGCATTGTGGGTGTTGGGAGAGTGTCTGACGCTCACCCAGGATCCCCGATGTGGACGCCCGCCGCCCGCGCCGAGCTTGCGCGCGAGAGCCTGCCCTACGCAACCAGCCTCAGAGCCCGTCCGATAATGTCCGGCCGGGGTTGAGTGGCCGGGATGGCGGTGATTCCAGAAGGGTGCTGAAGCCTGATCTGGACGTGCCATGTGGACCCCGACCACTCGCCGGCAGCATAACCGTGCGCGCTTGCGATACGAAACCGACCTGACGGATACGGAATGGGCGGTGATCGCGCCCTTGATGCCAGAGCCCGCCTCGCGTGGTCGCCCGCCCGTCTGGACAATGCGGGAGGTCCTGAACGCAATCTTCTACGTGCTGCGCGGCGGCATCGCATGGCGGTTGATCCCAAAGGATCTCCCTCCGCGCAGCACGACGTTCGGCTACTTCAGCCGTTGGCGGGACGAGGAATTGTTCGGGCGGATCAACCACACCCTGGTCATGGCTGACCGGGAGCGGGCCGGTCGCGAGGCCTCGCCGACGGCGGCCGTGCTCGACTGCCAGAGCGTGAAGACTACCGAGAGCGGCGGCCCGCGCGGCTACGACGCTGGAAAGAAGGTCAAAGGCCGCAAGCGTCAGGCCATGGTCGACACAGACGGGCGGGCCCTCGTGCTCGATCCGCAGGCCGCCGACATTCAGGATCGCGATGGGGCCGGACCGGTGCTGCGCCTGTCGCGGCGGACCTTCCCGTTCATCGTCAGAGCGTTCGCCGATGCCGGCTATGCCGGCGACAGACCCGCGACCGCCGCGGTCATCACCATCGACATCGTGCGCAAACCGAAAGATCAGGTCGGCTTCGCCGTGCATCCACGACGATGGGTGGTGGAACGCTTCTTCGGAGGGATCAGCCGCAACCGACGCCTCTGGAAGGACCCGGAGGCGACCCTCGCCTCGGCCCAGGCCTTCCTCTACGCCGCCGCCGTCATGATCCTTGTCCGAAGGCTCGGGCGAGCATCATGACTTATCGGACAGGACCCGGAGGCGACCCTCGCCTCGGCCCAGGCCTTCCTCTACGCCGCCGCCGTCATGATCCTTGTCCGAAGGCTCGGGCGAGCATCATGACTTATCGGACAGATGGGGTGATTGGGGTCCTGCCGCGGATCCTCTGAAGGCGGCTGCTCCTATCGAGATGTGAGATCGTGGTCGACGTCGGATCGCCACAGCATCAGGAAAGGAGCAGCCATGACCTACTTTGCCGGACTCGACGTGTCCCTGGAAGAGACCGCGATCTGGGTGGTCGATGAGACGGGTCGGATCATCAAGGAGCTGCGGGCAGCAAGCGAGCCTTCCGATCTCATCGCTGCCCTGACGGGGCTCGGCCTGCCCCTGGAGCGTGTCGGCCTGGAAGCGTGTTCGCTGACGGCCTGGCTGCACGACGAACTGCGCGCTGCGGGTCTACCGGCGATCTGCATCGAGACACGGTCTGCCAACGCGGCCATGAAGACGATGCCCAACAAGACCGACCGCAACGATGCCCGTGCGCTCGCCCAGATCATGCGGACAGGCTGGTTCCGGCAGGTTCACGTCAAGTCGCGTCAGTCCCGGCTCTGGCGTTCGCTGCTGGTGGCGCGGCGCACCGTGCTCAACGAGATGCGCGCCATCGAGAACGTGGTGCGGGCGATCCTGCGCGAGGGCGGGATCAAGCTCGGCACCCCGGCCCGCGCCGCCTTTGCCGGGCGCGTGCGAGAGTTGGCCGGCGACGATCCCCTGATCCTGCCGCTCGTCACGCCCCTGCTGGCGATCCTAGCCACGATGCTGGAGCAGCTCGACCGGCTGACCCGGCAGGTTCTCGTCATCGTGCGCGGCGAAGCGGTCTGCCGGCGGCTGATGAGTGTGCCGGGCGTCGGCCCGATCACTGCACTCGCTTTCCGAGCCACCATCGACCGGCCGGAGCAGTTCCGGCACTCTCGGGACGTCTGCGCTCATCTCGGCCTGACGCCGTCTCGTTACCAGTCGGGCGAGACCGACATCCAGGGCAAGGTCAGCCGCTGCGGCGACGAACTGGCCCGCACCGCGCTCTACGAGGCCGCGCACTCTCTGCTGACGCGCTCGCGCAAATGGTCGAGCCTGCGCGCCTGGGGGATGCAGGTTGCCAAGCATCGTGGCATGGCGCGGGCTCGCGTGGCCGTCGCACGCAAGCTCGCCGTCGTTCTGCACCGGATGTGGAGCGACGGGACCGAGTTCCGCTTTGGCAAGGCGCCGGCACCGGCGATCGCGGCCGCCGCTTGACCCAGACACACCTGCCCCGTCGAACGGAACGACGGCAGGCCAAACTTCACCCGCAAGGGTGACCCGGATCGTTCCCGTGGGGACGATGGGCGAGGCGATCTCGTTGAGAGTCTCGAACCGGCCTGCGCCAGCAGTCCAGGTCGTGAAACAGATTGAGACGCCTCGCTCTCCTGACCCCATCATGCGGCGGCCTCGCGCCGACCGCGAAGAGAAGCGCGTGACCCGCGGGAGCGACACACCGGGACCAGGAAACATCGATGGGCAGATCGCTTGCCTCACGAACCCCAATCAGAGAGGACTCTCAGCTCGACTTTGGCCATTTCGACATGTCGCGGAACGCGCTGGGTGACGAAGCGGGCGTGATGGATAGGCTGATGGTGTCCCTCGCCAGAGACGCCTCATGCCGCACCTGCCTGCCTGCTTCGCCGGGATCATCCTGTCCTTCGCTCCGCTGTTCGTCCACCGTTCGTGGCGACACGCTCAGGAGCTGCTGATCGGTGCGATCCTCTGTCCGGGCCGGCGCACGGTAGCGAGCGTGCTGCGGATCACGGGCCGGGCACGCGACCGCCATTTCGTGAACACCCACCGGGTGCTCAGCCGCGCCGCATGGTCTCCCCATGCTGGAGCCCACATGCTGCTTCGGCTGCTCGTCGAGGCCTTCGTCCCACACGGCCCCGTAGTGCTGGCGCTCGACGACACGATCGAGCGGCGCTGCGACCGCCGCATCCAAGCCCGCGGGATCTACCGTGATCCGGTGCGCTCGTCCGGTGCCCATTTCGTCAAGACGATCGGCCTGCGCTGGATGAGCCTGATGCTGCTCGCACCCATCCCCTGGGCCGGTCGGGTCTGGGCGTTGCCGTTCCTGACTGCCCTCGTTCCGTCCGAGCGCGCCTGCCGGGAACAAGGCCGTCGGCACAAGACCCTGCTCGATGTCGGACGGCAGATGGCCTTGCAGGTAAGGCGCTGGCTGCCGGGGCGCGATCTCGTGCTGGTCGGCGATAGCGCCTTCTCGGCCTTGCTGTTTCTCGATGCTCTGCGCCGCGGCGGTATCACCGCCATCACCCGCCTGCGCCTGGATGCGGCTCTCTACGATCCAGCGCCTCCAAGGCTTCCTGGTACAATCGGGCGCCCGCGCAAGAAGGGTGTGCGGCGGCCAACCCTGTCCAAGATCCTGACCGACTCGGGTACCATCTGGCAGCAGGTGAGCGTGCCGGGCTGGTACGGCACAGGTGAACGCAGGATCGAGATCGCCTCGGCCACCGCCGTCTGGCATCATTCCGGTCTACCAGCAGTGCCGATCCGCTGGGTTCTGATCCGCGATCCCGAGAACCGCTTCGAGCCGCAAGGGCTGCTCTGCACCGACACCGCACGAGACCCGACCCAGATCGTGACGTGGTTCGTGCGCCGCTGGCAGGTCGAGGTTACCTTCCAAGAGGCACGGACCCATCTCGGCGTCGAGACGAGAGCGCCAGTGGTCCGACAAGGCCATTGCCCGCACGACGCCCTGCCTGCTCGCCCTGTTCTCCATCGTCACCCTGCTCGCCACCCGGCTGACAGCACGTGAGAGGCGGCAGGTCGCGGCGACAGCGTGGTACCCCAAACCGCAGCCGACCTTCTCCGATGCTCTCGCTGCCGTCCGTCGCACGATCTGGCGCGAGGAAGCTTCTTCGATGTCAGGCTGCAGGCGCGACCGTAGGAAACTTCGGTTCCGTCTTCCACCAGCCTGGGCCTACGCCCTGTGCCAGGCGGCCTGAATGGCCAAAGTCGAGCTGAGAGTTCGTCCGATAAGTCGTAAAGCGCGTCCCAGCCGTCGAACGAGGATCATGACGGCCGCGGCGTAGAGGAAGGCTTGAGCCAACGCGAGGGTCGCCTCCGGGTCCTTCAAGAGGCGGCGGTTGCGGCTGATCCAGCCGAAGAAGCGCTCGAGGACCCACCGGCGCGGATGTACGGCGAAGCCGACCTGCTCCGGAGGCTTGCGCACGATGTGAACAGTGATGATCGAGGCGGTCTCGGGCCTGTCGCCCGCATAGCCTGCGTCGGCGAAGGTTTTGACGATGAATGGAAATTCCGACGCGACAGACGCAACACTGGCCCGGCTCCATCCCGTTCCTGGACGTTGGCCGGCTGCGGGTCGAGTACGAGGGCACGTCCGTCCGTATCGACGAGCGCCTGACGCTTGCTGCCCTTGACTTTCTTGCCAGCGTCGTAGCCGCGCGGCCCGCCGCTCTCTTTGGTCCAGTTCGCCCACGTGGCGGTGGACGGCACCAAGGTGAAGGCCAACGCCTCCTGCCACAAGGCGATGAGCTACGGACGCATGAAGACAAGCGAACGATCGCTGGCCCCATCCTTGACACCGCGCGCGATCAAAGCCTGCTCAAGGCGCGGGGCTGTCAGCGCACCGCCAGCACGCACGTGCTGGCGGTCGTGCGCGACCTTAACCGGGTCGAGCTCCTGGCCGAGACATCACGTGCGGCCCTTAATGCCATCGCGACAGCCGCCCCGGCTTGGCTGCGTGCTCTCGCCCCGCCCGAGTGGCAAAAGCCCGAGACCAAGGTCTCTGAGCTCTGCGCTGAGCTCGGCGTCACCCGGCAGACCCTCTACCGCCACGTCGATCCAAAAGGCGAGTTCAGGCCCGATGCCCTGAAGATCCTCGGGATCGCGCCGAAATAAGAGATTATTGGAACATCCATCGCATCTGGAGCATCAGGCGACATGGTGCGTTCAAAGCAGTCTCGTACGCGACCGCTCCGGTTTCGACGTAGCGTCATACGGAATCTGCGCAATCATATCCGGTTTGCTCTGGTCGAATTGCTGATCCTGATAGGATCGCACATGGTCTCGATCTTTTTTGAGAAATATTGATTTGATAAAGCGATCAGATTGACATCAATTAACATCACGACTAAAGGTTACGGCGAATGCTCCGCCAAAACCATCGCCGGTCGCGCCGCCACGCTCACGCCGATCTACCTGTTGGGTGTTTTCCTAATGCTTTGAAGATTATAGATTATTAACATCGTTAAAGTAAATCGATTATTTGTGTATATCCACCTGGGCTTGGGAGATTATTTGACGTGTGTGAAGTGATTGCTTCAATCCATCCCGTCATTTTATGCGGTGGATCGGGCACCCGGCTGTGGCCGGCCTCGCGCGAGAGCATGCCCAAGCAGTTCACCCGGCTCGTCAGCCTCGAATCCTCGACCTTCCAGGACACCGCACGGCGCCTCGCGGATGCCGACGTGTTCGAGCGGCCCTGCGTGCTCACGAGCAGCGATGCCCGCTTCATCGTCGCCGAGCAACTCGCGGAGATCGGCATCGACGCCGACATCATCCTGGAGCCGGAGCGGCGCGACTCGGCGGCCGCCGTGGCCGTGGCGACCCTCCACGCGGCGCGACGCGACCCGCGGGCGGTGGTGCTGATCCTCGCCGCCGACCACGTCATCGGGGACACGCCCGCCTTCGTGGAGGCCGCGCGCCATGCCGCCGCCGGCGCGCGGGCCGGACAGATCATGACGCTCGGCATCACCCCGACCGCGCCGGCCACCGGCTACGGCTACATCCGCGTGGGTACTGCCCTCGAAGGCGCCTCGGGCAATCACCGGGTCGAGCGCTTCGTGGAGAAGCCGGACCGGGCCGGGGCCGAGCGCCTGATCGCCGAGGGCGCCCTGTGGAATTCCGGCTACTTCCTGTTCCGCGCCGACGTGATGCTGGCCGAACTGGAAGCCCACGTTCCCGAGATCCTCGCCGCGACGCGGGCGGCGCTCGACGGCGCGGTGCGCGACCTCGACTTCGTTCGCCTCGATGCCGCCGCCTTCGGGCGGGCGCCGAAGACCTCCATCGACTACGCGGTGATAGAGCGCACCGAGCGGGCGGGGGTGCGTCCCGTCGCGTTCCCCTGGTCCGATGTCGGCACCTGGGACGCGGTCTGGGCCGTGCTGCCCCACGACGCGGAGGGCAACGCCCTGCGCGGCCGGGTGGAAGCGCTCGATACGCGGGGCAGCCTGATCCACAGCGAGGGCGAGCACCTGACCACCGTGGTCGGCCTCGACGACGTCGTGGTGGTGACCACCGCCGACGCGGTGCTGGTGACCTCGAAGGCGCGGGCGACCCAGGTCAAGGACCTCGTCACGCGCCTGCGCGAGAAGGCCCATCCGGAGGCGGACGCGCATCGGCGCATGTACCGCCCCTGGGGCTGGTACCAGCGCATCGACATCGGCGAACGCTTCCAGGTGAAGCGCATCCTGGTGACGCCGGGCGGACGGCTCTCGCTTCAGAAGCACTACCACCGCGCCGAGCACTGGGTGGTGGTCAAGGGCACGGCGGAGGTCACGCTCAACGACGCGGTGGTGCTGGTCCACGAGAACGAGGCGATCTACCTGCCCATCGGCTCGATGCACCGCCTCACCAACCCGGGCAAGATTCCCCTCGAACTCATCGAGGTGCAGGTGGGCTCCTATACCGGCGAGGACGACATCATCCGCGTCGAGGACATCTACGGGCGCTAGAAGATAGGCAAGATGATCCGATCCTAATATGTCTGGTATTTTGGACTAGGGTGTGAACCGAACCAAGACGTTGCGAGAGTTCTGGTTTTGTGATTCAGAGCCGCCGTTTGCAGCACGGAGGCGGCGATGGCGGACCTGTTCTGGCCCTCGGATGAGCAGTGGGCGGTGATGGAACCGTTCATGCCCAAGAACCAGCCTGGGCCGGAACGGAACGACGATCGGCAGGTCATTTCCGGCATCCTGCACGTGCTGACCTCGGGCTGCCGCTGGCGCGACTGCCCGGCAGCGTATGGTCCGCGCACGACCGTCTACAACCGCTTCAATCGCTGGTCCCGCCGTGACTTTTGGCGGGCGATGCTGACCGCGCTGGCCAAGGGCGGATGGGGTGGCGAGGCGGCCGCCATCGACAGTACCTACGTCAAGTCGCACCGCTCGGCGCATGGCGGTAACGTATGGCCCGCCCCGTCCGCAAGTGGCTGATGATCCGCTGGTCTGAGCAGTCTGCATAAACGTATCCGGCCTTTCGGCGATGCCGTTGGCCAAGATGGAGATCCGCGCGTCCTGGTCCTCATAAAGGGGGCGGCGTCGAGCGCCATTTTACGCCAGAGGCTTCCAGAACACCGATCGACTGTCAGGCCATCTTCCTCTCGCCGCTCGCAGACATGGTGAGGCCGACGAAGGCTTCGCCGACCAAGCTCGGTTCAGGCAGCCACCGCCGCCGGCTCATAGACGCGTTTGTGGCGCAGCAGCGCCCAGACGGTCCGAGCCATCTTGGCTGCTAGCGCAACGACGGCGGTGTTGGCGTGCGCCCGCGCCAGCAGGCCCCGGAGCCATTGGCCGATCCGCGTATCGCTTTTGCGAAGGGTCGGCATCGCCGCCCGTGCACCCTGGATCAGCATCTTGCGCAGGTACTTGCTGCCGCGCTTGGTGATGCCGACGAGTTTGGGTCGTCCGCCAGTCGTGACTTGCCGCGGCACGAGGCCGAGCCAGGCCGCCAGATCACGCCCGCGGGCGAAGGTGGCCACGTCACCGATCGCCGCAATCAGCGCTGTGGCGTTGAGTGCACCGATGCCCGGGATGGTGGTGAGCCGGCGAGCACTCTCGTCGGTCCGGGCCTGTTCGGCGAACTCGCCATCGAGCGTTGCGATGCGTTCGTCGAGGGACTGCCAACGTTCCCGCACGTCGGCCACGAGGCTGCGCATTCGTGGCGTGATGTCCGCGGCGGTGTCGGGATCGAGCAGGGTGTTCAGCCTGGCGGCAAGCTTGGCACGTTCTTGCGGGACGATGTGGCCACGCTCCAGCAGGATGGCCCGGATCTGGTTCATCAAGGCCGTGCGTTCGCCCACGAGCTGGTCGCGCACCCGGTGCAGAGTCTGCATGTCGAGCTGCGCTTCCGACTTCAGCGCGACGAACCGCATAGTCGGACGCGTCGCAGCCTCTGCGATCGCCTCGGCGTCACGGTCGTCGTTCTTCTGGGCCTTGACGTAGGGGCGCACGTATTCCGGCGACATCAGCCGGATGGTGTGGCCTTGAGCGGCGAGCGCCCGGCCCATGTGATGCGCGCCACAGCACGCCTCCATGGCGATGATGCAAGGTGGAAGCGTCGCGCCAAAGGTCATCACCGTCTCGCGTCGCATCCGGCGTCGCAGGACGACCCGACCGGTCGCATCCTGCCCGACCACACTGCAGCTGTTCTTGCCCAGATCGATCCCGAGTATCGCAATGGCCATCGGTCCGCTCCATCCCTCGTGTGAGCCACACTGCAAACCTAGGAGCCCGTCCGAGTGATCCTCTCGACGGTGAGGCGGGAGGGTGATTCACTTGGCTCATGGCCAAGGTGTTTCGCGCGTGGGATGTTGATCAGGGTTGGCTTTTGCCGCCCTCGCTGCACGAGTTCGTGCCGCCCGGGCACATGGCACACTTCGTACGCGACACAGTGCGGGAAGCGCTCGACCTCTCGGCCATCCTCGGCACCTATAGTGAGGAGCGCGGCTACCCGCCCTACCATCCGGGTATGATGGTGGCGCTCCTTCTCTACGGCTACAGCCGCGGCCTGTACTCGTCGCGTCAACTCGCCAGGGCCTGCGAGGAGCGGGTCGACGTCATGGCGGTGACGGGCCTGAACCGGCCGGACTTCCGCACCATCGCCGACTTCCGCAAGCGCCACCTCGTGGCCTTGTCCGACCTGTTCGTGCAGGTTCTGCGCCTGTGTCGGGCCGCCGGTCTGGTGCAGTTCGCCCATGTGGCGGTGGACGGCACCAAGGTGAAGGCCAACGCCTCCCGTCATAAGGCGATGAGCTACGGACGCATGAAGACGGCCGAGCCCGCGCTGGCTGCCGAGGTCGACGCGTGGTTGGAGCGGGCGCGTGAGGCCGATGCGGCCGAGGATGAGGCTCAGGGCCCGGACCGGCGCGGGGACGAGACGCCGGACTGGATGGCCGACAAGCAGCGACGCCTGGAGACGATCCGCGCCGCTAAAGCCGCCCTGGAAGTGGAAGCGATCGACCCGCCCGACCCCGAGGACGAGAGCGGGCCGGGTGCATCCTCGGGCATGCGCTGGCAGGGGCGGCCCTTGCGCGGGGAGGACGGCGGTCCGCCCGACCGGGCGCAGCGCAACTTCACCGACCCAGACAGCCGCATCCTGCCGACCCGCGACGGGTTCGTGCAGGGCTACAACGGTCAGATCGCCGTCGATGCCGCGCATCAGATCATTGTGGCCCATCGCCTCGTGACGAACGCCTCCGATGCCCGCGCCCTCGTGCCCCTCATCGACGACGCCCGCGCTCATCTCGGGCGCAAGCCGTACGAGGTCTCGGGGGATTCCGGTTTTGCCAACGAGGCGAACCTGACCGCCCTGAAGCAGCGCCGGATCGCCGCTTATCTTGCTCCCGGTCGGGCCCGCCATAGCCAAGCGGATGCGGCCGGTCGTCGGACGCTGACGAAGACGCCCCTGATGCAGGCGATGGCCGCGCGCCTGAAACGGGCTGGCCGCCGCAGCCGCTATCGCCTCAGGAAGCAGGTCGTCGAGCCGGTGTTCGGGCAGATCAAGCAGGCCCGAGGCTTCCGCCAGTTCTTACTCCGGGGCCTCGATCAGGTCCGGGGCGAATGGGCGATGGTCTGCACCGCCCACAACCTTCTCAAGCTGGCAAAGGCAGGGCGATGAGCTCAAAGCCGACACACACCTCTGACCAGATCTCGACGCTCAAACCATCCCATAAACTCGTTACTCGGACGGGCTCCTAGCAGTGAAGCCCAGTGAGGGGCGGGCCATCCATAAAGGGGGGCCTGGAGCCAGGCCATCGGCCGCTCGCGCGGCGGCCAGACGACCAAGATCCACGCGCTCACCGATGTCCTCGGCCGCCCCGGCGTCCTTCTGCTGACGCCTGGCAACGCCAGCGACGTCACCACCGCCCCAGCCGTAGTCGCCGAGGCTCCCGGTCGGGTCCGTCGCCTAGCTGCCGACAAGGGCTACGACGCCGACTGGCTCCGGACCGACCTGCGGGAAAAAGGCATCACGCCGATCAACCCAGGCAAGCGCGGCCGCAAGCGGAAGATCCGCCACGACAAGCGCCGCTACCGCGAACGCTGGCGCATCGAGGCGACCCTAATCGCTCCAGGGACTTCCGTCGCATCGCCACCCGCTACGACAAGCTGGCCCGCAACTACGCCTCCGCCGTTGCGCTCGCCGCCGTCATCGCCTTCCGGTGCTGATCGAGTCCAGACCCTTGGGCGGACGACGGTCTCGTTCGCCGTGGGTGCAGCCGAAAACTCTTCTATCGCCGCGATCACCGGCTTGACTGGGGACGAGCTTCTATCGTGCATCGCGTTAAACGATGGTCGGGTAGCTTTGTCCATGGATCGAAGGTCGCTTCTCGTCAGGCTAACTGCTTCAGCGGTTGGGACCGTGGCCTACACCTTGACGACGAGCACCAACCGCACGTTCTCGATTGCAGTGCCCGCGAACAATGGAGGGATCGGCGGCGTCGCGATCAACGCAGCCGGCGCGGCTGGGACCGCATACGAGGGGTACAGCCTCTCGGACGGCATGACCTTCGCCTCGATGCCGTCGTTCGTCTCGTCTGCGGCCCCCAAGGGCGACCTGTTCGATACGCGTGGTTACCTGCTTCCGGCCGCTGTACAGACGCCGCGCTCGGCTGGCGCCGGCGGTCTCACGCTCAAGGGCTACGACGTCGGCCCGACCCATCAAGGCTATCTCGATGCCAACCGGGGCCAGCCGGTCGCCTCTTGGCAGGACCTCATCGCCACCGAAGGTAGCGCTCTCGTCCTCAAGTCTCGCGCGGCTTCGGTCCAGGAGAAGGCGCTGACGGATGGCAAGGACATCTTGTCGGCCATGATCCATACGGGCGGGCGCCTCGTCTGCCGGCCCCCGTGCATCCTCGAGGCACGCATCCGCCTTGAAGCCGGTGCCGTGATGAACAAAGCATGGCACCCGACGCTGTGGCTGCAGCTCATGGGCGCGGCCAACTCGCAGTCCAACATCGAAATCGATTGGGAGGCCAACGACGCCTTCCCGCAGACGCTTGCTCCCAACGGCCAGAATTGGACGGGCGGTCTGTCGACCTCGATCGGGTCCAACGGCGCCAATGACAAGCCCGGCCTCATGGATGGCGGCTGGTACAACGTCGGCTTCCGCCTGCGCGAAGACGGGTTCGACTACCTCATCGACGGGGCAATCATCACGTCGAAGGTGTTCAACATGCGGTCCAAGGGCGACCGCGCCGCCTACCTCATGCTGACGAACCACGTCGCCGACTTCGTTGGGCAGTATTCGCTTCCAGCTTGGACTGCCGCCGGCGCGACGGGCGCCCGCTCCTCGATCGAGTGGCTGCGCATGTGGCGTCAGGCCGGCACCACCCACCGCAAGCCGCTCGTCGAGACCGCTGACCTCAAGATGGCGTTCGGCACCACCGCCTCGCGCACTATGCCGTCCCTCGCGGATCAGTTCGGCGACGCCACCGTCGCGGAGACCTTCGAGGCCCTGGTGCACGACGTTCTCGCCCCCGGCGGCAACACGGATGGCGGTTGGACCGGCCTGCCTTCGTTCGTCACCCGCGTCGGCGACACTGTCACCATCGCCAATCCCGACAAGCCGGGCCGGCTCTACTTTGCCCGCGTCGGTGCCAAGGCTGGCGAGACCTGCCGACCGGCGCGCTGGGTATGCGACGTCGGCCCGAACCTGCGCGGTGGGCCCGAGCTGAACTTCACGACCGGGGTCACACAGATCGACCTCTACCCGATGGCAGACGTCGGCGACCTCCTGCCGAAGCGCGTTGCGGTATCCAACCTCCCGGCCGGCGTGACCTACAACCCGGCGACCTTCCTCCTCACGTGGAACGGAGTCACGGCCATCACGCCGACTGCGGCCTTGATCACGGTGACCAACGCGGTGAGCCAAGTGGTCTCAGGCACCAAAACGCTCAAGCTTGTCTCCAACATCGCACTGCCTGTGGTGGACGGTCTGGTTTACTCGATTGACCCCGGGGACGCCGCCAAGCGCTAGTGCACTGACTCAGACGGATGGTTCAGGGGATCGGCTGACTGCGGCGAGGATGTGGGTGGCTGGCTTGGTCCAGACGAAGGGTTTGGCGTTCCGGTTGTGCTCGGCGATGTAGCGTTTGATCGCTGCCTACAGGTCGACGACGCCGGTGAAGGAGCCGCGTCGCAGCCGACGACGGGTCAGCGCTGAGAAGAAGCCCTCGACGGCGTTGAGCCACGAGGCCGAGGTCGGAGTGAAGTGGAAGGTGAAGCCGCGGGTGCCGGGCGAGCCAGGCGCGTACCTTCGGATGCTCGTGGGTGGCGACGTTGTCGAGGATCGCGTGGATCGCCTTGCCGGGCGGGACGGCACCCTCGACGGCGTCCCGGCAACCGGATGAACTCACCGTTCCGGTGGCGCTGCATGCAGCGGCCGAGCACGGTGCCCGCCAGGACGTCGAGGGCGGCAAACAGCGTCGTGGTGCCGTGACGGGTATAGTCGTGGGTCTGGGCGGCGGGATGGCCTGTGGCGAGCGGACGGTCAGGGCGGGTCCGCTCCAGTGCCTGGATCTGGCTCTTCTCATCGAGGGACAGCACCACCGCGTGGGCGGGTGGAGCCATGTAGAGGCCGACGACATCCTCGACCTTGGCGGCGAAGGCCGGGTCGCGCGAGCGCTTGAACGTGCGCAGTCGATGCGGCTGGAGGCGGTGAGCGTCCCAGATCCGTTGCACGGCGCGCAACGAGTTCCCGACAGCGCGGGCCACGGCACGGCCGGTCCAGTGCGTGACCTCGCCCGGCGGCTCCGAGCAGGTCAGCGCCAGCACCTCGGCCACCGTCTCGGTCGAATGGGGTGGTGTCCCGGGCGGACGCGTCTTGTCGCGCAGCAGACCTTCGACGCCCGCCTCGGCGTAGCGCCGCTGCCAGCGCCATACGGCCGGGCGGCTGACGCCCGCCCGCCGAGCGACGTCTTGGACACTCAAGCGCTCGGCCGAGCGCAGGACGATGCGGGCGCGCTGGGTGTGTTTGAGCGGGCGGGAGCGGTCGCTGGCAATCGCAGCCAGCCGTACCGCGCCGGTCGCATCGAGGAGCACGCATACCGTCTGAGCCATTGCCCAGACTCACACGTCTCATCGTCCGCGTGAATCCTCCGTCCGCGTCACTGCACTAGGTGGCGGGCTCCGATGTGGACACCATGGGCGGCTCTGATGGATCTTCGGCGGTGGCTCTTGCTACGGCTCTGAACCGGCCTACGCTGGTGGCTTGGAATGACCGTCAGACGCTCCGCTTCACCTCCGCGAACTCCCAGCGGATGGACATGCCGGGCAACCCCGCATTTGACACCTCGTTCACCCGTGTGCTCATCGTGGAGCTTGCCACCACCACGGCGACGCAGTGCCTCATGAGTACCGCAGACCCCGCCAGCTCGACCACCATGAACCGCGCGGAGCAGCTCTTCGTCTTGGCCGATACGACGCTACGAGCCCGTCGCTCTGCGGCTGGCAGTCCGGAGGACGCCAGCGTCCTCCATGTCGCCGGTCGGCACATCATCATCGAGGACGTGATCGCCGGAACCAGCCGCGCCACGGTTTGGGTGGATAGGGCCAACGCCGTTACCTCGGGGACGACATCGCCCCCCCCTGTGGGCACGACTAAACAACCCTCGGTGCTCGACGCGCTGCCGGAGCCTACGATGCCCACGCGGATGCCTATCTCTCCCGAGGTCTCGTCTACAACCGTCTGCTCACGCTGACCGAAAAGCGGGAACTCGCTGCCTGGGCTTGCACCTACTATGGGACACTGTGATCATGACGGAAGCTGAACTCCTCGACGGCCTCGAAGCCCTGAACCAGACTCGTCGTCAGGCCCTTGGGACCCTCGCTGGCGCCGCCGTCGCGGTAACCTCGCCTGTCGCAGCGGCCCCCACACTGCCGGCCCGACTGAGAGGTCTCGGCGTATTCTCACCCATGTACGCGGGCGCAGAGAAGCTCTCCGACTATCTACATTGGCTTGGTCGCCAGACGCTGCCGTTTGTGTCCGACAACGCCGAGGAGACAAAAGGTTGGTCGGAGGCCGTTAGCTCTACCAAATGGCTCTGCGGGGTTTATGCCAAGTTGCCCACAACGTTGATCCTCGGTGTGCCGATCCTGCCTCGATATGATGCCGGCAAGTTCGCGGACGGCAATGCCGGTAAATTCGACGCCAGCATTTGGGCGATGGCGAGCTCTGCTAAGCCACTCCTCGACCGTAGCGTGAGCGGTAAGCCGTTCACCATCATCATCCGGCCGGGCTGGGAGGGTAACGGCAACTGGATGCCATGGTTCGCTGGCACCGACCCTGTGGCGTCAGGCTACGTTGCTTACGTTCGCCGCTGCATCGGCATCTTCCGGCAGGTCGATCCCCGCTTCACTTTCTCCTGGTGCAACACGCTCGGTTGGATGCACGTCGATGCGTTCAAGACCTATTGGGGCGACGACGTCACGGACTTCATCGATACCGACGTCTACGATGAGGCCTGGGAGCCACGCTGGCGCACGGACTTGGCCCTGCGCTGGAAGGAGCGGTTTTGGTACGGCGACAACGGCCTCGACGCCTACGCCAAATTCGCTGCCAAGAAGGGCAAGAAGCGAAGCTTCTCCGAGTGGGGGTGTCGCAATTTCTTCCCCCCGAACAACGCCGCGTCGGGCGGAGACAACCCCTATTTCATTGAGCAGATGGCCGCACACTTCGACGCGCTCGGAGACAAGCTTGCATTTCATTGCTACTTTGAGCGGGCCGATCAGCTCTCCTCTCTGTCTGCCGGCAAAGGCGTGAAGGACGCGGCCGGGATCTGGCAGCCCACGCCGACGCTCTTTCCTAAAGCTGCCGCGCGCTACAAGGTACTCTTCGGCGCCTGAGCTCCCCTGGCACAACGGAGCCGACGATCTTGACCCAGCGACGCTTATTTTAAGGCCTTACTCACCGCACGGCAATATCAGTGCGCTGCACTCGCGCGGCTTAGTTGTCTCGCAGTTGCAGCAACGATTTGAGTTGCATTGTACGTAGTACTACGCAACCCTGCGGTTAAGGGGAATGAGGAAGGGTATCGGGATGAGCTTCACGTTTAGCGCGGCTGTTGTCGCTGCTACCATCTGCCTTGCCGGCGTCGTCGAGTTCGCGGTCTGGTGCCAGCAAGCGCCCGTAGCGCCCGACGTCGTCTCCTCAGACGATTAGCCCGATCAGCTTCGCCATGCTCCACCATGCCGCATATCCCCAAATGGCAACGGTTACGATGAAGAAGACCATCAATGCTGCGAACGTGAGCCAGCTTGATATGCGGTTTCGGATACTTTGGATCGGAGTAGCCTGATCCGCTTGTGGGAGTTCGCCGTTACCGGGCTCCATCGGCTTCCTTATCCTTGGCTTGCTAGCAGTTGCAGAGTCAGCCCGACCTGCGGATTGCAACGAACTCATGGATGAAAAGGCCGCAAATTTTTTACCAGTGAAATCACGCCCGTCCGCGCACGGCCATGCGACGCACACCGGTTGGAGGGTCCTGCGCCGTCATGCCTTAGTGTCGCGAAATGCGAGCGTGACGCCCGTTCGTACGACGCGAAAAAGCGTCACGAAGCCTGCGTAAGTAAAATCGTATACGACGAAGACAGCCAGCAGCATAAGGGCAAAGAGCCCAAGAGGCTCTTCGGGCTCCTCGCGGTCATACCAGAGCGGATCATCACCAGCAGCCATTGGTCTTAACCTCCGCCGGCTCGGATGCCCGCGCCCGCCATCAAGCATCTAACCGCTCGATTGTCACCATCTTGGTTAGCGCATCCTTAACGACGGCGATCGTCAGGACGGTAGGAGGTCCATGGCTAGGAGCCCGTCCGAGTAACGAGTTTATGGGATGGTTTGAGCGTCGAGATCTGGTCAGAGGTGTGTGTCGGCTTTGAGCTCATCGCCCTGCCTTTGCCAGCTTGAGAAGGTTGTGGGCGGTGCAGACCATCGCCCATTCGCCCCGGACCTGATCGAGGCCCCGGAGTAAGAACTGGCGGAAGCCTCGGGCCTGCTTGATCTGCCCGAACACCGGCTCGACGACCTGCTTCCTGAGGCGATAGCGGCTGCGGCGGCCAGCCCGTTTCAGGCGCGCGGCCATCGCCTGCATCAGGGGCGTCTTCGTCAGCGTCCGACGACCGGCCGCATCCGCTTGGCTATGGCGGGCCCGACCGGGAGCAAGATAAGCGGCGATCCGGCGCTGCTTCAGGGCGGTCAGGTTCGCCTCGTTGGCAAAACCGGAATCCCCCGAGACCTCGTACGGCTTGCGCCCGAGATGAGCGCGGGCGTCGTCGATGAGGGGCACGAGGGCGCGGGCATCGGAGGCGTTCGTCACGAGGCGATGGGCCACAATGATCTGATGCGCGGCATCGACGGCGATCTGACCGTTGTAGCCCTGCACGAACCCGTCGCGGGTCGGCAGGATGCGGCTGTCTGGGTCGGTGAAGTTGCGCTGCGCCCGGTCGGGCGGACCGCCGTCCTCCCCGCGCAAGGGCCGCCCCTGCCAGCGCATGCCCGAGGATGCACCCGGCCCGCTCTCGTCCTCGGGGTCGGGCGGGTCGATCGCTTCCACTTCCAGGGCGGCTTTAGCGGCGCGGATCGTCTCCAGGCGTCGCTGCTTGTCGGCCATCCAGTCCGGCGTCTCGTCCCCGCGCCGGTCCGGGCCCTGAGCCTCATCCTCGGCCGCATCGGCCTCACGCGCCCGCTCCAACCACGCGTCGACCTCGGCAGCCAGCGCGGGCTCGGCCGTCTTCATGCGTCCGTAGCTCATCGCCTTATGACGGGAGGCGTTGGCCTTCACCTTGGTGCCGTCCACCGCCACATGGGCGAACTGCACCAGACCGGCGGCCCGACACAGGCGCAGAACCTGCACGAACAGGTCGGACAAGGCCACGAGGTGGCGCTTGCGGAAGTCGGCGATGGTGCGGAAGTCCGGCCGGTTCAGGCCCGTCACCGCCATGACGTCGACCCGCTCCTCGCAGGCCCTGGCGAGTTGACGCGACGAGTACAGGCCGCGGCTGTAGCCGTAGAGAAGGAGCGCCACCATCATACCCGGATGGTAGGGCGGGTAGCCGCGCTCCTCACTATAGGTGCCGAGGATGGCCGAGAGGTCGAGCGCTTCCCGCACTGTGTCGCGTACGAAGTGTGCCATGTGCCCGGGCGGCACGAACTCGTGCAGCGAGGGCGGCAAAAGCCAACCCTGATCAACATCCCACGCGCGAAACACCTTGGCCATGAGCCAAGTGAATCACCCTCCCGCCTCGCCGTCGAGAGAATTACTCGGACGGGCTCCTAGTACTACTGTGTCATAAAGTTTGGGTGTAGAGTTGGTGACTCGATCTCGTGATGGAGCGAGGCATGGATCGCTTGAACTCCCCGCTGGCTGCTGACCAGCTTCGTTTTGCAAGATATCTGGAGGCTTTGTCAGGCGTCCTCGGCCATGCCGATCGGATTGCGCCGCTGAAGGCCTACTGCACGGGCCTCCTCCTGCCGGGTGCTCGCAAGAGCATCGAGCCGATGGCGGCCCGGATCGCGCCGGCGCGTGTCCAAGCCACCCATCAGGCGCTGCATCACTTCGTGGCCAAGGGCGAATGGTCGGACAGCGCTTTGCTGGCCCGAGTCCGCAGCGAGGTTCTTCCTACGATCGAAAGCCAGGGCCCGATCCAGGCCTGGATCGTCGATGATACGGGCTTTCCCAAGAAGGGCCGCCATTCAGTTGGAGTGGGACGGCAATACTGCGGCCAGATCGGCAAACAGGACAACTGCCAGATCGCCGTGACGCTCTCTGTGGCCAACGCCCAGGCCAGCCTGCCGGTGGCCTATCGCCTCTACCTGCCGGAAGCCTGGGCCTTGGATGCCGAGCGGCGCGGCAAGGCCGCCGTGCCCGAGGAGATCGGCTTCCGGACCAAGCCAGAGATTGCGCTGGATCAGATCCGGGCGGCCTTGGCCGATGGGGTGCCGGCCGGCCTGGTTCTGGCTGATGCCGGATACGGGATCGACACGGCCTTCCGTACGGCGCTGACGGCTTTGGGCTTGCGCTACAGTCTGGGCGTTCAGTCCTCGACGAGCCTGTGGGCCCCAGGATCCGCACCGCTGCCGCCTAAACCCTGGAGCGGACGCGGGCGCCCACCCACCCGGGTACGACGGAGCCTCGAGCACAAGCCACTCTCGGCGGAGACGCTGGCCCGGTCTCTGCCGGAGACTGCCTGGCAGCGGATCACGTGGCGCGTTGGCACGAACGGTCTACTGACCTCGCGCTTTGCGGCCGTGCGGGCGCGCCCGGCACATCGGGATGAACTGCGACACGAGCCGCGTCCCGAGGAGTGGTTCCTGATCGAGTGGCCGGAGGGCGAGGATGCGCCGACCAAGTACTGGCTCTCGACCCTGCCGCCAGAGACGCCCCTGGCCGAGTTGGTCAGCCGGACGAAACTGCGCTGGCGCATCGAGCGGGACTACCAGGAACTCAAACAGGAAATCGGGCTCGGCCACTACGAGGGGCGAAGCTGGCGCGGCTTCCATCATCACGCCAGCTTGTGCATCGCGGACTACGGGTTCCCGGTCTCCGAGCGAGGCCGTTTTCCCCCCTCAGGACCAGAGATCATCGAGCGGCAAGCGCTTGCCATACCCGCCGGTTACAAACCCCGTGGTGCTCCCGATCCGGCCCGAGCGACACGTGCCTGACTCCATCGCGACCCTGCGCCTACGGCTGGCACGGGCACTCACGCAAACCCTGCAACGATGTCCTTGCTGCCAACAAAATTTGTGACACAGTAGTACTAGGAGCCCGTCCGAGTGATCCTCTCGACGGCGAGGCGGGAGGGTGATTCACTTGGCTCATGGCCAAGGTGTTTCGCGCGTGGGATGTTGATCAGGGTTGGCTTTTGCCGCCCTCGCTGCACGAGTTCGTGCCGCCCGGGCACATGGCACACTTCGTACGCGACACAGTGCGGGAAGCGCTCGACCTCTCGGCCATCCTCGGCACCTATAGTGAGGAGCGCGGCTACCCGCCCTACCATCCGGGTATGATGGTGGCGCTCCTTCTCTACGGCTACAGCCGCGGCCTGTACTCGTCGCGTCAACTCGCCAGGGCCTGCGAGGAGCGGGTCGACGTCATGGCGGTGACGGGCCTGAACCGGCCGGACTTCCGCACCATCGCCGACTTCCGCAAGCGCCACCTCGTGGCCTTGTCCGACCTGTTCGTGCAGGTTCTGCGCCTGTGTCGGGCCGCCGGTCTGGTGCAGTTCGCCCATGTGGCGGTGGACGGCACCAAGGTGAAGGCCAACGCCTCCCGTCATAAGGCGATGAGCTACGGACGCATGAAGACGGCCGAGCCCGCGCTGGCTGCCGAGGTCGACGCGTGGTTGGAGCGGGCGCGTGAGGCCGATGCGGCCGAGGATGAGGCTCAGGGCCCGGACCGGCGCGGGGACGAGACGCCGGACTGGATGGCCGACAAGCAGCGACGCCTGGAGACGATCCGCGCCGCTAAAGCCGCCCTGGAAGTGGAAGCGATCGACCCGCCCGACCCCGAGGACGAGAGCGGGCCGGGTGCATCCTCGGGCATGCGCTGGCAGGGGCGGCCCTTGCGCGGGGAGGACGGCGGTCCGCCCGACCGGGCGCAGCGCAACTTCACCGACCCAGACAGCCGCATCCTGCCGACCCGCGACGGGTTCGTGCAGGGCTACAACGGTCAGATCGCCGTCGATGCCGCGCATCAGATCATTGTGGCCCATCGCCTCGTGACGAACGCCTCCGATGCCCGCGCCCTCGTGCCCCTCATCGACGACGCCCGCGCTCATCTCGGGCGCAAGCCGTACGAGGTCTCGGGGGATTCCGGTTTTGCCAACGAGGCGAACCTGACCGCCCTGAAGCAGCGCCGGATCGCCGCTTATCTTGCTCCCGGTCGGGCCCGCCATAGCCAAGCGGATGCGGCCGGTCGTCGGACGCTGACGAAGACGCCCCTGATGCAGGCGATGGCCGCGCGCCTGAAACGGGCTGGCCGCCGCAGCCGCTATCGCCTCAGGAAGCAGGTCGTCGAGCCGGTGTTCGGGCAGATCAAGCAGGCCCGAGGCTTCCGCCAGTTCTTACTCCGGGGCCTCGATCAGGTCCGGGGCGAATGGGCGATGGTCTGCACCGCCCACAACCTTCTCAAGCTGGCAAAGGCAGGGCGATGAGCTCAAAGCCGACACACACCTCTGACCAGATCTCGACGCTCAAACCATCCCATAAACTCGTTACTCGGACGGGCTCCTAGCGATCTCGGCGCGCACGGCTGGGGTGGTATGGGCGTTCGGGTGGATGGCGAGCATCAGCGGCTCCTCCCGACGGTCGCAGCGCGGCGCGATCCCTCAAAACGCCAAGCGTGTTCCTCGATTGCCCAACGAGCAGCATCCCAACAACGTTCCGCAACCAAACAGCTACAGCTCTGGTTCATATTCGTGCATTCACTGTCTGACGTGTCATTCATTCGGCTATCTCAGCCTGCGGCACCAAACACTAGAACTTGAACCAACACATGCAGCTATCCTGTAAGGCCGGCTCCCCACAATCTAACCTGAGACCTGCATGCCCAACTCGACAGCGCCCGCTAACAGCACCTTGTAATCCTCATTCATCGACCTTGCACAAAATTACAATTAATAACTGCAAGGGCGCGTTGTGCCAGACTGTAAAAGAGATAAGCGTCGATAGACTGAGCGGATCGATGTGGCTGGACCGTCACCGGTTTCATAAAGTGTCAACTCCCTCGAGACTTACCTGATCGCACTGTTGCATGGCCAAACCAGCTCCGCTACAGCAGCATCTCTGCTTGGCATGCGGACGAAACAGTAGGGATGCTGTTTGTACTATTCTCTATCAAGCCACACTTGTTCTTGACTTTTGGATAGGAATCGTGCAAGTGGTCACATAGAAACTGCCAATCGTAGGTCCGCATTCAACGCTCTCAATCAGGCTCTTAAGACATGAATAACATTGTTACTCGCATGCGTCAAAGCATCGATAAAGAGTTATCCTCGCTTATTCCGACGTCGAATAAATTTAGCCTGCTTGACTTTCCTGATCATGACAACATTGGTGATAGCGCGATATACTTAGGAGAGACAGCTTATTTTGCGCGGTCCGCTCTACGGCCGTCTTTTACATCAACGTGCCATGTTGTTGACTGGAAGGAAATTACCGAACGAGTTGCCGATGGTCCAATCTTTCTTCACGGCGGCGGAAACTTTGGAGATTTATGGCCGGCATTTCAAGAATTTCGTGAAAATGTCTTGCTCAGATTCCAAGATAGACAAGTAATCCAACTTCCGCAAACTATTCACTTTAGGAATACTAAGAACATTGAGAGAACGGCTCGGGCCATCGAGAGGCATCCTGCATTTACTTTATTTGTCAGAGATAATTCGAGTCTTGAATTGGCGACTCGGAATTTTGAATGCGATGTTCGTTTATGCCCGGACATGGCGTTCTTTCTCAACATTAAAAAGGAGGGAAATCCGAAACACGAACTCCTGCTTCATTTGCGCAATGACAAGGAATCGGCACAAATGCACGACTCCTCTAAATATGCCAACTGCATGATGGTAGTTCGAGCAGACTGGCCTTCTGAAAAAAGGAATTTTGCCTTCAACTCGAAGTTGGAAACAGTACTCCAGTCCTTAACAAATCTAGAAATAACAAATAAGCCTTTGATGCGAGAGAAATATTACCGTCTGCTTGCGGGAAGGAGGTTAAAAAGAGGTTTATCACTGCTTTCCTCGGCGCGTCTTGTGATCACTGATAGGCTTCACGGGCACATACTTTGTGTCCTTCTTGGCATTCCTCACTGTGTAATCGATAATAGCTATGGAAAGCTTGGCTCATTCATGAATACCTGGGGCACAATGGGTGATCAGGTTTACACGGCGACATCTTTGGACGATGCAGTGAATGTACTCACGCGAGCCGAAGGACTGAAACTCAAAGATTGACTTAGTTTGTTGACTAGTATATCTATTAGATTCTGTTTCATATCGTTCGAGCCAGCCGTCTGACGAGGATCATGGCGGCGACCAGGACGAAGAAAGCAGTGCGGAGGATGGCGTTGCTTCGTGATCGTGGGCCCGCCTACGGCAGCGGCTCATCCAACCGAAGGTGCGTTCGATGAGCCAGCGCCGGGGCGGAACGGCGAACCCTTTCCGCCTCCACTCGAGCACAATGATCTCGATGGTGATGGCGAACGCCGTACCGACGCGCTCGCCTCGATAGGGGCATTTCGCGACAGTTAGGCACGATGGCACAGGCCCCTCAACTCGGGTGCTTCGCATGGCCATGGGCGGACTTGCGTAATAGCTCTGCAGGTAGCCGCTGCTCAGCTCGACTTTGGCCATTCAGGCCGCCTGGCACAGGGCGTAGGCCCAGGCTGGTGGAAGACGGAACCGAAGTTTCCTACGGTCGCGCCTGCAGCCTGACATCGAAGAAGCTTCCTCGCGCCAGATCGTGCGACGGACGGCAGCGAGAGCATCGGAGAAGGTCGGCTGCGGTTTGGGGTACCACGCTGTCGCCGCGACCTGCCGCCTCTCACGTGCTGTCAGCCGGGTGGCGAGCAGGGTGACGATGGAGAACAGGGCGAGCAGGCAGGGCGTCGTGCGGGCAATGGCCTTGTCGGACCACTGGCGCTCTCGTCTCGACGCCGAGATGGGTCCGTGCCTCTTGGAAGGTAACCTCGACCTGCCAGCGGCGCACGAACCACGTCACGATCTGGGTCGGGTCTCGTGCGGTGTCGGTGCAGAGCAGCCCTTGCGGCTCGAAGCGGTTCTCGGGATCGCGGATCAGAACCCAGCGGATCGGCACTGCTGGTAGACCGGAATGATGCCAGACGGCGGTGGCCGAGGCGATCTCGATCCTGCGTTCACCTGTGCCGTACCAGCCCGGCACGCTCACCTGCTGCCAGATGGTACCCGAGTCGGTCAGGATCTTGGACAGGGTTGGCCGCCGCACACCCTTCTTGCGCGGGCGCCCGATTGTACCAGGAAGCCTTGGAGGCGCTGGATCGTAGAGAGCCGCATCCAGGCGCAGGCGGGTGATGGCGGTGATACCGCCGCGGCGCAGAGCATCGAGAAACAGCAAGGCCGAGAAGGCGCTATCGCCGACCAGCACGAGATCGCGCCCCGGCAGCCAGCGCCTTACCTGCAAGGCCATCTGCCGTCCGACATCGAGCAGGGTCTTGTGCCGACGGCCTTGTTCCCGGCAGGCGCGCTCGGACGGAACGAGGGCAGTCAGGAACGGCAACGCCCAGACCCGACCGGCCCAGGGGATGGGTGCGAGCAGCATCAGGCTCATCCAGCGCAGGCCGATCGTCTTGACGAAATGGGCACCGGACGAGCGCACCGGATCACGGTAGATCCCGCGGGCTTGGATGCGGCGGTCGCAGCGCCGCTCGATCGTGTCGTCGAGCGCCAGCACTACGGGGCCGTGTGGGACGAAGGCCTCGACGAGCAGCCGAAGCAGCATGTGGGCTCCAGCATGGGGAGACCATGCGGCGCGGCTGAGCACCCGGTGGGTGTTCACGAAATGGCGGTCGCGTGCCCGGCCCGTGATCCGCAGCACGCTCGCTACCGTGCGCCGGCCCGGACAGAGGATCGCACCGATCAGCAGCTCCTGAGCGTGTCGCCACGAACGGTGGACGAACAGCGGAGCGAAGGACAGGATGATCCCGGCGAAGCAGGCAGGCAGGTGCGGCATGAGGCGTCTCTGGCGAGGGACACCATCAGCCTATCCATCACGCCCGCTTCGTCACCCAGCGCGTTCCGCGACATGTCGAAATGGCCAAAGTCGAGCTAATACCAATCGGCGCTGATCATAACCGATATGCCCAGTCGCGCAGTCCGAGGGACATGATCTTCCAAGGCTGGGCAGTCAGCCTGTTCCAGGCGTCGCAGCATCGGTCGACGATGTCCTCGTAGGACGTGAAGATCCGATCGCCGAGCCAGTTGTCGCGTAGGAACTGCCAGACATTCTCGACAGGGTTGAGTTCGGGCGCGCAGGGCGGCAGTGGCAGCAGCGTGATGTTGCCGGGCACGGCGAGATCGTGAGCGCTGTGCCAGCCGGCTCCGTCGAGGATGAGCACGGCGTGGGCGGCGGGATCGACGCTGCGGCTGATCTCGGCCAGATGTGCGTTCATCGCCGAGGCGTCGCAGCGGGGCATGACGAGACCAGCCCCCTTGCCCTTCTCCGGGCAGATCGCCCCGAAGATGTAGGCGTAGCCCGTGCGCTGGTCCTTAGGGGCGGAGGGCCGGCTGCCCCGGCGGGCCCAGCGTCGCGGGAGCGTGTTCTTCTGACCGACCCGCGCCTCGTCCTGCCACCATAGCTCGATGGCCGTGCCGGGCGGCAAGCCGGCCCGGATCACAGTCACGGCGGCGGGCAGGTTTTTTTGAATGCCACCAGCGCGGCTGGGTCCTGCTCGTGGTGGCGCGGGCGCACCGACAGCTTGCGGAAGCCGAGGGTCTTGATCGTGCGGCCGAGCGTGCTCTCGTCCAGGCTGATCCCGAAGCTCGTGTAGATCCAGGCCGCCAAGTCCTTCAGCCGCCAGCGCACCACACCGTGCCGATCCAGGTCGGGGCCTTCCTCGATCACCCGCGCCAGCGCCTGCCGCTGCGCTGCATCCAGCTTGGGTGGATTGCCGGGAGCTTTGCGGTCGATCAGTCCGGCAGGTCCGTCCACGTTGAAGGCCAACACCCAATCGCGCACCGTCTGCAGGCTCACGGCCCCGATCCGGGCCGCAGCCGTGCGGCTGCCGCCATCGTAGATCACCGCCAGCGCAAGCAGCCGACGGCTCTGGCCCGCGTCGCGGCTCGTCCGGGCCAACCGGCGCAGATCATCCGCATCGAAGTCCTCCCGCAGTGGCACGGCAACGGACATGGCAAACCCTCCCGGTTCGCCTCATCGAATCACAACCGACAAGGCAACGTAACCCCGTGAGTCTCCATCACAACCGGTTGGTATAAGACCCGATCCTACACGCCAAAGACCAATGGTATGGTCGAGCGCTTTAACGGTCTGAACCGCGCCGGGTTTCCCGGAGGCCATTTGGTTTGATTCAGGCTGCCAAGGTTTGCACCTCGGCCTGGGCATAGTAGCGCGCTTCAGCCTCGGCGGGAGGGATATTCCCGATCGGTTCGAGCAGACGACGGGTGTTGAACCAGTCGACCCATTCGAGGGTGGCGAACTCGACGGCCTCGAACGACCGCCATGGTCCACGCCGATGGATCAGTTCGGCTTTGAACAGCCCGTTGATCGTCTCGGCGAGGGCATTGTCGTAGCTGTCGCCGACGCTGCCGACGGAAGGCTCGACACCGGCCTGGGCGAGCCGCTCGGTGTAGCGGATCGACAGGTATTGCGAGCCCCTATCGCTATGGTGCACGAGCCCACCACCCTGGTGGGGACGGCGCTCGTGCAGGGCCTGCTCCAAAGCGTCGAGCACGAAGGCGGCATGGGCGGTTCGGGAGACCCGCCAGCCGACGATGCGGCGGGCGAAGACGTCGATGACGAAGGCCACATAGACGAAGCCAGACCAGGTCGCGACGTAGGTGAAATCGCTGACCCACAGGGCGTTGGGCCGCGGTGCCTTGAACTGTCGGTTGACCCGGTCGAGCGGGTACACCGCGGCCGGATCGGGGATCGTCGTCCGGACTGTCTTGCCCCGCACGACACCCTTCAGTCCCATCGCCCGCATCAGCCGCGCCACGGTGCACCGAGCCACCACGATCCCGTCCCGGCCGAGCTGCCGCCAGACCTTGCGCACGCCGTAGACGCGGAAGTTCGCCTCGAACACGCGCCGGATCTCGACCATCAGCGCCGCATCGCTCCTGGCCCGTGCAGGCAGCTTGCCGGGATCGGCACGCCGCGCGGCATGGGCATGGTACGTCGACGGGGCGATCGGCAGCACCCTGCAGATCGGCTCGACCCCATAGACGGCCCGATGGTCGTCGATGAACGCGATCATGTCCGCGACCGGCGGTCGAGCTCCGCCATGGCAAAATACGCCGACGCCTTCCTCAGGATCTCGTTGGCTTGGCGCAGTTCACGGTTCTCGCGCTCCAGCGCTTTGATCCGCTCGCGCTCGTCCGTGCTCGGGCCGCCCCGCTGTCCCGTGTCCCGCTCGGACTGCCGGATCCAGTTCCGGAGCGTCTCGCCCGAACAGCCGATCTTGGCCGCGATCGAATTGATCGCCGCCCATTGCGAGGCATGCTCGCCCTGATGATCAAGGACCATCCGCACCGCGCGGGCACGGACCTCGGGGGAATAGGGTGGGGTTCGCTTCGTCATGGCTCCATCCTCTCAAGAGTTGGAGCCTCCGGGAAACCCGGCGCGGTTCAGTCGGGTGCAGCGGGAGGTGTTGGGCATTACGATCTACAGCCACGGCGACCTGGAGACCGTCCTGCGCGGCTTCAACGCGGCCTACAATGGTCGCCGCCAGCGCGTGCTGAAGGGGCTGTCACCCGAGATGGTCCTGCGCCAGCGCATTGAAGCCGATCCCGCGCTGGCCACTCCATCTTACAGACCGCTCAAGCCCGGCATCCTCCGGAAAGCCCTTCGCATCGTCGTGGACGCCAAGGAGGTTTCACAACCAGACAGCTAGCCTGTGGGTCCTGAGCGTTATGGCGTGGCTGGGCGGAGAGCTTGGCGATGCCCATGCTCCGAGGACTCGGCTCAACGTTTGCGCAGAGACCGACACGCCGTAATCCTACGGCAACATTCGTGCCAGATTGATTAGCTGCCAGTGCACAACCCCGTGGACTGCAAGCAGCGGACCCTTCTTGACCAACCTACTCAGCGTCTCGCAGTGCCGGACGTTCGGGCGCAGAGGGACAACAGGAGCCTTGCCGTCAATCAGCCGGTCGGGACCCTGCGCGTTGAACGCGAGCACCCAGTCGCGGACCGTCTACAGACCGACTCCGTCGAGCGCGGCGGCCTTGAAGCGTAAGCTATCCGCATAGGTCGCCGACAGCGCCAGTAGGCGGCGGGTTTAGTTCGGATCTTGCGAACTCTCCGCCAGAGCGCGCCGGCCCTCGGCGTCGAAGTCCGGCTGGAGCGGCAAGGCAGCAGCCATCTCACCCTCCTCAGGCGCCAAACCCGCGGACTGATTCACCCTAAAGCTTTTTATACTACCCGCGTTAGTCTACCTCAACGAGGGGTCGCATGAGATCTTCGGGTCGGTAGGCTTCGAACCCCTGCACAGCAATTGGATCACGCGGGCTGTCCTTCGGGGCAGCCTATCTGAGCTGGAGGCCCCCTCCCGTCGTGTCGCTCGAGCTCGATCAGGCGCAATGGGGCTTCCGCCTTCAGCAGCCGATGCAGATGCCCGGGTTCCATGGCTTGTCCATCGCTGAGGCACGCGAGATGCGGCGCAATGCGGGTGCTGCGACTGCGATCTCTGGTAGGGTGGCCACGGCCCTTAGATTAGCGGGTCCACTTGGGTGCGTATATACAAACTCGCGCGAGGATGAGGCCGGCAAACTCCCGGTTTCATCAACCTCGGCAGCGAGCGACAGTCCACAAGACAAGCTGACTAAAAGGCAGATTTCTAGGAAACGCAGAATCACTACCCGATGAACCTCCAGCCGCCCTTCAGCAATGGGTATAGTAGAAGGGTGACCCTTTCCGGACAGTTACAGCGCGTCACCGTTCGCGTGATCCGGGCTTAACCCGACGACCCTTACCCGAGGGCCTTACCAACAGCGCGGTAACTGAACGGGAAAGTTCGACGCGACAGGCACAGCACCGGTTCCGGCTCCATCGCGATCCTGCACATCGGCGGGTTGCAGGTCGAGGACGAGGACGTGCCCGTTTGTGTCGACCAGGACTTGCCGCTGGCGGACCTTGATCTTCTTGCCCGCATCGTAACCGCGCGGGCCGCCACTCTCGATGGTCTTAACGCTCTGGCTATCAAGCACTGCAGCGGTAGGTGAAGCGCTTCGATTATCCCGTTGCGGTTGGCCATGGCGAGAGTGTGGCCGATCCGGCCGAACAGACCGTCGTCGCGCTCCGCGCGAAGTAGCCGAACGTCAAGCTGCGTGGAGGCAAGTCCTTAGGGATTATCCGCCATGCGATGCCACGGCGCAGCACGTAGAAGATCGCGTTCCAGGTCTCGCGCATCGTCTAGGAGCCCGTCCGAGTAATTCTCTCGACGGCGAGGCGGGAGGGTGATTCACTTGGCTCATGGCCAAGGTGTTTCGCGCGTGGGATGTTGATCAGGGTTGGCTTTTGCCGCCCTCGCTGCACGAGTTCGTGCCGCCCGGGCACATGGCACACTTCGTACGCGACACAGTGCGGGAAGCGCTCGACCTCTCGGCCATCCTCGGCACCTATAGTGAGGAGCGCGGCTACCCGCCCTACCATCCGGGTATGATGGTGGCGCTCCTTCTCTACGGCTACAGCCGCGGCCTGTACTCGTCGCGTCAACTCGCCAGGGCCTGCGAGGAGCGGGTCGACGTCATGGCGGTGACGGGCCTGAACCGGCCGGACTTCCGCACCATCGCCGACTTCCGCAAGCGCCACCTCGTGGCCTTGTCCGACCTGTTCGTGCAGGTTCTGCGCCTGTGTCGGGCCGCCGGTCTGGTGCAGTTCGCCCATGTGGCGGTGGACGGCACCAAGGTGAAGGCCAACGCCTCCCGTCATAAGGCGATGAGCTACGGACGCATGAAGACGGCCGAGCCCGCGCTGGCTGCCGAGGTCGACGCGTGGTTGGAGCGGGCGCGTGAGGCCGATGCGGCCGAGGATGAGGCTCAGGGCCCGGACCGGCGCGGGGACGAGACGCCGGACTGGATGGCCGACAAGCAGCGACGCCTGGAGACGATCCGCGCCGCTAAAGCCGCCCTGGAAGTGGAAGCGATCGACCCGCCCGACCCCGAGGACGAGAGCGGGCCGGGTGCATCCTCGGGCATGCGCTGGCAGGGGCGGCCCTTGCGCGGGGAGGACGGCGGTCCGCCCGACCGGGCGCAGCGCAACTTCACCGACCCAGACAGCCGCATCCTGCCGACCCGCGACGGGTTCGTGCAGGGCTACAACGGTCAGATCGCCGTCGATGCCGCGCATCAGATCATTGTGGCCCATCGCCTCGTGACGAACGCCTCCGATGCCCGCGCCCTCGTGCCCCTCATCGACGACGCCCGCGCTCATCTCGGGCGCAAGCCGTACGAGGTCTCGGGGGATTCCGGTTTTGCCAACGAGGCGAACCTGACCGCCCTGAAGCAGCGCCGGATCGCCGCTTATCTTGCTCCCGGTCGGGCCCGCCATAGCCAAGCGGATGCGGCCGGTCGTCGGACGCTGACGAAGACGCCCCTGATGCAGGCGATGGCCGCGCGCCTGAAACGGGCTGGCCGCCGCAGCCGCTATCGCCTCAGGAAGCAGGTCGTCGAGCCGGTGTTCGGGCAGATCAAGCAGGCCCGAGGCTTCCGCCAGTTCTTACTCCGGGGCCTCGATCAGGTCCGGGGCGAATGGGCGATGGTCTGCACCGCCCACAACCTTCTCAAGCTGGCAAAGGCAGGGCGATGAGCTCAAAGCCGACACACACCTCTGACCAGATCTCGACGCTCAAACCATCCCATAAACTCGTTACTCGGACGGGCTCCTAGTGCACTGACTCAGACGGATGGTTCAGGGGTTCGGTTGAGAGCGTCGAAGATGGCAGCGGCGGGTTTGGTCCAGACGAAGGGTCTGGGCCTTTGGTTGTGCTCGACGATGTAGCGTTTGATGGCCGCCTGCAGGTCGACGAGTCCGGTGAAGGTCCCGCGTCGCAACCGGCGGCGTGTGAGGGCGGAGAAGAAGCCCTCGACGGCGTTGAGCCATGAGGCCGATGTCGGGGTGAAGTGGAAAGTCCATCGCGGATGGCGGGCGAGCCAGGCGCGGACCTTCGGGTGCTTGTGGCTGCCGTAGTTGTCGAGCACCGCGTGGATCACCTTGCCCGCCGGCACGGCGGCCTCGACCGCGTTCAGGAAGCGGATGAACTCGCCATGGCGATGGCGCTGCATGCAGCGGCCGAGCACGGTGCCCTCCAAGACGTTCAAGGCGGCGAACAGGGTTGTGGTGCCGTGACGGCTGTAGTCATGGGTCTGGGCGGCGGGATGCTCTGGTCCGAGCGGCTGGTCGGGACGGGTGCGCTCCAGGGCCTGGATCTGGCTCTTCTCGTCGATGGAGAGCACGACCGCATGGGCGGGCGGATCCATGTAGAGGCCGACCACATCCTCGACCTTCTCGGCAAAGGCCGGATCGTGGGATCGTTTGAAGGTGCGAACCCGATGCGGTTGCAGGCGATGCGCCTGCCAGATCCGCTGCACGGAGCGCAACGAGATCCCGGTCTGCTGGGCGACGGCGCGCCCGGTCCAGTGGGTCACCTCGCCGGGGGGCTCCGAGCAGGTCAGCGCCAGCACCTTGGCCACCGTTCGGGTCGGATGGGGTGGGATGCCTGGCGGGCGGGTCCTGTCGCGCAGCAAGCCTTCGACGCCCTCCTCAGCAAAGCGCTGCTGCCAGCGCCAGACGGCGGGCCGACTGACACCGGCCTGCCGGGCCACGTCCTGTACGTTGAGACGCTCGGCCGAGAGCAGAACGATACGGGCCCGCAGGATGTGTTTGAGGGGCCGTGATCGATCCCCGGCGATCTCGGTCAGCTGTGACTGGGCGGTGTCATTGAGGAGCACGCAAACGGTCTGAGCCATCGCACAGACTCGCACACGTCACCCACCACGTGAATCCTCTGATCGCGTCAGTGCACTAGGTAACCGGTTTGAAGCGAGTGCCCAGGTCCGCAATAAGGAATACGGTCTTGCGAATCGCTTTCGGCAATTCGAATTCAGCTGTAAAAAGACACTCCAACGTCAGGTGTATCTAGGTGATCTACCACGTTCAGCCGCCATGCTATCCGTGATAACCCCCGAGCGCATGAGGCATAAACAATGTGATACATTCCTGATATAATTCCCAAGTAAGAGAAGGGCCGTCGAGTTTTTTTCGGCTCGCGCACACTATCATGGCAGAGGATACGAGATGGCGGTTTTGGTCACCGGCGGTGCAGGATATATCGGCAGCCACATGGTGCTCGCGCTCATTGATAGCGGGCATGATGATGTGGTGGTAATTGACAACCTATCGACCGGGTTTGACTGGGTACTACCGCCCGAGGTCACTCTCGTAGTCGGCGATATCAGCGACCAGACATTAGTCGCGGATGTAATCCGCCGCCACAAGGTCGACGCCCTGGCACATTTCGCCGCCCGCATCGTGGTTCCCGATTCAATGGCCGATCCGCTCGGTTACTACCTTGCCAACACGGTCAAGACCCGCGCCCTTATCGAGACGGCGATTAAGGAGGGCGTGAAACACTTCATCTTTTCCTCAACGGCGGCGGTCTACGGCGAGCCCGCGGTGGCGCCGGTACCAGAGGATCTCGTTACCGCACCGATAAACCCATACGGCCGCTCGAAGCTTATGAGCGAGTGGATGATCGTTGACGCCGCCAAGTCTCACGGCTTCAGCTACGTCATCCTGCGTTATTTCAATGTCGCCGGTGCCGATCCGCGGGGCAGGAGCGGGCAATCGACGCCGAACGCCACCCACCTCATCAAGGTCGCGACCCAGGCGGCGCTCGGACAACGCCAGCTACTCGAGGTCTTCGGCACCGACTACCCGACGCCGGACGGCTCATGCCTGCGCGACTACATCCAGGTTACGGACCTCGCCGATGCTCACCGACTCGCTCTCGACCACCTGCGGGCTGGCGGAGAGAATTTAATCCTAAACTGCGGCTACGGTCAAGGTTACTCGGTCCTGGAAGTGATCGAGGTCGTCAAACGCGTCTCAGGTGTTGACTTCCCGGTCAGACTCTCGCCCCGCCGTGCCGGTGATCCCGCTCGAATTGTCGCTAAGGCGGATCGTATCCGTAATCTCCTAGGTTGGCGTCCCAATTACGACGATCTCGACGGCATCGTCAAACAAGCCCTAGATTGGGAAGACGCGCTTTCAAAGCGGAATCTGCGTTAGCATACCTGGGGGCATCTGTTGAAGCATGGGCTCTCGGCTCGTCTCTTAGAGGCTGACTCAGAAGTTCATGATGGATAGCAGTACCTTGCGAGCCGTCGCGACATCATCCTGATGCTGGCGATCAGGGCCCAGGCGGTGGAGCTCGCGCTGGTTTTCTCCCAGTCCTTGGCAAGACGCCGGCAGCGGCCGAGCCAAGCGAAGGTTCGTTCAACCACCCACCGGCGCGGGAGAACTTCGAAGCCCTGAGCGGTGTCGGATCGCTTGATGATCTCAAGGGTCCAGACGCCTTGGCCGTGAAGTGCTGCGCGCAGCTTTTCGCCTGCGTACCCACCATCGGCGAAGATGTGGCGCAGCCACGGAAAGCGGTGAGGGATCGCCTTCAGCAGAGCTGGAGCTCCGTCGCGATCCTGCACGTCCGCCTCGTGAACGAGAACGAAGAGCATCAGCCCGAGCGTGTCAGTCACGATGTGACGCTTGCGGCCTTTGATCTTCTTGCCCGCGTCGTAGCCAGCAAGCCCTCCGCTCTCGGTCGTCTTCACACTCTGGCTGTCGATGACGCCGGCGGTGGGGCTGGCCTCACGTCCTTCGAGGTCTCGCGTGCTCAAGACCAGGATGTGGTTGATCGTGTCCCAGAGACGGCTGTCCCGCCACCGGTAGAAGTAGCCCTGCACCGTCGAACGTGGGGGAAAATCCTTGGGCAGCATGCGCCATTGGCAGCCGCCGGAGGCGATGTAGAGGATGGCGTCCATCACCGCTCGCAGGTCCGTCCTGCGTGGCCGTCCACCAGGCTTGGGTGGTGGCAGGAGCGGCGCGATCACACCCCATTCCAGATCCGTCATGTCGCTCGGATATCGGGCCGACTCACGTCTATGTTGGTGACGACTACGCGCGTCCCACGCCATCTCATCCTCCAGCTGCTTGTCGGCTGGAAGAAGCACAACCCGTTGAAACCACTCAAACCCTTTTGGGCCTGCCTCTCAGCACCGAACAGGGCAAGCTGCAGTTGTTCGTGGCCACCGACTGCACGAGCAAGTTTGCCTTCGTTCAACTGCACGGACGAGCAACGCAACGGATTGCGACAGCCTTTCTACACGATCTGGTCGCCGCCGTACCGTACACGATCTACACGGTGCTGAAGGATAATGGCATCCAGGTCGCCGACAATCATCCGGTTGACGAGGAGGTCGAGGCGAATGCGGCTGCCTATTGGGCAGCGCGCGAAGAGCCGCGCACTTACCGCTGGCACTCGTTCGATTGGGCGTGCGAGCAGACCATGATCGAGCATCGCCTGACCAAGCCGCGCGGCCCGTGGACGAACGGTCAAGTCGAGCGGATGAACCGCACCATCAAGGACGCCACGGTCAAGCGCTATCATTACGCCAGCCACGACGAGCTGAGCTACCACTTGCAGCTGTACGTGAATGCCTACAACTACGGCCGCCGGCTCAAGACCCTGCGCGGTCTCACGCCCTACGAGTTCGTCTGCCACACCTGGACGAAAGAGCCAGAACGCTTCAGGCTCGATCCGTCACACCACATGCTGGGACCAAACATCAGGCTCACTTCACGCAAAAGGAATTTATACTTACTGATGCAACTGTAACTCGATTGCAACGACCGCTGGCTTTGTTGCGCCGCAACGCTGTAGGGTCTGGTTTTCTCTGGACTGACAATTAATCTTCGTTTAGCGATCTCAGAGAACGATTTGCATTCTGCCGAAAATAGAGATTGAATACAGAACGAGAAATTCGCAAGTCAATCATAAAATATATGCTTTTTTCAGTATGGTTTTTAACTTTACGCTTGAACTCCGCGCTGTCAGTAGTCCGCCTTCGATAATTACCATTCCATCTCGATGTTGTGTGAAGGTGTTACGATGGCAGTGGTAAAGAAACGCGCAGTGAAATTTGGGATTTGGTATGACTCAACTTGGAGCTTATGTGGGAAATTCTCCGAAGGCTGTTCTTGCTTTCGAGGAGTGGCTTGATCGGCCGGTTGACTTTGTTCGTGCGCACACCGGACGCGGCAGCTGGTGGGACTATGACTCGAGCATCGGCTGGGTCGGCTCTCAGCTACAGGCCCTGAACAAGCCCATCAACTGGACCATTCCGATGTTCGCCTTCGGCGGCAACCTCGCCGAAGCTGCAAGCGGCGCCTATGACGACCACTACGTTAAGGCCGCCCAGAGCATCCTGAAGACCCGCAGCGTCGACGAAAAGATCTTTGTTCGCTTCGGCGAGGAGTTCAACGGCGGCTGGATGCCCTGGGCTGCCAAGGGCAAGGAAGGCGACTTCATCCAGACCTACCGCAACATGGTCGATGCCTTCCGCTCCGTCTCGGACAAGTTCGTCTTCGAGTGGAACGTGAATGTCGGCCACCAGGGCATGGACCCGGCCAAGGCCTACCCTGGTGACGCCTATGTCGACGTCATCGGCATGGACTTCTACCTCAACACAGCCTGGGACCCGAAGGACCCGCTCGCGGCCTGGGACTACATGGTCAAGCGGGACTACGGGCTGCAGTGGCTGGAGAGCTTTGCGGCTCAGCACGGCAAGCCTACGGCCTACGCCGAATGGGGCATCAAGGCCGACAATGCCGCCCCCTACATCACCAAGGCCGCCGAGTGGTTCCAGAGCCACAACGTGCTCTACCAGAGCTACTGGGACGACAACAACGAGATGCCGAGCAAGATCAGCGACGGCTCCAATCCCCAGAACGCTGCCGAAGCCGCTGCCTACAAGGCCGCGTTCGGAAAGGCTCCGGCCGAGACCGGCCCCAACACCGCGCCGGTGGCCACGTCCGACACCTACATCCTGGACGAGAACACCACGCTGAAGATCACGGCAGGGGGCGTCCTCGCCAACGACCGTGACGCCGATGGCGATGCGCTCTCGGCCATGCTCGTGACCCAGCCCACCAACGGTAAGCTGACGCTGAACCCGAATGGCTCCTTCAGCTACACGCCGGACCCGAACTTCAGCGGCACCGACAGCTTCACCTACGTGGCCCGCGACGCCAAGGTCGGCAGCACCCCGACCAAGGTGACGCTGAACGTGCTGGAAACAGACGACGCGGCGGTCTCGGGCACGCCCTTGACCTGGGCGGTCGGTACGGCCGGCAACGATGTCATGACCGGCAACACCAGCAACAACAGCCTCGATGGCTCCACCGGAACCGACACCTTGACGGGCAAGGGCGGCGACGACACCTACGTGGTTGACCGGGCTGAAGACCGGGTCATTGAGGCCTCTGGCGAGGGCATCGACACCGTCAAGAGCTACGCCATCACCGGCTACGCACTCTCGGCCAACGTCGAGAACCTCATGCTCATGAACGGCAACCAGTTTGGAACCGGTAATGCCTTGAGCAACGGCATCGCGGGCTCGGCTGGCAACAACGTGCTCAACGGCAAGGCGGGCAACGACTGGCTCACGGGTGGCGCGGGCTCCGACACCTTCGTGTTCGAGCGTGGTACCGGTCACGACACCATCCGCGACTTCGTCACTAGTGGCACGGGGCAGGATGTGGTCAAGCTTGTCGGCTTCGACTACGCCTCCTTCGCTCAACTTCGGAGCGCGATGAGCCAGGATGGCGCCGATACGTTGCTCAAGCTCTCCGATGGCAGCAGCGTCACCTTCCTCAACCACAAGGTCAGCGACTTCACTGCCGGAGATCTTGGTTTTACAGCGTCCGCACCTACTTCGCCGACCTTGCCGGAACAGCCCTCAACGCCGAACCAGCCCGAAGTTCCAGCCTCTCCGACACAACCTAGCGAGCCGGCATCGCCAGAACTACCGGTTTTCCGCCCTGAGAGGCCAGCGGAGTCAGATCGTCCTGTGACCTGGAGGATGGGAACAAACAGCAACGAAACGATGATCGGCACCTCGGCTAACAACGTACTTAAAGGTGGTGGCGGCGAGGATGCGCTGAAAGGTGGTAAGGGTGACGATACCTACGACGTCGACAACGCCGGCGATATCGTGGTGGAGAAGGGAGGTGAAGGTATCGATACGGTCGAGGCTTGGATCTCGCATACGCTCTCGGCTAACGTTGAGAACCTCATGCTTCTGGGACAAGACCTGACTGGCACGGGCAACGGACTTGCCAATCTGATCGTCGGCGGCGAGGGAAATGACGTGCTCAATGGCAAGGCCGGTAACGACTGGCTCACCGGCAGCAGGGGTGCCGACACCTTTGTGTTCGAAAAGGGTACGGATCACGATGTAATCACTGATTTCGTCATCGACGGCTTCACGCACGATGTGGTCGACCTTACCAGCTTTGGCTATTCTGATTTCAGCCAGGTGCAGGCGTTGCTGTCTCAGTCGGGCTCTGACACGCTGCTGAGCCTCCCGGACGGAAGTCACGTCACTTACCTCAACCACTTCGTTAGCCAGTTTACGGCAGGCAACTTCGTACTGTGACGAACCGCTCCTTACCAGACGTCGCAGCCAGCCCCTGCCCTACACCCCAGCGTCACTGCTGGGGGACTTGCTGCGCAGAAAAAAGACGGGACGTAACTGAAGCGATTACTGATTTTAACCCTGTAATTCTGGATTTATCAGTATGCACAACTTGAAATTTCATACATCTGACATATCAGTCAAGATAAACCGATCTATATCAAATCTTAGGTAACGCCAATGTATGACTAAAGTTTGTTAATACTTATTAGGTCTGCAAACAAGATAGCTATATCTTTCTCGTGCGCCAGCTGTAAAATTCTAAATAATATCGTTTCGCGCATTCATTGCATTCTATATAAGGCTAAATATATTCATGCCGAGCGGGTCCGATGGTCGATATAATAAAACTCAAATATAATTCGTTGTGTGAAATGCCCTTAGCTTTTATCGTGCTTGCGCACGATGATTGGAATCATCTAAAAAAGCTCGTACAAGTACTGTCGGCAAATGAATCCGATACCGTTATAGTTCATATTGATAAGCGCGCGCGTCAAATCGATTGTGAAAGAATTAATGACTTGCTCTCGAATAAAAACGTGTTTCTTTGTAAGCGGCAAAGCTGTCACTGGGGGGACTTCAGTCTAGTCTCCGCCACGTTGAATGGAATACAGACTCTCATTCACACCGGCCGCGAATTCCAATACACAAGTCTTGTTAGCGGGCATGATTATCCAACGCAAAGCATCGACAATCTCAAACAATATCTCCTCCAAAATCAGGGAAAAGAGTTCATTGAGAGCTATGAAATGAGCAAAGAAAACTGGACCGTCGATGGGTTGTATGAAAATCGCTATAGGTACTACTTTACGAAATTTTCAATCGTAAAAAGCAAACATAAACTAACCATGATTGCCGCTAAATTAAATAGCTTGTTTAAGATAAATCGTAGTATTCCTTACGGGTTGAAAGCTTATAGTGGTTCTCAGTGGTGGACTATTACAAAAAAAGCGGTGTATTTGCTAAATAGGCGCGCTAACGAAAAATCAATAACGCGCTTCTTTGAAACTACACTAATTCCAGATGAGATGTTTTTTCAAACTTTGATCAATAATTCCGAACTTGCCGACAAAGTTGTAAGAAACAATTTGCGTTATATATCTTGGAACAAGATGGGTCGGCCACGATGGTTGACAAATGAAAGCTTCGATGATCTCAGAAATCCGATGCATTTTTTTGCGAGGAAAATAGCAAGTGATAATAACAAAGGACTTGTGAAGCGCTTAGATGACATAATGGGATATCGATGAATTAGAGTTTGCTGAAGAGAAAATCATATTATAATTTATTAGTTGCTTGTTTGATCTCTTGTTCTATGAGCGTTCTCAAAGCTGGGCCGTGTAATTGCTTGAGCCAGGCGATGGCAGCGGCAAGAGATACGACGCTCATGAAGCTGACGGCGGTCCTCTCCCGTCGGGCAGTAATTACGCGCCATTCCTTGGAGGGTTTTAGGGCCGCATAGATGACCTACCTTCTGGACCCTTGGGGTCTGTCAGGAGGTCGACCATGGGGCTGCGGTGCAAGCGGTGCGGGAGCGAGGGCCAGGTCAAGAACGGGCTGATGCGCTCCAAGCAGCGGTATCGGTGCAAAGCCTGCGGCCTGAACTTCACCGACACGCCCGCCCGCGGCAAGCCGCTGGTCATGAAAGCCACTGCGGTTCTGCTCTATGTCAGCGGCTTGTCGATGAACCGCACCGCCAAGTTGCTTGGTGTTTCGACACCCACGATCCAAGCCTGGCTGGAGCAGTTCGCGGCCGCCTACGCGCAGAAGCCCGAGCCGGAAGGCCGGGCGGTGGTGATCGAGCTTGATGAGATGTGGCACTATCTCAAAAAAAGTCCGAACCGCTCTGGATTTGGAAAGTTTGGGATCGTGCTTCAGGGCAGCTCGTAGACTGGGAGTGTGGCGGTCGTGACAAGGCCACCTGCGAACGCCTGATCGAGCCGCTCACGCGCTGGCGCACCCGGCTCTACTGCACAGACGATTACGCCGTCTATGACGTGCTCCTGCCCGTCGGGCAGCGCTATGCCGGCAAGGACGAAACTCACGGCGTCGAGCGGGACAACGCGCGTCCCGCGGCACTGGCTGGCCCGCTTCCGACGTCGCTCCATCGTGGTCTCGAAAACTAAGCGGATGGTGGACGTCAGCCTCGCACTATTCGCCCGCTTCGCCGGGAACAGCAGGATCAGCGACCTCCTATCTATGCTCGCCTAAGACCCTCGAGATCCGGACGGGCGTTATCGTGGGCTTTAGGCTCAGCGCCCGGCCTTGGCCAGCTTCAGGAGGTTGTGGGCGGTGCAGATCATCGCCCATTCGCCGCGGACCTGATCGAGCGCGCGGAGCAGGAACTGTCGGAAGCCCCGGGCCTGCTTGATCTGTCCGAACACTGGCTCGACGACCTGCTTTCTGAGGCGGTAGCGGCTCCGGCGGCCAGCCCGCTTCAGCCGCTCGGCCATCGCACGCATCAGGAGCGTCTTCGTCAGCGTACGACGACCGGCCGCATCCGCCTCGCCGTGACGCTCCCGCCCCGGGGCAAGATAGGCGGTGATCCCCCGCTGCTTCAGCGCAGCCAGGTTCGGCTCGTTGGCAAAGCCTGCATCGCCTGAGACCTCGCACGGTTTGCACCCGAGATGAACGCGGACGTTATCGATGAGCTTCACGAGGGCGCGGGCGTCAGCTGCGTTCGTCACCAGGCGGTGCGCCACGATGATCTGATGCGCGGCATCGACCGCGATCGGGCCGTTGTAGCCCTGCACGAACCCGTCGCGGGTCGGCAGGATGCGGCTGTCTGGGTCGGTGAAGTTGCGCTGCGCCCGGTCGGGCGGACCGCCGTCCTCCCCGCGCAAGGGCCGCCCCTGCCAGCGCATGCCCGAGGATGCACCCGGCCCGCTCTCGTCCTCGGGGTCGGGCGGGTCGATCGCTTCCACTTCCAGGGCGGCTTTAGCGGCGCGGATCGTCTCCAGGCGTCGCTGCTTGTCGGCCATCCAGTCCGGCGTCTCGTCCCCGCGCCGGTCCGGGCCCTGAGCCTCATCCTCGGCCGCATCGGCCTCACGCGCCCGCTCCAACCACGCGTCGACCTCGGCAGCCAGCGCGGGCTCGGCCGTCTTCATGCGTCCGTAGCTCATCGCCTTATGACGGGAGGCGTTGGCCTTCACCTTGGTGCCGTCCACCGCCACATGGGCGAACTGCACCAGACCGGCGGCCCGACACAGGCGCAGAACCTGCACGAACAGGTCGGACAAGGCCACGAGGTGGCGCTTGCGGAAGTCGGCGATGGTGCGGAAGTCCGGCCGGTTCAGGCCCGTCACCGCCATGACGTCGACCCGCTCCTCGCAGGCCCTGGCGAGTTGACGCGACGAGTACAGGCCGCGGCTGTAGCCGTAGAGAAGGAGCGCCACCATCATACCCGGATGGTAGGGCGGGTAGCCGCGCTCCTCACTATAGGTGCCGAGGATGGCCGAGAGGTCGAGCGCTTCCCGCACTGTGTCGCGTACGAAGTGTGCCATGTGCCCGGGCGGCACGAACTCGTGCAGCGAGGGCGGCAAAAGCCAACCCTGATCAACATCCCACGCGCGAAACACCTTGGCCATGAGCCAAGTGAATCACCCTCCCGCCTCGCCGTCGAGAGGATCACTCGGACGGGCTCCTAGCGAGGCTACGGTTCCGGCGGGCAAGATCGTTCACGCGTTCCTGGACAACTACGCCGCCCACAAGCATACAAAGGTCCGCGATTGGGTCGATCGCCACCCGCGATGAACCGTGCACATCACCCCGACCTTAGCCTCTTGGCTCAATGCCGTCGCTGGTGTCTTAGCCAAGTTGGCAAAAAGCGGGCCAACGGGGAATAAACAGATCGAGGATCGAGGTGAAGGCTGCCAGTGAGCGCTTCATCGCTGAGAGCTACCGCGACCCAAAACCCTTCCTCTGGACCGCCGACCTCCATCGCATGACCAAATCTACCAAGCCCGGGCTCCAGGTGTTTTGTTTGCGACACCAGCTCGGGGTTAGGCGGAAACCACTCGTAAAGAAACGAACGCCCTGTACACTGCCCCCATCAAATGTTGTGAACGTACCCTACAGACAAAATCCTAGATCTATGCATCTCATTGCGATAGCGTGTATTTGGCACGTGGCAGGATGATTTTTTGTGGGTACCTCAGATCGCTAAGCCCGAAGTTTTCTCCGCTTGAACAGGAGCGCACCATCTTCGATTCATCAAATCAACCTAATGGAAAGACTCAAAGCCGATCAACTAGTGGGGGGCAGGGTTACACCCTATGTGTCCTATTAATTCTGGCTGCGACTTTGCTGCAGAAAGTTGCGGTACCGGGCACAGGGGGAGCTTTATCAATAACCACAGTTATTTTGCCGTTGCTCGCCTTTATAGCTTGGTGCCGAAGCGTTCTCATCATCGATATTTACGCATTTTTTGGCTTAGTCGCCTTTCTAACCTCATCCAGCATATCACTTTATCTTAACGGCAGCGTCAACAAAATTTCCCTATCCAGTGTCGCACTTTTTACATTTGTACAGTCATCATTAATATTTCGTCGGTTGCCTTATGACACAGGTTTTATCAAAGCAACGTCGTTTTATCGCGACTGGATGTTTATTCTTTCAATGGGCGGCATATTGCAGTATACTATTCAGTATGTAGTTCCGTCAAGTATAGCCTTTCCGATTGATCATTATCTCCCAGATGAACTAAAAGTCACTGTTTATAATAACCTGAATCCTCTATTTTATGGTTCAGAAATAATCAAAACTAACGGAATATTCTTCGCGGAACCATCGTTTTTTAGCCAATTTGTTGGAATTGCATTGATATATGAGTTAGCTACTACTCAAAGAATGATCAGAATTTTCGTCTTCTTAACGGCGCTTCTATGCAGCTTCTCTGGGACCGGCATCATCCTAGTCGCGTTTTTTGGGACCTACCAAGTTCTGAAAAGGCTAAAATTCGAGGTTGTCGTTGCCGGCGTAGCATTAGCATTGATAGTAGGCGTGCTTGGTAGCATGCTACAGATTAATGCTCTCACTGAGCGGGTCAATGAATTCAGTACACCGAACTCGAGTGGTCACGCTCGATTTATTTCAATCTTTGGACTACTCGACGCCGTTACATTTACAAATCTCACGCTAGCGTTTTTTGGAACCGGACCAGGAACAATCAGCTCATATTTTCTTTATCTACCATACCTCGTGTTCGATCCGACCTGGGGTAAGATTTTGTTTGAATACGGGATTATTGGATTGCTATGCTACTTGTATTACTTTTTTGTTGGGATTAGAGGTAGAGAGAATGCAGTCAGGGGACCACTTGTAATGTCATTCTTTTTACTGGGCGGATACTTTCTGGATGGGACAATATTGACGTTGGTGGCCGTATTACTTGTGTTTCAGAATCCGCCAAAGGTTTATCTAGTTACAAAATCTAGGGCAGACCGTGCTATGTAGACGGGGATTTTGCGCTGGCATACGTTGCGTGGCATTAATCCGGGAATTCTTTGTAAAGCAGGTAAATATCGCAATCTGGAGCATCATCCGAGCGGACACCTCGAAGCACCCCCTTCTGTGTTGGGCGGTGTAGTGATTCCCTGATGTTGTCGGCGTTGGGGAGGCTCGGATGGGTCAGCCAGCGTTCTTCGATCTGGATGAGCACTATCAGCGCTTGTCGGATAACGGCGATCCGTTGGTGAAGTTCGCGGCGCTGATCGACATCGAGGCTTTCCGACTGAAGTTGGCGACCGCACTGAAGCGGTCCGATGGGTCGAAGGGTGCCCGCCCGCCCTACGATCCGGTGCTAGAGCGTTTTCGGGCTGCGCTGAATCGGGCAGGTGGGGTTCACGCGAAGCTGTTGGGCTGATTCACTGATCGCTTTTGAGAAGGAGCGAAGCATGGGTCGACCCTACAGCCAGGACCTGCGCGAGCGCATGGTTAAGGCCGCGGCAACGACTTCGCGCCGCCAGGCGGCCGCGCGCTTTGGGGTCGGCATCGCGACCTCGATCCGCTGGATGGCCGCGCTCACGACGACCGGGACGGTGGCCGCTCGTCCGCAAGGACGGGCGCGCCGCTCGAAGCTCGATCCGCACGAGGCGTTCTTGCGTGGCCTGATCGACGCGAAGGACGACATCACCCTTGAGGAGATGCGCGCCCGGCTCTGGGACGAGCACGATCTCACGGTCGGTCTGGGCACCCTATGGAGCTTCCTCGACGCACGCGATCTCACCTACAAAAGAAGACAGCTCACGCCGCCGAGCAGGAACGCCCGGAGGTGAAAACGGCGCGCGAGACCTGATTCGAGGGCCAACCCGATCTCGACCCTGCGCGCCTGGTTTTCCTCGACGAGACCTGGACCTCCACCAACATGGCCCGCACCCGTGGGCGTTCCCCGCGCGGCGAGCGGCTGCGCTCGCCCATCCCCGCACGGTCATGTGTGGACGCCCCTTCGGGTGCAAGCAAAATCTCTGGACGGGTGCGGTGCGTGATCGGGTGCTGCCATGTGTCGGGCCTCTGATGCGGCGGGTTACATGCCGCGGGCCCGTATGGGAGTACGAGAGTCGGGACCACATCACTACAGCGCGCTCGAAGCGCTCCCCGTGCGCCTGGTTCTCCCAACTCCGTCTCACCGACGTTGCGCCATACCTGTCCGTCGACCTCCTCACGCCCTCCGACAGCCTCGCGTCCGCCCCGCCTACGCGGTGACGGCCGGAGCTCGGTAGATCCCACCCTTCGTCAGAAGGGCCCACGCGATGCGCGCGTTCTTGTTCGCCACAGCTACGATGACCAGCATCGGCGGCTTGCGAGCGAGCATTTGGCCGAGCCATGAGTCGGCCGGCACGCCCTTGCGCTTGGCCCAGCGTACCACCGCGCTGGCCGCGATGATGAGCAGGCGTCTCAGCGTCCGCTCGCCCATGCGCGAGGTGCGACCCAGGCGCTCTTTGCCGCCGGTCGAGCGCTGCACCGGTGTCAGCCCGACCCAGGCGGCGAAGTCGCGGCCCGAACGGAACGTCTCAACGGGCGGGGCCAGGGCCTCGATGGCAGTGGCGATCAGCGGACCGATGCCCGGCACGCTCATCAGCCGCCGTGCCGTATCGTCGGCCTTCGCGCGCGTGGCGATCTCAGCATCCAGGGTTGCGGTCTGCTCCTGCAGATGGCGGAGCGCACAGACGAGAACGGCGAGGCTGGCGCGGGCGGCTGGAGGAATGTCCGAAGCGGGATCCTCGATCTGCGCGATCAACCGCTCGATATGGGCGGGCCCCTGCGCCGCGATCAGGCCGTACTCGGCAAGATGGCCGCGGATCGCGTTGATGAGCTGGGTGCGCTGGCCGACCAGCACGTCGCGGGTCCGGAAGATCACCGCGGAGGCCTGCTTGGCTTCGCTCTTCACGGCAACGAAGCGCATGGTCGGACGCTGCGCGGCCTCGCAGATCGCCTCGGCATCGGCCGCGTCGTTCTTCTGCCGCTTGACGAAGGGCTTCACGTAGGCAGGCGCGATCAGCTTGACCGTGTGACCGAGCTTGCCGATCTCGCGGCCCCAGTGATGCGCACCGGGGCAGGCCTCCATCGCCACGAGGCAGGGCGGTTGAGCAGCAAAGAAGGCCAGCACCTGCTCCCGCCGCAGCTTCTTGCGGAAGATCGGCGCACCGGCAGCGTTCGCGCCGTGCGCCTGGAAGACTTTCTTGGCCAGATCCAGGCCGATGATGCTAACCTCTGTCACGGACGCCTCCCTCGGGTGGTTGACAACACCACCAATCTGGCACGTCGATGCCGTCGGGGGGCGTCCACCCCATCACTGGAAGACCACGACCCTGGTAGCTGGCCTGCGCCTGTCCGGGATCGCCGCCCCGTTCGTGCTCGATGGGCCGATCAACCTCGACGCCTTTCAGGCCTATGTCGATCAGGTTCTGGTGCCCGAACTCGCCCCCGGCGACATCGTCGTCATGGACAACCTCGGAAGCCACAAGGGGCCCGCCGTGCGTGCCGCCATCGCGGCAGCCGGCGCGCGGCTCTTGTTCCTCACGCCCTACTCGCCCGACTTCAACCCCATCGAGATGGCGTTCTCGAAGCTGAAGGCGCTCCTGCGCAAAGCGGCCGAGCGAACCGTCGAGGGATTGTGGTCGGCCATCGGACGCCTCGTCGACACCGTCACGCCAGGCGAGTGCGCAAACTTCTTCGCCGCAGCAGGATACTAACCAGATCAAACCGAAAATGCTCTAATGTTCAAAATCCTGATCCTGCAGACGCTCTACACGCTGTCGGACGACGCCACCGAGTTCCAGATCCGGGACAGGCTCTCGTTCATGCGCTTCCTCGGCCTCGGCTTCGAGGATGCGGTGCCGGACTCAAAGACAGTGTGGCTATTCCAGGAACAGCTGACCCGGGCCTGCGCGATCGACGCGCTGTTTGCTGCCTTCGACGCCTGGCTGAAGGGCAATGGTAATCTCGCGATGTCGGGGCAGATCATCGACGCTTCGATCATCGCGGCTCCACGTCAGCGCAACACCGATGCGGAGAAGGCGGCTCTCAGGGAGGGCAAGATCCCTGACGCGTGGGCGGCCAAACCGAAGAAGCTCGCGCAGAAGGACCGCGATGCCCGCTGGACCCTAAAGCGGGCCAAGGCGCGGCCCGCAAAGGCGGACGGCACCAAGGCCAAGGTTGAGATCGCGATCCCGGTGTTCGGGTACAAGACGCATGTCTCGATCGACCGCAAGCACGGGTTTGTCCGCCGCTTCACCGTCACCAGCGCGGCCGCTCACGACGGGACGCAACTGGCCAACGTCCTCGACGCGGCCAGCACGGCGAGCGAGGTCTCTCGCCGATACCGCCTACCGCTCGAAGACCAACGAGGCTCAGCTGGCCAAGCATGGCCGGCGCTCGAAGATCCACTTCCGGCGACAGCCCGGCCACGACCTGACGCCGGCGCAGCGCGAGGCCAACCGCGCCCGCTCCAAGGTCCGCTCGGCGGTCGAGACGGTATTTGCCGGCCACAAGCACCGCTTTGGCCTGTTCGTGCGCACCATCGGCCTGGCTCGAGCCCGGACCAAGATTGGGCTCACCAACCTCGCCTACAACCTCAAGCGCTTCCTCTGGCTCGAAGCCCGGCCGGTGGCGGCCCGAGGGATGGTCGGGGCGGACCCTATGCCCCCTCACCACCACTGCCAGACTGCCAGAACGCCAGTCCGAGGACGCCGAAGCTCCGGGCGGGGTCAATCAGACGGTCAAACCCCGCCATTGCACGGTTCTTCGAGGTGTTCGCTTGCCAGAGCAACGCAAATGCTTGCGTGCGTCCTAGACAACGTTAAACCATCCCGGGACGCTGGGTGGGCAGCTTTTGGTGATATGGAACGTCACCATCAAGGGGCAAAACTCGGTCAACACCTGCCGGTCTGGTTCGCAATACCGTAGGATTGAACCCAGGAGAAACTTAGCGCCGATATTGACAATGTTTGCTATACAATAAACGTTGGATTTTCAAAGTATAAATATATGCATCAACAAAACCGCCAACTGTATCAATCGTGGAATGATGTAGTTAGTAAATATCCATCGAGATTGCATTTAAACCAGGACCTATCGCAGCCTCATCACGAACGCCCTCAATAGTTCTTTTACTAAGTTCCGACATACGAATCCTACGCTTAAAATTTGAGCTGACTTGGTGATGCCGCTCTTTGCGAATCCTGGCCACATGTTGCTGAGTATGATGCCGACGGAGTGAGGCGTAGCGGACGTCAGGCCTCACAGCATATACCGTGGGTTGAGAAATTTTGTATACAATCGCAGTAGAAGGTGGACGTGGCACAGCCGCAAGAACGGCTATGGGGTCCGTCAGTACGGATCGTGAAGCCGCTTTTTCGGACCCGCAGCCAGAACAGACTGATCCGCTCAGGCGGTTCCACGATGCCTTATCGGCCGCCCGCAACTCCTGAAAGCCTCGGGCCGACGGTGGGAGAGCTCCCGTCAGTGAGGTCACAATGCCCGTGAGGAACGCAGCAGTTATTGCGATATTGAACTTCATTCCGTCTCTGCTCCGGCCTGCTCACACCTGGCTGTTATGGCGGCTTAACGGTGATTGCGCCAGCACTTTTAAACGCTAATCGCCGGGCAGCCAACAACTACGCTGGAGGCGTAATGAGCTGCAAACCAAATTAAGCCCCAGGGGCTGACGCTCGGTAAGACTGCAGTTCCACACGAAAATAACCATTTTCATACACACAAGGGACGGCACTGCACAGAAAAAAACTTGTAAGTTTGACGCACGAATTTGTTAGAAGAGTCGTTAGGTCAATTCTACCGAACGCACATCCTAAACTCGATTGTTGTCCCATAGCCGGCGGTCGAGCTTACCTAACTGGTCCTTGGCGAACAAAACTGTATGCGGGCTTTGCGAAGAGCCACTCACTTCGTCTAATTCGATTTCCTCTACACGGCACGTGAGCACAGCACGGAAACGGCTGACCTGCTGCTCGCAGATAGAGATCTCGGATATAGTGAACATGGAATTTGTGCGAACCGGGCACATATCCTAGAACTAGTTCCAGTTGTCTTCGAAGGGGTCGTAAGACTCGATAATTTCTACTTGAATCCCGATCTTCTGAGCCCTGAGCTTGAGCCGCGCTGCTTCCAGGTGAGGCAAAAAGACGCCGCCGCGTTACGAGCCTTAGAGCGCCTAACAGAACGGCATGGAGTTGGAAGTTCTGCGTTGGTTTGGCATGGCCAGACCGCTTCTCCCCGATGATCTCTGGGATGAGATCGCTCCGCTCCTCCCGCCGCCTCGGCCCCGTCCGAAGGGCGGGCTTCGTCCCATTGAGAACCGGGCCGCACTGACGGGCATCCTGTTCGTGCTGCGCTCGGGCCTGCCGTGGGAGATGCTGCCGGTCGAGATGGGCTGCGGCTCCGGCATGAGTTGCTGGCGGCGGCTGCGGGATTGGCAAGCGGCGGGCGTGTGGAGCCGTCTGCATCACGTGTTGCTGGAGCGTCTGTACGCGGCCGGGCAGATCGACTGGAGCCAGGCTTGCCTGGACAGCGCATCTGTCCCAGCCAAAACGTATGGCCCGCCCCGTCCGCAAGTGGCTGATGATCCGCTGGTCTGAGCAGTCTGCATAAACGTATCCGGCCTTTCGGCGATGCCGTTGGCCAAGATGGAGATCCGCGCGTCCTGGTCCTCATAAAGGGGGCGGCGTCGAGCGCCATTTTACGCCAGAGGCTTCCAGAACACCGATCGACTGTCAGGCCATCTTCCTCTCGCCGCTCGCAGACATGGTGAGGCCGACGAAGGCTTCGCCGACCAAGCTCGGTTCAGGCAGCCACCGCCGCCGGCTCATAGACGCGTTTGTGGCGCAGCAGCGCCCAGACGGTCCGAGCCATCTTGGCTGCTAGCGCAACGACGGCGGTGTTGGCGTGCGCCCGCGCCAGCAGGCCCCGGAGCCATTGGCCGATCCGCGTATCGCTTTTGCGAAGGGTCGGCATCGCCGCCCGTGCACCCTGGATCAGCATCTTGCGCAGGTACTTGCTGCCGCGCTTGGTGATGCCGACGAGTTTGGGTCGTCCGCCAGTCGTGACTTGCCGCGGCACGAGGCCGAGCCAGGCCGCCAGATCACGCCCGCGGGCGAAGGTGGCCACGTCACCGATCGCCGCAATCAGCGCTGTGGCGTTGAGTGCACCGATGCCCGGGATGGTGGTGAGCCGGCGAGCACTCTCGTCGGTCCGGGCCTGTTCGGCGAACTCGCCATCGAGCGTTGCGATGCGTTCGTCGAGGGACTGCCAACGTTCCCGCACGTCGGCCACGAGGCTGCGCATTCGTGGCGTGATGTCCGCGGCGGTGTCGGGATCGAGCAGGGTGTTCAGCCTGGCGGCAAGCTTGGCACGTTCTTGCGGGACGATGTGGCCACGCTCCAGCAGGATGGCCCGGATCTGGTTCATCAAGGCCGTGCGTTCGCCCACGAGCTGGTCGCGCACCCGGTGCAGAGTCTGCATGTCGAGCTGCGCTTCCGACTTCAGCGCGACGAACCGCATAGTCGGACGCGTCGCAGCCTCTGCGATCGCCTCGGCGTCACGGTCGTCGTTCTTCTGGGCCTTGACGTAGGGGCGCACGTATTCCGGCGACATCAGCCGGATGGTGTGGCCTTGAGCGGCGAGCGCCCGGCCCATGTGATGCGCGCCACAGCACGCCTCCATGGCGATGATGCAAGGTGGAAGCGTCGCGCCAAAGGTCATCACCGTCTCGCGTCGCATCCGGCGTCGCAGGACGACCCGACCGGTCGCATCCTGCCCGACCACACTGCAGCTGTTCTTGCCCAGATCGATCCCGAGTATCGCAATGGCCATCGGTCCGCTCCATCCCTCGTGTGAGCCACACTGCAAACCTAGGAGCCCGTCCGAGTAACGAGTTTATGGGATGGTTTGAGCGTCGAGATCTGGTCAGAGGTGTGTGTCGGCTTTGAGCTCATCGCCCTGCCTTTGCCAGCTTGAGAAGGTTGTGGGCGGTGCAGACCATCGCCCATTCGCCCCGGACCTGATCGAGGCCCCGGAGTAAGAACTGGCGGAAGCCTCGGGCCTGCTTGATCTGCCCGAACACCGGCTCGACGACCTGCTTCCTGAGGCGATAGCGGCTGCGGCGGCCAGCCCGTTTCAGGCGCGCGGCCATCGCCTGCATCAGGGGCGTCTTCGTCAGCGTCCGACGACCGGCCGCATCCGCTTGGCTATGGCGGGCCCGACCGGGAGCAAGATAAGCGGCGATCCGGCGCTGCTTCAGGGCGGTCAGGTTCGCCTCGTTGGCAAAACCGGAATCCCCCGAGACCTCGTACGGCTTGCGCCCGAGATGAGCGCGGGCGTCGTCGATGAGGGGCACGAGGGCGCGGGCATCGGAGGCGTTCGTCACGAGGCGATGGGCCACAATGATCTGATGCGCGGCATCGACGGCGATCTGACCGTTGTAGCCCTGCACGAACCCGTCGCGGGTCGGCAGGATGCGGCTGTCTGGGTCGGTGAAGTTGCGCTGCGCCCGGTCGGGCGGACCGCCGTCCTCCCCGCGCAAGGGCCGCCCCTGCCAGCGCATGCCCGAGGATGCACCCGGCCCGCTCTCGTCCTCGGGGTCGGGCGGGTCGATCGCTTCCACTTCCAGGGCGGCTTTAGCGGCGCGGATCGTCTCCAGGCGTCGCTGCTTGTCGGCCATCCAGTCCGGCGTCTCGTCCCCGCGCCGGTCCGGGCCCTGAGCCTCATCCTCGGCCGCATCGGCCTCACGCGCCCGCTCCAACCACGCGTCGACCTCGGCAGCCAGCGCGGGCTCGGCCGTCTTCATGCGTCCGTAGCTCATCGCCTTATGACGGGAGGCGTTGGCCTTCACCTTGGTGCCGTCCACCGCCACATGGGCGAACTGCACCAGACCGGCGGCCCGACACAGGCGCAGAACCTGCACGAACAGGTCGGACAAGGCCACGAGGTGGCGCTTGCGGAAGTCGGCGATGGTGCGGAAGTCCGGCCGGTTCAGGCCCGTCACCGCCATGACGTCGACCCGCTCCTCGCAGGCCCTGGCGAGTTGACGCGACGAGTACAGGCCGCGGCTGTAGCCGTAGAGAAGGAGCGCCACCATCATACCCGGATGGTAGGGCGGGTAGCCGCGCTCCTCACTATAGGTGCCGAGGATGGCCGAGAGGTCGAGCGCTTCCCGCACTGTGTCGCGTACGAAGTGTGCCATGTGCCCGGGCGGCACGAACTCGTGCAGCGAGGGCGGCAAAAGCCAACCCTGATCAACATCCCACGCGCGAAACACCTTGGCCATGAGCCAAGTGAATCACCCTCCCGCCTCGCCGTCGAGAGGATCACTCGGACGGGCTCCTAGTACTACTGTGTCACAAATTTTGTTGGCAGCAAGGACATCGTTGCAGGGTTTGCGTGAGTGCCCGTGCCAGCCGTAGGCGCAGGGTCGCGATGGAGTCAGGCACGTGTCGCTCGGGCCGGATCGGGAGCACCACGGGGTTTGTAACCGGCGGGTATGGCAAGCGCTTGCCGCTCGATGATCTCTGGTCCTGAGGGGGGAAAACGGCCTCGCTCGGAGACCGGGAACCCGTAGTCCGCGATGCACAAGCTGGCGTGATGATGGAAGCCGCGCCAGCTTCGCCCCTCGTAGTGGCCGAGCCCGATTTCCTGTTTGAGTTCCTGGTAGTCCCGCTCGATGCGCCAGCGCAGTTTCGTCCGGCTGACCAACTCGGCCAGGGGCGTCTCTGGCGGCAGGGTCGAGAGCCAGTACTTGGTCGGCGCATCCTCGCCCTCCGGCCACTCGATCAGGAACCACTCCTCGGGACGCGGCTCGTGTCGCAGTTCATCCCGATGTGCCGGGCGCGCCCGCACGGCCGCAAAGCGCGAGGTCAGTAGACCGTTCGTGCCAACGCGCCACGTGATCCGCTGCCAGGCAGTCTCCGGCAGAGACCGGGCCAGCGTCTCCGCCGAGAGTGGCTTGTGCTCGAGGCTCCGTCGTACCCGGGTGGGTGGGCGCCCGCGTCCGCTCCAGGGTTTAGGCGGCAGCGGTGCGGATCCTGGGGCCCACAGGCTCGTCGAGGACTGAACGCCCAGACTGTAGCGCAAGCCCAAAGCCGTCAGCGCCGTACGGAAGGCCGTGTCGATCCCGTATCCGGCATCAGCCAGAACCAGGCCGGCCGGCACCCCATCGGCCAAGGCCGCCCGGATCTGATCCAGCGCAATCTCTGGCTTGGTCCGGAAGCCGATCTCCTCGGGCACGGCGGCCTTGCCGCGCCGCTCGGCATCCAAGGCCCAGGCTTCCGGCAGGTAGAGGCGATAGGCCACCGGCAGGCTGGCCTGGGCGTTGGCCACAGAGAGCGTCACGGCGATCTGGCAGTTGTCCTGTTTGCCGATCTGGCCGCAGTATTGCCGTCCCACTCCAACTGAATGGCGGCCCTTCTTGGGAAAGCCCGTATCATCGACGATCCAGGCCTGGATCGGGCCCTGGCTTTCGATCGTAGGAAGAACCTCGCTGCGGACTCGGGCCAGCAAAGCGCTGTCCGACCATTCGCCCTTGGCCACGAAGTGATGCAGCGCCTGATGGGTGGCTTGGACACGCGCCGGCGCGATCCGGGCCGCCATCGGCTCGATGCTCTTGCGAGCACCCGGCAGGAGGAGGCCCGTGCAGTAGGCCTTCAGCGGCGCAATCCGATCGGCATGGCCGAGGACGCCTGACAAAGCCTCCAGATATCTTGCAAAACGAAGCTGGTCAGCAGCCAGCGGGGAGTTCAAGCGATCCATGCCTCGCTCCATCACGAGATCGAGTCACCAACTCTACACCCAAACTTTATGACACAGTAGTACTAGGCACCGAGTTGAAGAAAATCAGCCTGCGTGAGAGCTTAGGGTTAGCGTGGCGCGCCCTACGGGAATCGAACCCGTGTTTTCGCCGTGAAAGGGCGACGTCCTGGACCGCTAGACGAAGGGCGCTGCTGCGGCGAGGGGTTCTATATGCGGCTTCGGGCGCTGGGGCAACGGGGATTCGCCGTTGAGTTTGCCGCTTGACGAATTCGGCGGCACTGGGTTTGTCGGAGGCTTCATCGGTGGGCCCGTGCAATCGCCGGCCGCCGGACAGCGGACCTGTGATCCATGACGACGCGACGCGACGGCCCTCCGAGCCCGAGGACGACGAAGCCCGGCTTTTCACGGGGGTCCTTCCGGCGCGGACCGCCGCAGAAGCAGCGTGGGGCGGCGAGCGTGGCAGCGGCCTCGGGCGATCATGTGGTGCTGTACGGCTGGCACCCCGTGGCGCAGGCGCTGGCCAACGAGGGGCGCAAGCTTCACAGGCTGCTCGCAACTGAGAATGCGATGGCACGGCTCGCCGAGGAGATCGGCCCCCTTCGCATCGATCCCGAAATGGTGCGTCCCAGTGCCATCAATGCGCTGCTCGGGCCGGACGCGGTCCACCAGGGTCTGTACCTCGAGGCCGATCCATTGCCGGGCCCGGATCTCGACGACCTTTCCGACGACGTGCTGCTGCTCGCCCTGGATCAGATCACCGATCCGCACAACGTCGGCGCCATCGTGCGCACCGCGGCCGCCTTCGGGGTCGCGGGTATCATCACCACCGCTCGCCACTCGCCCGTCGCCACCGGCGTGCTTGCGAAATCCGCCTCGGGCGGCTTGGAGCACGTGCCCCTGATCGTGGTGCGCAATCTCTCGGACGCCCTGGTCGATCTCGGCAAGCGCGGCTTCACCCGGATCGGCCTGGATTCCGATGCGGAGACGGACCTCGACAGCATCGGCCCGAAGCGCCCGGCGGTGATCGTGCTGGGCGCCGAGGGCAAGGGCTTGCGCCAGCGCACCCGCGACAATTGCGATGTGCTGGCCCGCATCCCCTTCAGCGGTGAGATCCGCAGCATCAACGTCTCGAACGCCGCGGCCATCACCCTCTACGCCCTCAGCCCCCGGGGCTGAGGCGCCTCAGCGCCAGAACGGCTCGACGTCGAGGAGGCCGCTGTGGGCCTCGGCGGCCGCCTTGAGCAGCTTGCGCGAATTCGCCTCGTTGTCGCCGGCGGCCAGTCCGGCGGCGAACAGGGTCTCGCCGGGCACCGGGGGCCGGTCCGGCGCGATCATCAGGCTGGCCAGCACCGAATGGGCGGTCGCCTGGTCGTTCAGCGCACCGAGGTGGTCCTGGAGGTCCGAGAGCGCGGACACGAAGGCCTTGTGGCGCTTGTGGGACTTCTTGTCCGCATAGAGGCTCGCGAAGAACTCGGCGCCGTAGCGCAGCTTCTTCGCCTCGATCCGCACCCGGTGGCGGGCCTCCGGGTCGAGGCGGTCGAGGTGACGGCCGCGCTTGCGGATGCGCTTGCGTGCCCGGTCGAGCACATCCTCGGCGAAATCCCGGGCGGCACGGTCACGCTCCGGTGCCCCCGACGCCTTGCGCCAGTCCCCCGTTTCCAGCCAACTCGCGAGGTCGAGGACGAGGCTCCGCCACTCCTGCGATTCCAGGGTCGCGAGCGCGGCGTCGTAGGCACGGGCCCGTTCCGCCTCCAGGCGCGCGCTGAGATCGTCGATACCGGGCTCGTCCGGACGCATGGCGATCTCGGCCGGCAGCGTTTCCGAGAGGAAGACGTCGAGGTTGCGTGCGTGTCCGAAGGGTTCGGTGACGCGCTTGATCTCCTCGCGCAGATGCGCGGCGGCCGGGTCCGCCGCCAGCACTGGTTTGAAGAGGGTCAGGGCCGAGCGCAGGCGGCGTAGGGCCACCCGCAACTGGTGCAAGCCCTCCGGATCGCGGGTGTGGAGGAACACGTCCTCGTTGAGCCGCAGGTGCCCGAGGCAGGCCTGCGCGATGGTGCGAAAAGCCGTGCCGGCGCTGTCGTCCTGCCCGAGGCGGACCGCGCCCGCCTTGCTCGGGCGCCGCAGCGTGCCGTCGATCAGGCGGAACCCGCGCGCGCTCTTGCTCATGGCTCCGAGGCGCAGGGGCACCGTCTCGCCGAGGGCCTGCGCCAGGGTGAAGAGATCCTCCGGTGATCCTTCCCGCAGCTCGAGTTCCAGTTCCCAGAGCGGGGTATCGCCGTTCGGCGTCTCGATCCGGCCCTGGTCGAGGGCGACCTCGATGCGGGAAGCGCCGTAACCGATGTGGCGGGTCCGGCGCTCGACGACCGTCGCGAAGACCGGGCGCAGGGTCGGATCGGACACTGCTTCGAGGATCGCTGGCACCGGGGTTCCGGACAGTTGCGCGAGATCGGGCTGCTCGCCCGTGACCGGGCCTTCCCATTCGGAGCGGTCGAACAGACCCACACCCGCGGCCGACGCCTTGACCGTCTGCACGTAGGCCTCACCGTCCCGGCGTACACGCAGGGTCAGTCCCTTCGCCCGGAGGTCACCTTCGGGGGTGTCGTAGTAGGTCGAGGTCAGGAGAGCCGTCTGCTCGGGCGTCGCGGTCTGCAGGAACGGGTGCCGGGCGAGTTCGGCGAGGTCGCCGCCCCCGCATTGCAGCTTCAGTTCGATTTCCCGTGGCGCGTCCATGGATCGTCCTATCTTCGGCCTCGCTCCATCGCCGTCGATGGAGCGCTCCGCCCCTGCATCCGAGCACAAGCCGGACGGGGCGCAACCGTTCCGTACGGAATCGGCCGCATTTCCCTATCATATGCGGCGATCTCAAGCGGCGGCGCGACCGAAATCGAAGCGAATGTCGTTCGCCGGCGGCCCGATGTGGTGTAGCGGAAGGTTCCGGCCACGGCCGGTCGGGTGGCGTGTCGTTGGACGTTGTGATGAATCGGGACCGGCTCAGGGCCGATCGGCTGCTGGTCGAGCAGGGCCATTTCGAGAGCCGCGCGCGGGCTCAGGCCGCCATCGCCGCCGGGCTGGTGCAGGCCGACGACCGCCCCGTGACGCGTGCCTCCGACCTGCTCGACCGCGATGCGCGCATCACCGCGCGCGCGCCGCATCCCTTCGTTTCGCGGGGAGGCCTCAAGCTGACCGCCGCCCTGGAGGCCTTCGGGTTCGATCCCGACGCCCAGACCTGTCTCGATGTCGGAGCCTCGACAGGGGGCTTCACCGATGCGCTCCTGAAGCGCGGCGCGGCGCATGTCTACGCCGTCGATGTCGGGCGCGACCAGCTTCACGCGGCGCTGCGGAGCGACCCGCGCGTCACGAGCCTGGAGGGTCGGGACATCCGGTCCCTCGACCGGGCGGAGATTCCGATCCCGCCCACGCTCTGCGCCATCGACGTGAGCTTCATCTCGCTGCGCCTCGTCCTGCCGGCGGTCCTGGCTTTGCTGGCACCGGGGGCCGCACTGGCTGCGCTCATCAAGCCGCAATTCGAGGCGGGCCGCGAGGGTGTCGGACGTGGCGGGATCGTTCGCGATCCGGAGATCCACGCGGCGGTGTGCGACGGGCTGCGGGACTTCATCGAAGCGTCGGGGATGCGTGTCCTCGGCCTGATCCCATCCCCCGTGACGGGGGGCGACGGCAATCGCGAGTTCCTGATCGGGGCGCGCCTGGATTCGACATCATGACCGAGACGACCACCGAAACCCTGGAGATCGTTCGCCTGGGCGCCCGCGGCGATGGCATGGCGGAGGACGGAACCCCCGTCGCCTTCGCGCTGCCGGGGGAACGCGTGACGATCCGGCGTGAGGGCGGGCGCGGACACCTGCAGACGGTCGAGCGGACCTCGCCGGATCGCATCACACCGTTCTGTCCGTATTTCGGGACCTGCGGCGGCTGCGCCGTGCAGCACCTCGCGGCGGGACCCTACGCCGCGTGGAAGCACGGCCAGCTCGTCCAGGCCCTGTCCCAGGCCCGGCTCGAGGTGCAGCCCGAGGCGATGATCGATGCGCGGGGAGAGGGACGCCGCCGCCTCACCCTGCACGTGCGCGCCGGGGAGGGCGGAGCCCGCGTCGGGTTGATGGCCGCGCGCAGCCACGACCTCGTCGCGATCGACCATTGCCCCATCACCGTGCCGATGCTGCACCGGGCCCCCGAGATCGCGGGCGCCCTGAGCGCGCCCCTCGGGCACGGACGGAAACCCCTCGACGTCGCGTTCACGGCGACGGAGGCGGGCCTCGACGTGGACATCCGGGGGCACGGTCCGATCGCCGAAGGGGTTCGGGCGGTGCTGGTGCGCCTCGCGGCCGAACTCGATCTCGCGCGCCTGTCGCTGCACGGGGAGGTGCTGGTGGAGCGCCGTGCACCCGCCGTGACGAGCGCAGGGCTGCGGCTGGTCCCGCCGGCGGGCGGCTTCCTGCAGGCCACGGAGGCCGGCGAGGCCGTCCTGGCCGGCGCGGTCGTGGCTGCCCTCGACCGGAAGACGAAGCGCGTGGTCGACCTGTTCTCCGGCGCCGGTCCCTTCACCCTCGCCATGGCGCAGACCCGCGACGTGCACGCGGTGGAGGGGGAGGCCGCCGCCCTGGCGAGCCTCGACCGGGCGGTTCGGGCGGTGCCGGGTCTGCGTCGCGTCACGACGGAACGCCGCGACCTGTTCCGAAGGCCCCTCCTGCCCCTCGAACTGGAGGCCTACGACGCCGTGGTCTTCGATCCCCCGCGGGCGGGGGCGGGGGCCCAGGCGGTCCGGATCGCCGAATCGAAGGTGCCGCTGGTGATCGGCGTGGCCTGCGATGTCGGCACGTTCTCCCGCGATGCCGCCGCCCTCGTCGCCGGAGGCTACACATTGGAGCAGGTCACCCCCATCGATCAGTTCGCGTATTCCGGCCATGTCGAGGTGGTCGGCGTGTTCCGACGTCCCCGCCCGGCGCGCAGGCGCCTGTAGCGCGGAAGCTCGACAAAGCCGCGCCGGCCCCTAGCTCTCATCGCATGCGTACGCTGATCCTCGCCCTCGGACTCGTGGCCCTGACCGCCCCCGCCAGGGCGGATGCCTGCGGCGACCTCATCGAGCGCGTGGTCGCGAGCACCGAGGCGCGCGTCGTGAAGCGCACGGCGGATTTCGCCGAGTTCACGGCGGCCGAAGGCATCGGTCTGACGCTCGCCTGCGGCGAGCTCTCGTCGGTGGGCGTCCAGTTCCGGGGGCCGAGCCTGCCCGCCGGGTATTTTCCGTTGTTCGGCCGCGCCGGACACGCGACCACGGGCATCTCCGCCAGCGAGATCGAGGCAGCGGCGGTCAAGGCGCGTGAGAACGCCGTCACCACCCGGCACAGTCACGTGGATGCCGGGACGGCCCTCGTCACCTGTTCGGTCTCGAACTACGGCGCCGGTCTGGTGACCGCCTGCGCTGTGATCGACAAGGCCGACCGATCCTGAGCCCGGGTCATGAGCGCATCGCGAGCACCATGTAACCCGAAAAGGCGAGGGCGGCGGCCATCAGAAGGTAGACATTGGGTTCCATCGGGCCCTGTTAGGTGCGGCGCACAACGCGGTCGAGGGGACCCTCTGCCGCTGCGGCATCCCGTGCGCTTCAGACCCTGTTAACCCTGTTGGCCTGAACGTTCCGGTGCGCCGACGATCCCACCGAGGAGCCGATGCCCCCCTCCATCCGCCTCGTAAGCGCGTCCTTTCTGGTGATCGCCGGTAGCCTGACCGGGTTCATGCCTGCTATCTCCGAGTTCGTGGTCACGCCGGCTCGGGCGCAGGAGCCGCTGTTCCTGCGCATTCGCCCGGCCGGGGAAACCTCCGTCGGCTCCGGCGGCGCTGGTCCGTCGGACGAGGAGATCGCCCGGGCGGCCCGCGCACGCAGCGAGGCGGTCTGGCAGCGGGCCGAGCAGCGGTCCCGCATCGCCATCGCGTCGGTCTGCACGGGGTGCCTCACCGCCCCGCGTCCGGCCGAACCCGGCCCCGCTCCGCGATCCCCGGTTCGCCCGGAGGCGGCCGAAATCATTCCCGCCGCGGCCGAAGATCCGGTCGCCACCCCCGTTCCCTCTTCACAGGCAGACGCACCATGACGCAGTCTCACCCGACCAGCGGCGCCGTTCCGGATCCGGATTGCCCGGTCTCCCTCGAACTCCTGGGCCAGGTCTACCGGGCCGATGCGGACGACCTGCCGGAGATCCTGGCGGCCATGTCCACCACCACCCGGGCGCGCCTCGCGGTCTATCTCTACGGCAAGAGCCACATGCACCAGCTCGGCCTGCGGGTCGCGCGCGAGTGCGAGCGTGAGGATCTCGTGCGCGTCGCCGACGAGATCGGCTCGGTGGTCTATGGCCAGTCACGGCTGAAGCCCGCCCGCCCGGCAACGCCGAGCCCGGCCGCCGCGCCGCCGAAGAAGATCAGCCTCGGTGGCTCGGGCACGAAGAAGATCAGCCTCGGCGGCTCGGGCGCCAAGAAGCACCTCTTCGACTGATGGATTCCTGGTCTCGGCGACGCGGTATCGCGCCGGGATCCGCAAGCGTGACAGGGGCCTGAAGACCGCCCCGGGAGAGATGCGGCATGTTCGGTTCGTGGTGGAAGCTCGGCATGGACGCGACCCTGCTCGCCATGGAATCGCAGCAGGTCATCGGCCTGCGCTTGGCCATGCTGGCGGTGGGCGATGCCGCCGCCCAGGCTGAGGCGCAGCGCATGGTCAGTGAGAAGATCATAGCGGCCAACGAGGCCGCCCTGCTCATTGCGATGGGCGGGTCCACGGCCCGTGTCGTCGCGGGCTATCGGCGGAAGGTCCGGTCGAACGTCCGACGCCTGTCGAAGCGTTCGCTGTAATGCGCCAGGGCCGGTTAACCCTGCCTTAACCACGCGCTCCCATCCTCGCCCCGAACGTCGGACCGTGGGACCAGGGAGCTTGTGATGACCCACTTCGAACATCAGGTGCGGGAACGCGCCTACTACATCTGGGAAGACGAGGGCCGGGTCCTCGGTCGCGCCGAGGACCACTGGCTGCGGGCCGAGACGGAGCTGCAGGCCCGCGCGTCGGCCGAGCCCGTCCTGATCCAGGCCGTTCCGCCCGCCCTGACCCTCTCCGCCAGTCCCGCCGAGGTGCTGAAGGCCAAGCCGAGCCGGGCCCGGTCGGCGGCCGCCAAGGTCGACGCCAAGGCCGAAGCCGCCACGAAGGCGGTCGCCGTGCCGGTCGCGAAGCCCGCGAAAGCAGCGGCCAAGGCACCCGCTAAGACACCCGCCAAGGTTGCTGCGAAGCCGGCGGGCAAGTCCGCCGCTCCGAAGTCCGTAGCGCCGAAGGCTGCTGCCCGTCCGCGCGCGGCCGAGTCGGCAGCGACGGTCCACTGAGCAGCCGGGGCGCTCTGGCGGAATCCGCCCGACGCGTCCCCAATCTGCGAGCATCGAGACCATTGAGCCCGCGCTCCGCCACCGGAGTGCGGGCTCTCGCGTTTCCCGCCCCGCACGAACCCGGATCGGAACGAAACCGAACCTTTGCGGTTGTCCGCGCAACAGCGATCGCCTGCGGCCTGGCTCGGCGGCGGCGCATTCCGTTCCGCGAGGCTTCCATGAAGACGACGTTGTCTACCCTGCTCGCGCTCAGCATCGCCGGGCTGCCCCTCGGCGCGGTGGCCGGAAACCTCGACCCGCAGGGTGCGCCGTTCATTCACGAGGTGGACGCGTCCGGCAACATCGGCGGACGGGCCCCGTGGAGCCGCGGTTGGGAATACGACTCGGGCAGCGACAACGATCGCCGCCCCGAGCTGCCCTACTATCAGCAGGGGCGCGGCCAGCAGACGGGCGGTCCGGCCCGCAATCTGCTGCCGGATGACGGCTTCCACATCTTCCCGCGCTGAGGCCGGCGCCACCGCGAGCGGCGGAGTCTTCCGCCGGTTCGCCCGCCTGGCCCGGGACGCAGCTTTCCGGGTCGAATCCATCACGGAAGACGTCATGCCCAAGACCGTTCAGGCGGTGATCTTCGATATCGACGGTACGCTGCTCGACAGCGTGGACCTCCACGCGCAGGCCTGGGTCGACGCCTTCGCGCATTTCGGAGTGACCGTCTCGCATGGCGACGCCCGGAGTCAGATCGGAAAGGGCGGTGATCAGCTCCTGCCGGTCTTCCTGGACGACGCCCGCGTGGACCGCGAGGGCGAGGAGATCGAGGCTTATCGGTCGGACCTGTTCAAGCGGAATTACCTTCCGCAGGTGAAGTCGTTTCCCGGCGTCCCGGACCTGTTCCGTCACCTGCGTTCCGAGGGTCTGACCATCGCGCTCGCCTCGTCCGGCAAGGCGGAGGAGGTGGAGCATTATCAGACGCTCCTGGGGATCGAGGGGATGGCGGATGTCGTGGTGACCTCCGACGACGTCGAGCGTTCGAAACCCTTCCCCGATATCTTTGCGGCCGCTCTCGACAAGCTCGCCCCGATCCGCGCGGAGGCCGCGCTGGTGATCGGCGATACCCCCTACGATGCCCAGGCCGCGACCAAGGCCGGGATCCGCACGATCGGTGTGCTCTGCGGCGGCTTCCCGGAGGCCAGCCTGAACGAGTCGGGATGCATCGCGATCTACCGTGATCCTCAGGACATCCTCGACGGCTATCGTGATTCACCGATTGCCAGCTAGGGCAGGGCGACTTGGCAGGCGACCACGCGAACACCAGATCATCCCCACTTTTCGAGACGAAACACGTTTTGTTCCCGTCCGCAGGGCTGGATTGCGTGCCGGCTATGGATAGATGGCAAATAACCCTGGCGCGGGCGCCGGGGATGGCGTAGCGAGCCGGCCGTGATCGCGACGGATCACGCCATGGATTCGCGGATCATGCCTCAGCCGGCCCCTTCGAACCTGAAAACTGAACTCTCGAGCGAGGCGACGCCGCTCCAGGTCCAGATCCGCTCGGCGGTCGAGGACCGTACGACGCCGATCAGTCGCCTGCTGCGGCTGATGTCCGCCCTCGATGCGGACGCCACCGCGAACGAGAACCTGCGGCACGTCCTCCGCGCACGGATCGGCGCACCCCTCAGCGTCTGAAGCGACCGAGTCTGATCACCGCCGGGTCCCGTCCCGGCTGTTGCGTTCTACGGCCAGATCCACGCGCAGGCGCTTTCGCCGGTGACGGACAGGCACTCGTAGGGCGCCCCGCCCACCATCGCCCGGTGCTCGGCCGCAGCGATCCGCCCGCGCGGGACCAGGCGGCACCCTGGATGACTGGGAAGGGCGGTTTCCGCCACCGCCCGCTCACCGGTACTCATCAGCACCCGCAGGTTGACCAGAGTGTCGCAGGCGAGGACCTGAGCGAGTGGCTCCGACCGTAGGGGTGAACCGACCCCTACCAGTGCTGCGACGATCCAGATGCGCAAAGGGGCCGTCATCGGCGGGGCTTTTCCGCTGCCCGGGACTTCTCGCCAGCGCGCGCCTTCGTGGGCGGCTGGCTGAGGTTCACTGCGCCGGCCACGACCCAATGGCAGACACTGGTGCTGCGCAGGGACAGGCAATCGTAGTCGCTGCCGTTCAGGCTCAGGCGCTCCTGCAGGGCGGTGATCGCGTCCCGCGCCAGCACCGCGCAACCGAGATGATCCGCCTTGTCGTCACCGAGGATCGCCGCCGCGACCGTCGTATCCGCCTTGGTCTGCCGCATCAGGAGGCGCAGATTCACCAGGGAGGGGCAGCCGATGACGGGAGCCGGTCCCGCCGCCTCGGCGGTTGGGGAAGCTCCTGCGGCCAGCAACAGGGCGATGCCGATCAGGCGAAGGGGGGACATCTCGGACCTCTGTCGACGCGCCGGGTGTGCGTTCTCGGCCCACCATACGGCGGATCGCCGACCCTGCTGCAGCAGCAATTAGGGCGGATATGGGTCCGAAACACGGGTGTCCTCGCTGAGTCAGCCGGCCACGCGGCGCAGCTTTGCGAACCGCTTGAGTGCCCTGTCGCGACGCAGGCGTGAGAGCCGGTCGATCCAGAAGATGCCGTCGAGCTGATCGACCTCGTGTTGCAGGCAGGCTGCGCGAAATCCCTCCGCTTCCTCCTCGTGCTCGACCCCGGACAGGTCGCTGAAGCGGACACGTACCCGCACGGCCCGATCGACCGTTTCCACGATCCCCGGCATCGAGACGCTGCCCTCCGTCTGCGGGCCGCGCTCGTCGGATGTCCAGACGATCTGGGGATTGACGTAGATCGTCGTCGGCGCGCCGGGCTCCATGCGCAGGACCACGACCCGCTGCAGCAACCCGATATGCGGCAGGGTCAGGCCGAGGGCGGAGACCGCCTGCATCACCGCTTCGAGGTCGGCGACGGATTGCCGAAGGCTCGCATCGAAGGCGGTCACCGGCTCCGCGACGTGGCGCAGGCGGGGGTCGGGATAGAGGAGGAGGGATGCGGCTGACACCGTTATGGTCCGAGGGTTGGAGTGTTCACGCCTGCGCGAGCGCACGTGGGGCTGGCTCGGGAAACGGCCTCGTGGCGCACTCCTTGCGGCCGGAGAGGCTCGCGCCGCTGGAAACGCCTCCGGGAGACACAATGATCGATCATCGTCCCGAATCCCGATCCGAGGGCGCCGAGGGCCGACGCGCCGGCATCGGCGACGCCGGCGGGATCCTCCTGCTGATGTTGACGACCCTGCTCGGACTCCTCTGGGCGATCGTGCTGGTCACCCATTTCCACGCCCCCTTGAGCAGCGTCGGCCAGTCGCTTTGGCTGACGCGTTGAGGATCAGTACTCCCACTCGGCCCCGACGCCCACGGCGGTGCGGCCGTCGCTGCCGGCTTCGCCCTGGATCTTGATCCGCCGCGTCACGTCGTAATCCACCGTCGCGGCGGTGTCGGCGGGCTTGGCCCCTGCCTTGACGCCGACGCTGAGGCGGTCGCTGAGGTAGCGCGAGGCGCCCAGAGCCGGCCCGCCGCTGGCACCCGTCGAGACGTCGAGGCTGTCGAGCCCGAGACCCTTGCGTGCCTGCTCGAACACATCGACGCCGCCGGCCCCGCCGGAGAACTGCGCCACGGCCTGTGCGAGTTGGAGGGCCTGGAACGGCGACAGGCCGCCCGACGCCTTCTTGAAGAGCAGCCGCGACAGGACCTCGTCCTGGGGCAGGCTCGGGTCGGAGGTCAGCAGGAAGCTCGGTTGATTGGCCGGTCCGGTGACGGCGATGCGCGCGGTGACCTCGGCCGCCTTGGTCTCGGCGACGAAATCGAGGTCCGGAGCTGCGATCTCGCCGCCGAACGTGAGGCGTCCCCGGGTAAAGTCCAACCGCTGGCCGACCACGCTGAGGCGGCCGCGCCGCATCTCGAAGGCGCCGTTCGCCACGGGATCCCGCGACGAACCGGTGAGGCGCAGCGATCCGCCGAGCTCGGCGTCGATGCCGCGCCCGCGCACGAAGATCCGGTTCGGCGCATTCACCGCGATGTCGAGGGTGGCGTCGAAGGGCGGTGCCGGCTTCCTCCCCTTGCGGCCGAGGGCGGCGACCTGAGCCCGGCGATCCGCCCGCGCGGCGAGGCGCGCGCGGACCTCCGGCGGCGTGTTGACCCGTCGGATCTCGGGCAGGGGCTGCACGGTGGCGGGCAGGCGGTCCGGCACGGAGACATCGACGGAGGCGAGATCGATCCGCCCGGCGACCTTCGGGGTCCGGGCGAGGGGGCCGGTCAGAGCGAGGTTCAGGCTCGCGACAGCCGTCATCAGCGGGCTGGACACGAGTTCGGCCCGCTCGGCCGAGACTCGCAGGGAGCCCGGAAAGCCGGCCGCCGGGTCGAGCGCCACGCGTCCGTCGCCCCGCAGGGTGCCGCCGTTGCGGGTCAGCGCGGTCAGGCGCTCCACCACCAGGGTATCGCCACGCCCTGTGACGCGCCCCTCGATGTTGGTCAGCCGGATGCCCTGGAGCGGATCGGTGAACGAACCGCCCGTCAGGGTTGCGACGCCCTCGGCGCGGGGTGCCGCGAGGTTGCCGGAAACGCCGGCATCGATGGCGATGCGCCCAGCGACGCGCTGGCCTCCGACGCTCAGGAGGCTGTTCGCCAGCGCCAAGTCGAGCGTGCCGCGCAGCTTCAAGGCCAGCGCGCCGCCCGCCGCGATGGGAAGCGAGCCGCCGATGGTCATCTCGGCGCCGCGCCCGGCCGAGACACGGCCGTCGATCCCGGCACGTCCCTCGGAGACCGTTCCGCTGGCTCGGGCCTCGATCGGGGGCAGACCGGCCTTGCGGGTCTCCGGCGTGACGAGGCGGGCGACGGTCAGCGCGTAGCGCCCCTCCGGCCGTTCGGCGGGCCCGCGCAGGTCGGCATCACCGTCGAGAGTGCCCGTCACCGCGAGGCTCGGGGAGGCGATGCGGGCCAGTGCGAGAGGCAGGGCACGGATGCCGACCTTGAGGTCGAGGGTCTGGCCGGCGCGCCCGGAAATGCTGACGCGACCGCCGCCGGCGGCCACCACCAGGTTGTCGATGACGGCCGATCCGCCGTCGAGTGTCACGCTGGCGGGGTTCGCCAGGGCCAGCCGGTCCCCTCCGCGTGCGGCGGAGAACCGGGCGAGTTCGATCCGGGTACGCTCTCCCGGCACGAGGCGTGCGGCGCCGTCGAGGTCGAAGCCCCGCGCCTTGGCCGAGAGCGTGATGTCGCTGGCGTTCGGCGAACCGATGGCGGAGAGGCGTATCGTATCGAGGCTTTCCCCCGCCGCGACGAGGCGGTCGGCATTCACGCGTCCGTCGATCACCGGTCGGCCGCGCAGGTCGCGCCCGGTGAGGTCGGAATCGAGGCGGGACAGGCCGAATTCACCGGCACGCAGCGACGTGCCCTTCGCCCGGAGCGCGGCATCCTGCCGGCCGCCATCGCGGGACAGGGTGATGGCGGCGTCCACGCTGCCGCCCAAGGGCGTCAGGGCGAGAGGGGAGAGGTCGTCGAGGTTGCCGGCCGCCAGGGTAAGCGCCGCTTGCGTCAGGAGGGTGCGGGCGTCGATGGCCGCGCTGCCGTCGAGGGCGACGGAGCCGAGCCGGAAGGCCAGCCGGTCGAGCGACCATGCATCTCCCGCCCCCCGGGCGAGGTGTGCGTCGCCGCGCAAGGGCTTCCCGCCGACATCGCCGGACAGGCGGACGGTGCCATCGAGGGCGCCGGTGAGGTCCGTAAGGGCGGCGTCCAGGCGCAGATCGCGCAGGGGCCGTCCGAGGGCGCGGGCCGCGTCCGCCGTCAGCGTGGCGGCGAGGTCCGGCTTCTCCAGGGTGCCGCTGAGGCGTCCGTCGAGGAGCGCGCGGCCGGCGAGCTTCGGATCGAGGGTCGAGAGATCCTTGAGGTCGACGATCAGCTTGGCGTCCGCCACCCGCGCCGTGGCGCGGCCCTCCAGGCGTCCTACGACCTCCGCGCCCTCGAAGCGTGCGCCGTCGAAGGCGTAGCCGTCATAGACCTGCGAGAGGCGTCCGCTGAAGCGCGGTGCCCGGCCGAGGGTCCGATCCAGGGCGGGGATCGAGAGGGCGAGCCCGCTCGTGCGCAGGTCCACATCCGCCGAGACCGCCTTGCGGGCGGGATCGCCCGTCAGGGCGGCCCGCGCCGTGAGCGCCCCGGCGAGGGGCCTGCCGGCCATTTCCGAGAAGGCCGCGAGATCGGACAGCGCCGCATCGACTGTTCCGGTGAGGGTGTTCTGCCCGATCCGGCCCGCATAGGACGCTCGGGCCGTCGGTCCGTCGAGGTCGAGGCGGGTGACGTCGAGGACGTTGTCCGGCTGGAGCGTGCCGCGGAAGGTGAGGGCCGCCCGCGATCCGATCGCCCGCCGCAGGGCCGGGTCGGCGAGGCGAAGGCCCTCCACCTTGGCGTCGGCCGAGAGCGCGAAGCGGGCCGCGCCGGGCTCCGGTCCGGTGGGCAGCATCGCCAGGATGGCGTCGACCCGCTCCAGAGCGCTGCCGTCCGCCCGCAGGCCGGCGGCCTTGAGGGTGCCGTTCACGGTCGGCCGGGCGATGGGTCCCTTCAGGCTGCCGTCGAAGGCGAGGCTGTCGAGTTCGGCATCGGCCGCCCGGGTAACGCCTCCGTCGGTCGGCAGCGCGCGCGCGGAGACGAGAAAGTCGGCGACGCGGTCGGCGCCGAGCGTGCCGCGCGCGTCGAGGCGCGCCGTGCGGGACGTGAGTTCGAGCCGGTCGATGCCGAAGGCGCCGCTATCGGCGAAGCGCAGGCCCCCTTCGAGCTTGGTGGTGCCGGAGAAGATCGCCGCAGCCGGGCCTGGCAGCAGGGCCTCGATGCGCGAGGCGAGATCCAGGGCGAGCCGGCGCTCGGCCCCGATCCGCGAGATGCGGGCGGTCCCCTTGGCGCCGAGGTCGGGGCCGGCATCGAGATCGAGACGCGCGTTCCAGGCGTCGAGGGTGCCGCGTCCGTCGAGGTCGAGGTTGATCGGGGGGGTGCCGGGGATGTTGGCCGCCTTCGAGAGCAGGCCACCGGCGGGCTCCACAAGGGTGGTCCTGAGTTCCAGGACCTCCCCCTTCGGCACGAACAGCAGCCGGGCGCCGAAGCGTCCCCCGGCATCCAGGCGGCGCACGTCGAGGTCGAGGTCCAGCCCCTCGGAGGGCGCGCCGAGTTTGGCGCGCCCTTCGGCTGCGAGCCGGGCGGATTGGCCCGCCAGCGCTTCGCCCAGGATGAGTTCCGCAAGCTTGAACGCCTTGACCTCGACCTTGACCGGCAGGTCCGGCAGCAGGGAGCCGTCCGGCTCCGGGGTCGCGGAGACCGGGGCGGGGAGGGGGCGCCGAAGGACTTCCAGGCGTCCGACCTCCAGGCTCTCCACCTCGAGGCGGCCCGACAGCAGGGCGAGGCGCCGCCAGACCAGGCGCGCCCGGTCGAGCTTCAGCCAGACGCCGTTCGCGTCGCTGATCGCCACGTCGCGGATCGTGGCGTCCGACGAGAGGGCGCCGTCGACGGCGCCGATGGCGACCCGCGAGCCCGGTGTGGACAGGGCCCGCGACAGCAGGCCGCCGAGCACGGTCTTCTCGCCGTCGTCCGCATGGGTCAGGGTGGCCTGGCTCGCGGCGAATACCGACAGGCACAGGAGCACCGCGACGACGCGCACCCTCCCGAACTTCTTCGCGACCATCCGCGCCGCCCGAGGAGGGCGGGCCGGTGCCCATGCGCTCAGTGCGGTCCGCAAGCCCATCAGAACGACTGCCCCAGGCTGATGTAGAGGGCCACGGGGCGCTCGTGATTGCCCTTGATGCGGTCCATCGGGAAGGCGACATCGACGCGGATCGGACCGATGCCGGTGTAGTAGCGCAGCCCCAGGCCGACGGCGTAGCGGATGCGCTCGTCGAAATCGGGCAGGCTTCCGGCGAACGCCGTGCCGGCATCGATGAACGGCACCACGCCGATCGTGTCCGTGACCTTGATGCGCGCCTCCACCGACGCTTCGAGAAGGCTGCGCCCACCGATCGGCAGGTTGAAGGGGCCGCGCGGCCCGAGCGTCCGATAGGGGAAGCCACGCACCGACCCGCCGCCGCCGGCGAAGAAGCGGATATTGGCGGGGATGTCCTCGAGGTTCGCCCCCGAGATCGAGCCGAAGCCGATGCGCCCGGCCAGGATGTAGCGGCCCTCGTCGTCGAAGGCGTAGTAGGTCGAGCCCTGCGCCTTGGCGACGAAGATCGAGGGGTTCGAGCCCAGGAACCCCGCATAGGGCGTGGCCGAGGCGGTGAGGCGCACGCCTTCGGTCGGGTCGAGCAGGTTGTCCGTCGAATCGTAGGAGACCGACAGCGGAACGCCCACGAGGCGGTAATCGACCTTGCCCAGCGCGTCCTGCGAGCGGCCGGCCTGACCATCGACGCCGATCTGCGCGAAGAAGGTGTCCGAGAACCGGTGGCGCAGGGCGACCGTGCCCCCGGCCGCGTCGCTGACGTAGGATTGCTGCGCCTCGCGACCCGCGAAGACGTTGGCGACGAGGTCGTTGCGCGTGCCCCACAGAGCCGGCTTGACGAAGGTGGCGGAGACCCGCCCGCCCAGTCCGTTCGAATCGATGCCGGCCGCCTTGCGCTGCTTGGCGTAGAGATCGTTGCCGAGATAGTAGATGTCGGCGTCGAGCCGCAAGGTCTCGCCCCCGCCGAACAGGTTGCGGTTGGCGTAGTAGGCCCGGATACCCGGTCCGTCCACGGTGGAGAACCGGGCGGCGACGCCGATCAGGTTCCGCTCGCGCTCGGTGACGTCCACGAAGATCGGCAGGTTGCCGGCGGCGTCCAGGGTCTCGCCCTCGCGCACGCGGATCGAGCCGAGGCCCTCGACCTTGGCCACGAAGCGCCGGATGTCCGACACGGCCTTCGGGGAATAGGGATCGCCCGGCTCGGCATAGATGAACGAGCGGACGACGGCGGGGTCGATGTCCCGGGTGCCGCGGACCGCCACGTCGCCGAGGCCGGCGATCGGCCCCGGCTCGATCGTATAGGTCACGTCCATGACATGGGCGGCATCGTCCACGACCGGATCACGCGACGCCGCCTTGGCGAAGGGGTGACCGAGGGCGCGGAAGCGATCCACGATCTTCGCCTCGCGGGCGAGAACGGTGGCGGAGCGTGCGGGCACGTCTGCGCCGACCCGCGTGAAGCGCTCGGGCAGGATCTCGTCGGGGACGGCATTGCCCCGTGCATCGCGCACCGCGATGGTGCGGAGGGTGTAGAGCGGCCCGGGGTCGACCACGACCTTGACGGGCACCAGGGCCCGCGCCCGCGAGGCTTCCGCCGCCCCCGCCGCCGTCACCACGCTGGCTTCCCCGGCCAGCGCCACGCCGTCGATGCGGATCGCGACTTTGCCCTGATAATAGCCGTAGCCGGAGAGCACGTCGGCCAGCCGGCGCAGGTCGGCCTCGGCGCGGCGCACCAGCCCCTCGCCATCGGGCGGTGCCTCCTGGCGCAGGCGGTAGAGGGTCGACGTGTCCTGGAGCGCCCGCAGCACGTCGTCGTCATCGACGCCCTGGAATTTCACCGTATAGGGCAAGGCGTCGGCACTGGGTGCCGGTGGCTCCGCCTCCGAGCCGAACAGGCCGAACAGGTCGAAGGCCGCCGCCGGCGCGGCCATGAGCGTGGCACCGACCAAGCCACCGGCCAGGCCGGCGGCGAGCGGCCACGCCGCGCGCGCGAATTCCACCGTCGATCCGCCGCGGACACGCCCCCGAATCCGCCTCACGAATCGACATTCCGGCAAAGCGATCGCAGCGTCGGCACCGGCCCGAGGCCGTTCTGCCACCGCATTCCGCACACCCTCATCCCATCCCCGTCCTTGCCCCGGCGCCATGATCCGGCCGGGGCGTGTCAAAGCCGTTAAGTCGGCGCGGGCGCGGCCATGCCACGCGTCAGGTTATCGGCCGGACACCCGCGCGGCAACCTCGGCGGGAAGTCGCATCCCCGTACAATACACGATCCACCGTCCGCTGGATCACCCCGACGCCGGGTGCTGGCGGTTTCGTGACGATTCCGGGAACTCGGCCCGCGCTGGCGCCTTGTCCAGGCGTCGCAGGATTCCCAAACTATAACCATCGCGCCACGGCCGGTATTGAACCGGGTTCATCACGCATCACCCGTCGCGACTGCTTTGCAGCACGACGGAATGCGCGTGACATCGATCCCATCCCAGTCCGACGACCCTGCGCCACGGGTTACCGCGCGTCCGCGCGCGGGTTCCGGGCAGACGATGGCAGGCAAGGCAACGCTCGAAGGAGACGATCACCATGAGCACGGGTACCGTGAAATGGTTCAACGAAACCAAGGGTTACGGCTTCATTCAGCCGGATGACGGCGGCAAGGACGTCTTCGTCCACATCTCGGCCGTGGAACGCGCGGGCATGCGGAACCTGATCGAGGGTCAGAAGGTCTCGTACGAGATCGAGAACGACCGCCGTACGGGCAAGCAATCGGCTGGCAATCTCCAGTCGGCTTGATCTCGCCTCCGGTGCCGGACTGCTGAGGCACGGATTCAACATCGCGCCGGAAGCCGCTCTCACGTAGGGCGGCTTCTGTTGCGTCGCGGCGGCCCATCATGCATTGGGCTGCTGCGACTTGAATTTCACCTGCTTTCCTGATTTCCCCCACGGCCCGTGCCGCGCGTGCTCAACGCCGGATGCGGAGCGACAGACCACATGAGAAAGGTCAGATGAGCGCCTTCGACTACAGGAATTTTGACGACCGCCGCAAGAACTCCCTCAGCGCCAAGCAGATGCTGCTGGAAAAATTCAAAGCCCGTCCGGCGCCGGACGATCCGGAGATGATCGCCAAGGCACGTGCCCGCGCCGAAGTCTCCCGCGCCCGCGAAGAGCGCGCCCGCGAGCGGGAAGCAGCCCGGATCGCAGCCGAGAAGGCCGCCGCCGAGGAGAAGCGCGCGCGCGAGGAGGCGGAACTCGCTGCCCAGATCGCCCGCGAGGAGGCGGAGGCCCTGGCTGCGGCCGAGCGCAAGGCCGCCGAACTCGCCGAGAAGAAGGCCCAGCGCGACGCGCGCTACGCGGCCCGCAAGGCGAAGGCGCGTCGTTGAGCCGAAAGGTTTGACGGGGTGCGGTCCCCGGGACGGGGATCGCGAAGGCCGTAGGGTCGGCGCTCGGCGCCGGCCCTTTCTTCGTCGCTACGCCGCTCGGTCAGGCCTCGGTCTCGCCCTCGGCGGTCTCAGCGGCCTCGTGACCCTCGGCCTGCGGCTCGGCCTTGTCGCCAGCCTCATCCTCAGGGCGCGGACCCGCCTTGAACGTGCGACGGGGCGTATTGCTGCGCTTGTTCTGGATCGGCTTCTCGATCGCACCGAGGCGCTCGGACAGAAGCTTGGCACGCTCGTTGAAGTCGTTGGTCGAGCGCGATTGGGATGCACCACTCTTGAACGCGTTTGCCACTGGGGCCTCTTGGAGTTGCCCAGGGCACGGGGTCGTGCGGGGTTGCCCCCTCCTAGCACGCCTGCATCCCGGCGTCGGCCTTTATCTTGCGGCCGGGCCGCAGACAGGGGCAGACCGCGCGAACGCCCGCTCCCGCCGCTCAGAATCGCGCCGTCAGGAACAGGCGCACGTTCCGACCCGGCAGCAGGATCTCGTCCTTCTTGAAGGAGGCGGAGTTGCGGATGCGGTCGTCGAGGAGGTTGCGCCCCTGCAGGCCGAGGGTGACCTCGCTCATGCCGTAGAGACCCGGATCGAGGGGCTTGGTGTAGCTCAACTCAGCGCGCAGGTCGTCGAAGCCGGGCGTGACGGTCTCGATCGGCGCGATCTCCGTATGGGCGAAGGCATGGAGCAGGTTCACGCGGGCGTACCAGCCGTCCGCGCGCACGAAGACGCCGCCGCCGAGGCGGTGCGGCGGGATGCGCGGCACGAAGGTTCCGTCATCGAACTGCGCCCGCACGAAATCGTACTGCGCATCGAGGCCGGCAAAGCCGTTGCCCACCGGGATCAGGTCGAGTTGCGCCCCGATCTCGGCCCCGTAGAAGGTGGCGTTGGCCTGCGAGTAGACGATCTGCTGCAGTTCGTCGTCCGACCCGCAGGAGCCGAAATCGTCACCACAGCGGATGCCGGTGTCACGTTTGTAGATGAACCCGGTGTAGCGCGTGTAGTAGCCCGTGGCGTCGAGGCGCAGCGGCCCTTCCGCTCGGCGGATGCTGGCCTCCACGGTGCGTGCGCGTTCCTTCTTCAGGTTGGCGTCACCGATCTCGAAGGTCTCCGTCGCATCGTGCGCGCCGCGCGAGTAGAGTTCGAACGCGGTGGGGGCCCGCTCCACGAACGAACCGTTCAGACTTGCGACGAAACCGTAGGGCAGGTCCTGCAGGACGCCGAAGCTGACACTCTTCGGCGCAAACTTGCGCCGTCGCCCGAAGGAGAGGGGCTCTTCGCCGTCGACGGGGCGGTAATCACCGGGGAAGGCCGTGGCCGTTCCGGTGGCGCGGTCGCCCTCGATCCGCCCCGCCGCCTGCAGGCTTAGACCGCCGCCAAGCGCCAGTTCCTCGAAGAGGTACACGGCGTTGCTGCGGGAATCCGTCGGCGCCAGCAGCCCGCCCGCCTCGCCGGCGGTGCCGAGGGTGCGGCGTCCGGCCTGTAGGCCGAGGGCACCGGTGAGCGTCCCGAAGGGCAGGGCGACGGGCACGTGCTGGAACTCGACGCGCCCCTCCGCCTCGCGGTTCTTGAAGGTGGCGCGGATGCCGTCGATGCCCTGATCGTCGAGGCCGGTCTCGTCGTGGCGATAGACCGAGCCGCCGAGCCAGAACCGAACCGCCGCGATGGGCCCGTCGAGGGGCCGGTACTCGCCACGGGCCAGCAGTCGGTCCTGGCGCGGATCGAGGCGGGTGCGACTCTCGGCGGCCTCGCCTCCGGGGATCTGATAGAGCGCGTCATAGTGGCTGTAGGACAGGCCGACGAAGCCACGGTCGCCGATGAACGACATGCCGACCGCGCCGCCCTGGCTCTCGTTGGCGGAGTTCCGCTGGATGCCGGCCGGCGTCGCGTAGCTGTCCGCGGCGGTCCGGAAGCCGTCCGCGTGAACCGCGACGTTGCCGGAACCCCCATCCACCGTGACCGCGCCGAGGCGGCCGTTATCGACCGAGGAATAGCCGGTGGTCGCGGAGCCGGAGACGCCGTTCGCCGGAATGAAGGTCGGGACGCGGTTGTTCTCGGCGCTGACGACCCCGCCGATCGCCTGCGAGCCGAAGCGGAGCGAGGCCGGTCCCCGGATCACCTCGATCCGGTTGGCGACCAGCGGATTGATCGGCACTCCGTGATCCTCTCCGAGTTCGGAGACGTCCTGGATGCCGACCCCGTTCTCCTGGATGCGCACCCGGTTGTTGTCGAGGCCCCGGATGATCGGCCGGCTGGCAGCGCCCGGCGCGTAGGTCGAGGCGGAGATGCCGGGCCGATCGCCGAGCGCGTCTCCGAGGGTACGCGGTTGGTCACGGGCGATCTGCTCGGCCGTCACCACCGTGACCGGGGAGAACGTGTTCGTGACGACGGGCAGGATGCCGATCGGGGGCCCCGCCGATGGGACACCGGTCGGGCTCGGCACGATCGGGCTCGGCGACGTGACGCTGAGTTCCTCCAAGGTGGCCTGCGCCTGCTGTGCAACGGCGGGCCCCGCCACGATGCCGGCTCCAACCGCGACCGCGCCCGCCCAGAACCCCCTCGACCGCCGAACCTGCATCGCACCCTACCATTCATGTTATAATGTTACGTTGCGCAGACGTTATAGTATTGCAATGCCTAGCGTATGTGCCAGGGCGTTTCGGTGGTTGCTGTTGCTCCGGCGCACCAACGTGGGGCGACGGGTTTTCCGCTCGCGCATTGCCGAGTGATCGATGGTTCCTGCTCGTGACCCTGCTTCCCTGGTGCAGCGCACGATGTGACGTTGCGCGCGCGGAACTGGATGAGGATGCCGGGGATTGCGCAGGCATGTCTGAAACGTCCCATCCACCCGCGCCGGATACCGGCAACTCACACTCCGGAAGGGCCCTGCGGGTCACCGTCGACCTCAATCTCTGTCAGGCCTACGCCCAGTGCTGCTACGCGGCGCCGGACCATTTCGTCCTGAAGGGACGCGAAGCCCTGCACTACGATCCCGCCCCATCCATCCGTTCGCGGATGGATATCGAGCGCGCGCGGATCGCCTGCCCGGTCCAGGCGATCCAGGTGGAGGATATCGGGACCGCGCGGGAATGACCGGTTCCGAGATGCGGATCGTCGTGGTGGGCGCCTCGCTCGCCGGCTTGCGCGGCGCCGAGAGCCTGCGCCTGTCGGGCTTCGCCGGACCTCTGACCATCGTCGGGGCCGAGCCGCACCGCCCCTACGACCGGCCGCCCCTCTCGAAATCGGTGCTCATCGGCGAGATCGCCGCCGATGGCACGACCCTGCCGAACCTCGTCGATCTCGATGCGCAGTGGCGGCTCGGAGCACCGGCGATCCGGCTCGATCGCGCGCGCCGCACGCTCACCCTCGCGGGCGGCGAGTCGGTGCCCTATGATCGCCTGCTCATCGCCACCGGTGCCGCGGCGTGTCCCTGGCCGGACCCGGCGCAGGCGCGGCTGGCAGGCGTGCACACCTTGCGCGGCCGCGACGATGCCGAGGCGCTGCGGCGTGACCTCGCCGCCGAACCCCGCCACGTCCTCGTCATCGGCGGCGGCTTCATCGGATGCGAGGTGGCGGCCTCCTGCCGGACCCTCGGCCTGCCCGTGACCCTGGTGGAGACCGGGCCGACCCTGCTGGCGGGCATCCTCGGCCAGCACCTCGGCAGCGTGGTGGAAGCCCTCCACGCCGCCCGTGGCGTCGCGATCCGGACCTGTGCCAAGGTTTCTGCACTGGAGGATGACGGCGAAGGTCGCGTGGCGGGTGCGCGGCTCGATGACGGTACGGTGATCCCGGCCGATGTGGTGGTGGTGGCGCTCGGAGCGAAGCGGAACACCGCCTGGCTCGAATGCTCCGGCCTCGCCTTCGACGCGGGCGGCCTCGATTGCGATACGGAGGGTTACGCGCTTGATGCGCAAGGCCAGCCCGATCGACGCATCGCGGCGGCCGGTGACGTCGCCCGCTTCCCCCACCCGCTCTATCCCGGCGGCCGGGTCGCCCTCGAGCATTGGGGGCACGCGGTGGCACAGGGCGCGCGCGCCGGTCGCCTCTTGGCCGGGCTCGAGCCAGAACCCTACGCCGATGTGCCGGCCTTCTGGTCGAGCCAGGGCGGGATCACGATCAAGTCGGTGGGTCTCACGGCGGGGGCCGACGGTTTCGTCATCGCGCGGGGCGACCCGAAGGAGGGCCGTTTCCTCGCGGTCTACGGACGCGAGGGGCGCTCGATCGCGGCCGTCGCCTTCGATTGCGCGCGCTGGCTCCCGGCCTATGCCGAGCAGATTGCGGCGGGGGCGGCGTTTCCGCCCGAGATGGGCGGCGTCGATGCGGGGCCGATGACGGTCCTGCCGCCCGCCTTCCCCGAAGCCGCCAGCAAGGACGAGCCATGAGCGACGACACCCTGTTCGCGCGGATCAAGGAGGAGGCGAACCGGCCGGATCCATACCCGCTCTTCGCCGCTTTGCGCGCGTGCCCGGTCTCGCGCCAGGACGACGGCACCTACGTGGCCGCGACGCACGCGGCGATCGCCAGCCTGCTGCACGACCCCCGCGTGAGTTCGGAGACCCTGCCGCCCGCCGACAGGCCGAGGACCGGCAATCCCTTCCAGGACTGGCTGGTGAAGCCGGTCCGGGACCACATCACGGATACGCACCGGCCCTTCATCTTCCGCGACCCGCCGGACCACGACACCCTGCGCGCCGCCGTGATGCATCAGTTCACGCATCAGCGCGTCCAGGCGATGCGGGCGCGCTCTCACGTGCTCGTGGACGAGATCCTGACCAAGCTCGGCGACGCCCGCACCATCGATATCGTCGACGATCTCGCCTATCCACTTCCCGTGACGGTGATCTGCGAGCTCCTCGGCGTGCCGCCGGAGGACGAGTCGCGGTTCCACGGCTGGGCCACGCAACTCGCCACGGCGCTGGAGCCCGACACTCTGAACGACGCGGAATTGCGCGCCGAGAACAGCCGCACCTTCGAGACCATCTCGGACTACATGCAAGGGCTCATCAAGGAGAAGCGCGCGAACCCGAAGGACGACATGCTCTCCGGTCTGGCGACGGAAAGCGGCGAGGGCGCGCCGCGCATGGGCGACTTCGACCTGATCGCCACCGCGATCCTCATGCTGGTTGCCGGGCACGAAACCACGGTGAATCTCATCACCAACGGCATGCTCACCCTGCTGCGCCATCCGGAGGAACTGCAGCGCCTGCGCGCGGATCCGACCCGCGCCCCCCGTGTGGTCGAAGAGTTGTTGCGCTTCGAGCCGCCGGTGCAATTCCGCACGCGAAAAACCCTGTGCCCGATCACGCGGGACGGCGTCACGATCCCGGAGGGTGCCCCCCTGGTTCTCCTGCTGGCCGCGGGCAACCGCGACCCGGAGGTCTATGCCGAACCCGACCGCTTCGACCCCGACCGCACCGACAACCGCCATCTCGGCTTCGGGGGCAGCCTGCATTACTGTGTCGGCGCGCCTTTGGCCCGGTTCGAGGTCGAGGCCGCCCTGGTGGCTTTGTCCCGGCGCCTGAGGAACCCGCGCCTCCTCGCCGACCCGCCGCCCTACCGGCCCGGCTCGGCCCTGCGCGGTCCGAAGCACTTGCGCCTGGCCATCGACGGCATCGATCCCTGATGCGTCCCGGGGCGCCGCCCTGAGGCACGCGCGCCACACCGTTCGGCAAATGTGACGCCCTCCCGGCAAAACCCGCGCACGTTGCAGAGCATGCCTTGCGGGCAGCGCAATTGCCGGTGACGCAGGCCCGAACCGGGGCGGCCTGCCCCGTTCCTGCCCCTTCGGGAATTGCCATCGATGCCGCGCTCGCCCCTGTCGACAGTCGCCATCCTCGCGCTCACCGCCGGTCTCGGTGCCTGCGCCTCGCAGCGCTTCGACGGTCCCGTGCGCGGCCGCGCCGCTCCCGGGCCCCAGGCTGCCCTGGAGCCGGTCGTTCCGGCGCTCCCCTCCGGCCCCGTCACCTCGTCGCCGCTCGCGCCCCCGCCGGGTGCGACCGCCGCGCCGGCCGACCTGCCGCCGGTCGGCGCGAATGTCGCCGTCGCCCCTTCGACGCCGGTGATCGCGCCCGAGCCGGCGCCGAGCATCGCCCCGGTGGCGCCGCCGCCGGTCATCGCCAGCGGCCGCTCCTCGGTGGTCGGCAGCTGGAACGCCAAGGACGCCACCGGCGCGAGTTGCAAGGTCTCGCTGTCGAGCGCCCCGGCCCTCGACCTCTACAAGGCCAGCGCCTCGGGCTGCCCGAACAAGGACCTCGCCAAGGTCACCGCCTGGGATTACCGGGATGGCGAGGTCTACCTCTACCAGCCCGGCGGCACCGTCACGGCCCGCCTGCGGCAGGGCGGCGGCGCGCTCGACGGTGCGCTCTCGAAGTCCGGCGCGTCCCTGGCGATGGTGCGCTGAGCCGCGCCGCTCACGGGTTGATCCGCACCCCGAGCAGGAAGGTGTTGGCGGAGAAGCTCGATCCCGCCACCGAACTGTCGAGGCGCTGGTAGATGTAGCTGCCGCGCATCGCCAGCCAGCGGTTGAAGCGGTAGTCGAGGCGCGCGGTGGCCGAGAAGCCACGCTCCGTGATGTTGGCGCCGTCGTAGTCGTTCGAGAGCAGGCTGATCCCCCCGATCAGCGAGAGGTTGCGCAGGAGGTCGTGCTGGACCTCCAGCGTCGCCGTCTGGGTCAGCACGCCGCTCGAATTCGGCACCGAAGTCTCGGTGACGCCAGTGGCGGCGTTGAAGCGGACCGTGGTCAGGGGGCTCGCCGTCCAGATCAGGCCGGCCAGGACGACCGGCGCCGTCAGGTCGCGCAGGCGCGGGTCGACGTAGCTCCGGTGCTGCAGGCCGGCGGAGATCTCTCCGGTCACGAAACGGGTGAGGGCGAAGCTCGCGCCCCCTGATACGGTGAGACCGTCCGAATCACGGCTGAGGCCGCTCGAATCCCTCCGGAGGTCGTAGACCCGGCTATCGGCGAGCACACCGACGAAGGGGGTGATGACCGGCGAGATCTCGTAGCCCGCCCGCAACTGGAGGCCGTACTGCGTCAGGTTGCGCTCGCTCTGGCGCAGGAGCGTGCCGTCTGCGAGCTGCGCGTCCTCGAATTCGGACCGGTCGACGAGCCCGCGCAGCGACACCTGCATCCGGTTGAAGCGCTCCGTGACGCCGAAGGTGGAGCCGTAGCTCGCCACCAGCGGCCGTGAGGCGACGGCGGCCGCGAGGTCCGGTGTGCCGGCCCGCTGCGTGTCGAGGACGAAGCGACCCTCCACGTCGAAGCGCGTGTCGCGATTGGCGTCGATGCGCAGGCGGGTCACGCCCGAGCCGTTCGGTCGGCTTGCCCCCGGGTTGTCCGGGTAGTCGCTGTAGCCGCCGCGCAGGTCGCCGCTGAGTTCGCTCGAGGACCAGTCGCTGCGGAAGGCGAGCTCGCCGTCCGTGCGCAGGGCGATCGAGGGTTTGGCGAGGCGATTGACGATCTGGTCTGGGTTGGTGTCGTAGCCGACGCTCTGCTGAACGGCCGGGAGGATCGTGAAGGTGCCGACCCTGATGCCCAGCGGGGCATAGGCCTCGTCGATGGTGATCGGCCGGCGCAGGGCTGTGCCGAGTAGGAACCCCGAGGTCTGGACTCCGGCGAGCGGCAGCAGGGTCGGCAGCGGCACACCGACGACGGCACTTCGCACCACCGGCGTCAGGCGCAGGTCATAGGATTGAGTCTGGGTCACCGCCCGGGTCGGCCGCATCGTCGCCGAGCCGAAGCGGCGCGGCGGTGCTGCGCGCAGGCGCAGAAGGTTCGTCGGCGCCCGGTTGTTGGCGCCGCTGGTGCCGCCGGAGACGAGGGCGCTGCCCGAGCGCGCGCCGGCGAGCGCCCTGGTGCTGGAGCGCGCACCGCCCCCGGCCTCACCCGTCGTGGAACTGCCCGCATTGCCGCTGGGCGTCGCGTCGGACGTCGTCGCGGACCCTCCCGAGGCGTTGCTTCCACGCAGGGCGCCCGAAGACAGGTCGCTGGCGGAACTCGTCCCGCCAGGCCGGTCGGTGCCGCTCGCCGTGATTGCCTGGGCGCCGGCTTCGGCCGGGAGGAGGGCGAGGGCAGCCAGGACCGCGAGCCCCAGGGACTTCCGGTTCGGCCCTCCTGCGCTCGGCGCTGCACGCGTCACGGATCGTGATCTTTCCGCTGTGCTCCGCGCCGGTGGGCGCGTCGGGAGAGGGCCATCGCCGGATCGGCGGGCGCTTCGATCCCCCGGGAGAGCCGCTGCGCCATGGTTAACAGGGCTACAACCGGCAGGGTTAACGGCCCGTCAATGAGAGGACGCGCGGCGCGGGTTTGCCGGTCGTTCTCGCAACGGGCGACGCGCGATCCGGGCCCGTTCCTCACGCCGCTCAAGAACCCGTTTCCGCGCTGGCACCGGGGCCTGTCTGGCGGGGACACTCACGACCGATGCCCGTGAACCCGGAATCCGCGCCGGTCACCGCCTCGACCGCTGTGGAGAACGCGTACGCTTTCGGCCTTTCGCGGCCGAGCCTTTCGGGCGTGAGGGGCTGCGCCTATACTGCACGGCCTCATGACAACGCCACCCCGTCCCGTCCGCCGCCTCGACCCGATCCTCGTTGACCGCATCGCGGCGGGCGAGGTCGTCGAGCGCCCCGCCTCCGCTGTGAAGGAGCTGGTGGAGAACGCCATCGATGCAGGCGCGCGCAGCATCGAGGTGACCATCGAGGGGGGCGGCCGTCGTCTCATCCGGGTGGTCGATGACGGGGCCGGCATGAGCGCCGACGACCTGGCCCTCGCGGTGGAGCGCCACGCCACCTCGAAGCTCCCCGGCGGCGATCTCACCCGCATCGATACCCTGGGGTTCCGAGGTGAAGCGCTGCCCTCGATCGGCGCCGTGGCGCGTCTGACGCTGACGAGCCGTACGGCGGAGGCCGGGACCGGCTCCACCCTCACGGTGGATGCGGGCGTGAAAGGGGAGGTTCGCCCCGCTCCGAGCGCGCGCGGCACCCGCATCGAGGTCACCGACCTGTTCTCCGCCACGCCGGCGCGACTCAAGTTCCTGAAGTCCGACCGGGCCGAGACGGCCGCCATCGGCGACATCCTGCGCCGCCTCGCCGTGGCGCAGCCGGGCATCCGGCTGGTGCTGCGCCCCGAGAGCGGGGCGCCGCAGGTGTTCCCCGCCGAGACCGAGGTGGGACCGGCGGCGACCCTGCGCCGGCTGACGGCGGTGTTCGGCCCGGATTTCGGCGCCAACGCCCTCGCCCTAGAGATGGCACGCGAGGGCTTCGCGCTGACGGGCCATATCGGCCTGCCGAGTTACCACCGGGGGGCTGCCAACCAGATCCACTTCACGGTGAACGGGCGTCCTGTGCGCGACCGGCTGCTGCTCGGGGCCGTGCGGGGTGCCTATGCCGACACGATGAGTTCGGACCGCCACCCCGTCCTCGGCCTCGCGATCCTTTGCGATCCGTCCCTCGTGGACGTCAACGTCCATCCGGCCAAGACCGAGGTGCGCTTCCGCGATCCCGGCCTCATCCGTGGCCTGATCGTCAGTGCGATCCACGAGACCCTGCGGCAGGCGGGGCTGCGCGGCGCGACGACGGGCGCCAGCCGGACCTTGGAAGCATTGCGGCCGGCGGGCCTGCAGGTGAATGGCGCCGCCAGTGCGTATCCGGGGCCCGCCCCTGGTCCGCCCCGGGGACTTCCCTCCTGCGCGGCACCTGCCGGCTATCGGCCGTCACCGTCTGCGGCCCCAGCCTTCGCCGGTCTCGCCGAGGGCCCCCAGGCCCGCTTCGACCATGGCTTCGCACCGCCCTCGGCGGACCTTCGTGTGGAGGCGGAGCCCGTCCTGGCCGAAGCGGAGGCGCACCCCCTCGGGGCAGCACGGGCGCAGCTGCACGAAACCTATATCGTCGCCCAGACCGCCGATGGCCTCGTTCTCGTGGACCAGCACGCGGCTCATGAACGCCTCGTCTACGAACGGCTGAAGCGCGAGCGGGCGCGGGGCGGCATCGCGCGCCAGGGCCTTCTGATCCCGGATGTCGTCGAGCTGCCCCCCGACGATGCGGAACGCCTCGTGGCGGCGGCGCCGGATCTCGACCGCCTCGGCCTGACCCTCGAGGCCTTCGGAACCGGGGCGGTGCTGGTGCGCGAGGTGCCGGCGGCCCTGGCGAATGCCTCGATCCGGAACCTCGTCACCGACATCCTCGACGCCCTCGCCGAGAGCGGGCTCGAAGACGAGAGCCCCGACGGCACCGACGCGGGCGGCGGCCCCCTCGGCCGTCGCCTCGACGCGATCCTCTCGCGCATGAGCTGCCACGGCTCGATCCGGGCCGGACGGCGCCTGCGTCCCGAGGAGATGAACGCGCTCCTGCGCGAGATGGAGGCGACGCCGCTCGCCGGCACGTGCAACCACGGCCGTCCGACCTTCGTGGAACTGAAGCTCCACGATATCGAACGGCTGTTCGGTCGCCGTTAGCGAGCCGCTCCGCGTCCTGCGCCATTCCATCCCGAGCGCTGGGACGAGCGGATCCGCATCGCCCCGCCCCGCTCGATGTCGCGGCCGGCTCCGAACCTCACCGGCCGTTCGAGCCTTCGGCCTCTCGGGTCTTGCGGACCCATTCGGCGAGGGAGGTCAGTCCATCCCGCAGACTCGTGCGCGGCGTCCAGTTCAGGATCGTCTCCGCCGCCCGGATGTCGGCGACGGCGTGACGAACGTCGCCCGCGCGAAACTGTCCGGTGACCCGTATCTCGGTCTCCGGCGCGCCGAGCACGGCTGCGAGTTCGCGCGCGGTTTCGAGGATCGTGGATGGCGTCCCGCTGCCGATGTTGATCGGTTGCTCCGGCCGCGTCGCCGCCGTCAGCCCTCGGAGGATCGCGTCGACGACGTCTTCGACATAGACGAAGTCGCGAACGATCTGCCCATCCTCGTAGATGTTGAGCGACTGACCCTGCAGGATCTGACTCGAGAAGATCGACAGCACGCCCGTGTAGGGATTGTTCAGGCTCTGGCCGGGGCCGTAGACGTTCTGGAATCGTAGCACGACCGGCTCGGTCGCCGTGCCGAGCAGCGCCTGCATCACCACGAATTCCTGCATCAGCTTCGTCGATGCGTAGATCGAAGCCGGGGCTGTCGGAGCGTTCTCCGGCGTGGGCACGGCGCGCAGGGCCAGACCGTCCACCATCGGATCGAACAGGCCTCGGGTCATGTCCCGGGGTTGCCGGGCCGGGGGCACGACGAGGCTTCCCGCGCCGTCGCGGTACGCGCCTTCGCCATAGACGGCACGGGAGGAGGCCAGCACGAGGCGACGTCCCACGCGCTCCGGCAGGCTGCGGACGGCCTCGACGAGCGCGGCCGTGCCACCGACATTGACGTCACAGTAGCGGTGGACCTCGTCCCACGATTGCCCCGTCCCGGTTTCCGCCGCGAGGTGGATGATGTGGTCCGGCTTGGTCTGCGCGACCACGCGGGCGATCGCGTCCCGATCGCGGATGTCGGCCTGAACGAAGTCCGTGCCCTCCGGAAGTGCCCCGCAGACGGCGTCTGGCCCGTGGATTTGCGGGTGCAGGTTGTCGAAGACGCTGAGATCGTACCCCATCTCCGCCAGGCGAGGCAGGAGATGCGATCCGATGAAACCAGCACCGCCGGTCACGAGGATGCGTTCACGCATGGCTCAACTCCAATTGGTGCTGCGCGGAGGTCTCAGGTACGGGCCTGCACGGCCAAGTCGTAGAGTTGGCGGTACGAGCCCGGAAGGTCCTGTCCGCCGAACAGAGATGCCAGGTATTGTCGTTGCGCCGCCATGAACGGCGCCGGGTCCTTCGTTGCCGCTTCGGCGAAGGTGAGCCAGTCGTCAAGGCTCGAAACGACCTGCAATCCCTCGTAGATGCCGATATCGATGTTGCCGTCGGCGCTCGCCCATACCGCGGTGGGGATCCCCGCCCAGACCATGTCGAGGAGCACACTGGACGGTGCCGAGATGCCGAAGGTGAACTTCTCGAGCGCCTGCTTGTAGAGCGGCGCCCGATTGAAGCGCACATTCTTCGGCAGAGCGACTTTGTTCTTTTCCGAGTATCGGCCCGCGGGATGCGGCCTCAGCTCAGCCGTCCCGCCCGTGGCGGCGATCGCGTCCGCGAACCGGCCGAGCACCTCGACGAACTCGATCTTTGCCCCCGCGCCGAAGCGGACCGAATGCAGGTTCTCGCAGATCAGACCGTGCAAAGGGGCAGCGTGGGCCGGCCACGGCCACGGGCGCTCGATCACGGGCGGATGCGACAGGGCGACGAGGGGGCCGACCGTCAGGATCTTCGCCCTCTGGTCGGACCTGACCGAATGAAGCCGCTCGATGGGAAACCAACTCGCGGCGATGTCGCAGGCCATCCCGATCCGATGGCCGAAGGCGGTATCGTGGGCGTCGTTATGGTTGAAGCCGATGCATTCGAGGCCGTGCTGGAGCGTGACCCGGGTGAACCCGGCGGGCGCGGCCAGAAACACCTGATGGCAGAAGGCATGGGCTCCGAGCTCGGATTCGCTTGCCGATATCAGAAGGCCGCATCGGCGGTTGAGCGCCGCCACCACGTCGAAGACCGTGTCGACATCGACCAGAACCGCCCCGAGCTGCTGGGCAATGTCCTGGAGTTCCGCGAACCAGACGCCGTCGGAATCGCGCTTCCGAAACTGCGTGCTGACGAGGAAGTGGAGTTCGAGTCCCCCCAGGTCTCGGAAGTGCTTGGCCAATGGCCTGATGGCAGCGACGTCCTGCTTCAGATCGAACAGAAAGGCGGCAACGTTCATGGGTCAGGAGGCTCCGGCGCCCTGCGCCTTCCCGATGGCGGGGTATGAAGACAGGCCGGCCACGTGGATCTCCAGCGAGGGGAAGGCTCGTCGGAAGACATGCATGAGGTTCGAGAGGGCGCTGTAGTAAGCCTCGGTCTCGTACAGGATCTGATGCGGTTCGGATGGCAGGACCGGCAGCGCCGCATCGAGCAGCAACATGTCGTGGGCCGCGAGCCTCACCATGCGAACCTTCTTGAAATCCTCGGGCTCCGACAGACCTGACTGGAGCGGCTCCGCCAGATACGGAACCAGTCCCGGCTTGACCCAGACGGCCAGGACGCGTCCACCCACGTGATCGAGACGAACATCGAACGCTTGTTCGCCGCGCGTATAGGGCGACCGGATCGACAAGATCCCCGCCGCGCGAGTCGCAGGGACAGTCGCGCGCTCCGGATCGAGCGCATACAGCACGGCCTGCGTGCGCGGGCGCAGGCCTCTCGAATCCTGGGTGCCACCGCCCACCCGATGCTGCCGGGTGAGGAACAGGAAGAGCGACACGAGCACGTTCTCGAGGTCCGAGATGCGCTCCACCACCTGCGTGATCTCGCCGAGCGTGTCTGAGCTGATCCGGCAGGCCCCGCGCTCGATATCGGCGAGGAGCTCGCTCGCCTGCGTGTAAACGGCCGTATCGAGATCGAGATAGAGGGGGAACCCTGGCGAAAGAACCTGGGCCCCGCCGGAGATGGCGGTCAGGGCGCGGTTCGGAGACTTGGCGCGGCTGAACGACTGCCCATTCACCGGCAGGAAGGCGACAAGTGCCTGATCGAGGGCGATCGCCTCGCGCTCTTCCGTCCAGGCCTCGATCGTATAGGGCACCGGAAGCCGGCTGATCCGGGCGAGATTCGCCGGATTCAAGGAGTTCGTATCGGTGAGAATCGTCAGATGGACGTCGAACCGACCGGCCGCGAGCTCGGCCAGGGACCAGGAATAGGCGCAGAGATCCTGGATCCCCACGGGAAAGAACGGATTTGCGCCAATCCCGAACCAGAGGACCTCGATCACCCCGGTTTCCCGGGTCCGTTCCAGCGACCCGGCGAGGGACGCCGAGACGGTTTGCGCGTCGATCTTCGGGTACGGGTCCGGCAAGATATGCACCGGCAGGCCCGGCACCTGCTCCCTGACGACGCGCTGCATCGTTGCCGTCGAGCAGAGCGCGAACTGGAACACGGGTCCGAAACGCCGCAGCCAGGTGCGAAACCGCGTCAGGCGCGGATCGTCGTCCTGACTGAAGTAATCGTCGAACAGGTCGACGCCGACCACGATACCGCGTGCGCGAAGGATCTTGGCGATGCTGATGGCACCGACCGAATAGGTTTTCGAGAACACGCAGACGGAGCACGCCGCGAAGTCGGCCTCCGTGACCTCGTCCATGGATTGAATCGCCACATCGAAGTAGGCGGACTTGGTCTTCAACCGGTCATACCGGATGCGACTGCCAGCCGTGACCTTGTGCTGCTTGGTCGCTACGAGGAAGAGGATGCGCATGTGCGGCTGAGACTCGCCCTGGTGGAAACTCGGCCGCGTCAGAAGGACCTGACCAGCGTGCTCGCCCGGACGGCGGGCAGCAGTCGCGCGGCACTGAGCCGTGTCGCCTCGAAGACCTTGACGCCGCGGGGCGAGCGCGGAAAGTCTCGGGCGGTGACGGACAACAGCGAGGTGCAGAGGTTCGTGTACCCCGCTTCCACCGCTCGGGTCGATAGGGTCACACCCGCTTGAGCGGATAAAGCAGTGGCGTCCTTCAGCCCTCCCACCTCTCGCCACACATACATGGAGATCGCCATGCAGGTCAGAAGGTTGGCCGCGACGGGGTAGATTGCCATCGGCAGAAGGGCAATGCTGTCCAGCTCTTTCAGGGACAGGGCCGGCGGCCCCGCGAAATCGACCCGGCCGGGGAACAGGCCCGCGCTCTTGAGGACGTAGTTGTTTTCGGCAGGCGTCCGCGCCCTGATCTGCAGGCAGCCCACCGTTCCGGTGCCGTCCAGCGTGGCGAGGCGCGCCAGCGTATCCAGGGTCCTCGGATCGTGCAGGATCATGCTCTGGTCGAGCAGCACGAGAACGTCCCCGGTCGCCCGCGAAGCCAGAACGTTCAGCGCAGAGTTGATCTGCGAGGTGTCGAGGTCGGAAACGACCTGGCCCAGTCCGGGGAGGATGTCCGCCACCAGTTGGCGAAGGGAATCGAGTTTCGAGTCATGCGCCGCTGCTCCGACGATGATTTCCTGGACATTCGGCGCAGCCTGTGCGGCGAGCGAGGCCAGGAGCGGCTGGAGATTGTGCTCGGGCTGCTCGACCAGCACGAGGACCGAGATGCTTGGCGCGGAAGGACCGATCTGCGGCAGGATCGTCGGCTGATCGCGCGGGACCGGGGAGATGAGATCCGCCTGCGTCGGCGCGCCGAGGTCACGGAACAGAATGGCGAGCGGCAGCAAGCGATCCGCGTGCGGATCGGGCTGCGGGTCATCCCCACGCCCCTCGAGCGCAGGGAAGCTCTGGCGCGCGATCCGGCCGAGCTCGGTCACGGCGGCGAGGGGTCCGCCCTCGGGTAGAGCGATGAACCAGCGCTTCGTTGGTGCCGCGGGGTCGGTGACGATGTGGGGCGCGAAGGCCGACGCGGAAGGAAGGGGTTCCCGCGAAACCAAGCCGGCGATCGTCGGGACAGCGGCGTTGCCCAGCGACAAGCGCAGCCGACCCGGACGGGACGCGGCTCCATCGGGCCGCTTCAACTGTGCGACGGCATGATCGGCGAAGCCGCGGTCACCGAGGTCGCGGTCGACGCGCGCCTCGATATTCGTGGCGCCGACCGGGATCCGGGGCACTGCCGCAAGCCATTCACGCAGGCTCGGATCGAAGATCGGTTCCGTCCCGATGACCGTCGATAGATCGATGTCGAGACCCGCGAGCGCGAACTCGGCGGGGTGGTTCTCGCCACCGATGCAGTCCGTGAGGTAGGTGTCCGACAATCGGCGCAGGTCCGACAGGCTTCCCGATTCGTCACCGAGTGCCGAGACCTCGGCCTCGTGCGGACCCCCGCGCAGCAGGGATGGGAACGGCACGAGATCGATGAACGCGATCTCGCCCGCCGCAGTGCAGCCGACCACAAGGAGCGGCATGTAGGCCGAGCGCATGCCGACCGGGTAGATCGCCGCATGGGGCGACAGCTCCTGCTCGTCGACCTGGATCAGACCGAGGGTGCCGGTCGGGGCACGTTGCAGCTGATAGACGCGCAGGACGGTGGGCGTGATCCCGGAGGTGACGGCCGGGGCGTCGAGGCTTCGGACCTTCAGGAGGCGGCTGTTCGCCCACCAGAGATCCGCAACGTGGAGCCGGTCGCGGCCATCGGCGGTCCGAAGGGTTCGGAAGGACGCGAGATCGTTCCGGTGAGCCCGAAAGCTCGGCGGCGCATAGCTCCGCCCGTCGAGGCGGACCGACGGGAGCAGGCCGGGCGCGTCGTCCAGGAGGTGGAAGAGGGCGTGCAGGCCGCCGATCGGTAGTTCGAACCCCTTGCTGTGGCTCGAATCGCCGACATGGGCATCCACGTCGGACCGCCGCATACGCCGCGCGTTCCAGCCGAGCCTGACATCGCCGCACCAGATCTCGAGGGGCAGACCCTCTGCGCGACCCCGCTCCTGCGGGGACCAGGCCCAACCCACCACCTTGTCGTCGATGAAGGCGTCGACGTGGAATCCGTCGACGTCGCGTTCATCCGCCGGCGGAGCGTCGGCCTCCGTTCCCGCACTCGACGCGTGAGTGGTGGGAGCCACTGCGGAGGCCGCGAGCTCCTGTGCCCGCGCGAAGACGGAGAGAACTTGCTCCGCGAGGCGCTCCGGACTGTAGTCGCGCCGCAGCTTCTCCTGAGCGCGCTCGACCTGGGCGCGGTGCGCACCACCGTCCTCGAGCAGGCGCTCGAAGGCCGCGAACCATTCCGCCTCACCGTCGACGAGGAGGCCGCAGCCGTCGGCGCAGCAGGCATCGTAGACGGTGCCGCGCGAAGCCACCACGGCAAAGCCGCAGGCGGTGTACTCCACCCACTTCGTGTCGGCCTTGACCGCGTTGAAGGGGGTCTGGGCCAGCGCGCAGATGCCGATCGTCCAGCCAAGCCCTTCGAGCGTGTCCATGAACGCGCCGTAATCGCCCACCGGTGGGATCGTCCGTACCCGGTCGCCGAACAGCTTGAGTGCGTCAGGCATCGGCGTCGAGCCGAAGATCTCGAAGGTCACCTCCGGCCGGCCCGTGAGCAGGCGGACGAGCGCCGGGACGACGGGCGCGAGGTCGTGGCTGTGGTCGGTGCCCATGTAGCCAATGACAGATCGGATGGGTTCGACCGGGGCACGCCGAACGCGATGGGCACAGTAGAGGGAGCCGGCGACCACGCGCGAACTCTCCCCATCGCCGAACAGGCGCTGCCGCAGGGCCGGTGTCGAGCAATATGCGAGGGTGGTTTCCGCCAGCAGGTACCGGATCGTCGCCAGACGGTCGGGATGCATGTGCAGAGCCTGCTTGGCAGCCCCAAGTTCGATCGGGATATCGAGCAGGTCGTCATCGATGTGGAAGATGGTCGGGACACCGCGCTCGCGGGCCCAGTTCACGATGGTCTCGGGTTGCGGACCGCTGTAACGGCAAAGAATGATTAGCTTCGGTGCAAGTTCATTCAGACGCGCTCTTATCCAGGACGCCGCAGGATCACCGCGCATTTCAGGACCGAACCGCTCTTTCAGAGCAGATTCAGTTATAAGCTCTTCGTCGATTAAATTATTCGATTGATCAATCGATCCTAATTGAAGGAACGGATCAAGAAAACTAATAACAAGGCTAGCTACCTTAGAATTAGCGACATATGCAATCTTATCGAGGGGATAAGTTGTGGCAAGCCCGGTGCCAACAAGCATTTCTTTGTCTCATACATCATGCCGAGTGCTGTCTGTACGGTTCTTAGGGCAATGTGCTATCGTAGGCAACATCGGTCGGGCTGAAGCGATATCGCGGCTTGTGTGCATGCGACTGAGACGCTAGCAGGTGTTACCGATAACGGGCCAAAATCCCTTTTACAATCAGAACCGAGCTTAGCTCAAAAGCGACGATTGGAAGCTGTAAATGAGCCTTTGGCAAGACAATCTCAACAATAAAGGCAAAATAATTCATAAATGGGCGCATTATTTCCCTGTTTATGAAAAGCATTTCGAGCGTTGGCGCAATAGGTCAATGGTTTTCTGGGAGGTGGGCGTCTACGAAGGCGGGTCACTTCAGATGTGGCAGAAGTATTTTGGCCCATCTGCCATCATCATCGGCCTTGATATAAACCCCGCGTGCACGAAGCATGCTGCCGAGGGTATCAATATACGTATCGGCGATCAGAGCGATACAGCTTTCTTGCAACGTGTCATCGATGAGTTCGGTCCGCCCGACGTCGTTCTTGATGACGGAAGTCATCACATGAAACAAACGTGGGCAACGTTCTCTCATGTATATCCGCAAGTTCCGAAAAACGGAGTTTACATGGTTGAGGACATGCACACAAGCTACTGGGAAAACTGGGGCGGAGGACTCGATGTTCAAGACTCTTTTATTAATAAATCGAAAAAACTAATTGACGAGCTAAACGCTGATCATACAAAGGGAGCTCTTCTCCCAACAGAATTCACGAGAACTACAGACAGCATAAGTTTCTATGACAGCATCGTCGTATTTGAGAAAGGAAATATTTGGTGGAAGCGCGGCTTCCGCACTGGTGGCAATAAAGAAACTTGAAAGCCAATCTAACGTGCCTAAATCAAGCCAGATTGACTTGACTATCAAAACAGAGAGGGGGTTGACCGTTCATCCCCTCCTGTTGGGCAGTGCAAAATCAAGACTTCTGCTTCCGAACGCGCCGTCCTCATCTCATTTTGAACATCTCCGAACGAAAAAAGGTAAGATTGTCAATCTGTTCGAGATAATAGCCGAGGAAGCAACATCTCAGGCCCAGCAAGCTTTTGATGAAAGGGTTATCTATGGTGGGCCGCTTTTTGATCATTTCGGTCATTTGATAGCTGAGAGCGTGCATCGAATTTGGCCGCGCCTAGTCTATCCTGAACTGTCTAAACTGAAGATAGCATTTCACCCAACGCCAACGAGATCAGGCTACTCTCAGGTTAAGCATGCATGGATGATTTCTGTGCTTTCGTACATGGGTGTTAGCAGAAGCGATATAATTTTAATCGATCAACCTACGTATTTTCGAGAATTGCTCATCCCTCAGCAGGCACGCGGTCAAATATTTTCGACTGCAGATCCTAAATACAACGAATTATTCCCGTTAATCGAAAAATCGACTGGATCTGCGTTTCAGAGAACTGAAAAGTTCATCTACGTATCGAGGCGGCGATATCTACACTCCGGGTCCTACTTGGGTGAAGTCCTTGTCGAAGATGTTCTGCAGAGCGTCGGTTTTACGATCGTTTATCCTGAAGATTGGGATGTAAAAGATCTTGTTGACTTATTTTGTGGCGCTGAAGCAATAGTCTTCAGTGAGGGAAGCGCTATTCATGTGCTGGAGTTGTGCGGAAAGATCTCCGCATCTGTTTTTGTAATTTGCCGAAGAAGCACGAGTTTTGTTAAGACCGTTTTTGGGCAAATCCTTTCGGAATTTGCGGCGCGTCATGTACTAATTGAAAATACGGAAGTCGTTACACCTTTGGACTGGGACCGCAGTAAAAACTTGCCAACCGTCGGTAATGCAAGCGCTATCGTTGATATCAAAAGTCTGCTGGAAACGTTGTCGAATGATATCTCTATCAGTATTCCTGTTCCATCAGATGAAGCAATAAGGCATGCTCAGCAACGCGATCTCCTTCGCATGATCCTTGATAAGAGATCTACAAAGGCTGGAACTGACGTTTGTAAACTCGGAGAACTTTTAATCATTTTAAGAAAGCAGTTCGAAGATCACTATTTACTCGAGGATCGATAGGACTACTCGACTTTGCCGGTGATGCAAAAACTGATCTTGGCACCGCCTGAGGTATTTATGAACTTTGCAAAAGCAGATCCTACGATTCTCGTGATCGGGCAAAGCCACGTAGAAGCCGTGCTTTCTGCCAACCCGCCTGAGAATAAATTAAAGATTATCAATCTTAATTCGGTTGACCGATCAATCTCAATTGCCGACAAAATCAATCTGGGCGGGTATTTGCCAGAGCCAGCCGAGAATTCAATCGTATTTTCGATGATTGGTGGTAACTTTCACAACACATTCGGATTAATTGAAAGTTCGCTCCCATTCGATTTCGTTGAGCCGGAGAGCCATAACTACTCCTTTGGGTCGAAGCGATACCTAATTACATATGAATTAATCTTCCGGTATTTTACCGATGCAATGAGAGGGGGCTTTCTTAGATCAATTTTGAAACTGAAAAACTACTACGGAACTCCGTTCGTTCATATCATCTCGCCGCCGCCGATCGGCGATGACGAGCATATCAAACAGAATCCCGGTGGTTACTTCAAAGATAAAGTTCATCTTGGAGTAACGCCTGCTGAATTACGCGGGAAGCTTTATCGACTCCATACGCGTGTAATTGTCGAGTTCTGCCAGGAACACGGCATCCCAACGCTCCCCCCGCCGGCCGAGGCCGTTACCGAGGACGGGTTCCTGGCGCGTCCATTCTGGAAGAACGATCCCACGCACGCCAATGCCGCCTACGGGCGTTTGGTGCTCGAACAGCTTCGCGGATACACGGCATGAGCGCCAACCCGTATCAGGGCCGACCGGACTACCAGTTCTGGAAGCGCGGCGGCGGTTTCGATCGCGCCGAGGACTTCGATCCGGTCACCGGCCCGTCCTTCGCCATCACCCCGGGGGATTCGGTGGTGACGGCGGGAAGCTGCTTCGCGCAGCACGTCTCGCGTCATCTCATGAAGGCCGGGTTCAACGTGCTCGTCACCGAGCATGCGCATCCGCTCATCCCCGACAAGTATGCCGCGCAGTTCCACTACGGATTGTTCGCGGCCCGCTACGGCAACGTCTATACCGCCCGCCAATTGCGCCAACTGCTGGAGCGGGCCTACGGCCTGTTCATCCCGCGGGAGAGCGCCTGGCCGCTGGGCGCGGACCGCTGGGTCGACCCGTTCCGGCCACAGATCCAGCCGGGCGGCTATGTCTGTGTCGCGGAGCTGGAGGAGGACCGCCGCATCCACCTCGACGCCGTCCGCCGCGCGATCGACGGAATGTCGGTCTTCGTCTTCACGCTCGGGCTGACGGAGGCATGGGTCGATCGCGCCGACGGCGCCGTCTATCCGCTCGCGCCCGGGGTCGCCGGCGGGGTCTATGATCCCGATCGCATCGCCTTCCAGAACTTCACCGCCGCGCAGACCCGTGAGGATCTGGAGTGGTCGTTGAACTTCATCCGCCGCCGCAATCCCGGCGTGCGCGTGATCCTAACGGTCTCGCCTGTTCCGCTGAACGCCACGGCCGTCGACCGGCATGTGATGGTTTCGACGGCCTACTCGAAGGCGGCCTTGCGGGTTGCGGCCGAGGAGGTCTCGGGTTCCCTGAGGGACGTCGACTACTTTCCATCCTTCGAGATCGTCACCAGCCCCCACGCCGGGTCGACCTACTTCGCCGACGACCGGCGATCCGTCACCGAGGCCGGCGTCGCCCACGTGATGCGGACGTTCCTGCGGCACTACGGTGCGTCTCAGGATGCAGCGGCGGTGATCCCATCCGTATCCGAAGAACCCGACGGAGTAACCGTCACGGCAGCCCCTCCGGCCGCGGTACCGCAGCGCGATATCGACACCGCCCGCGAGAACGTCCGACGCGAAGTCGCGGCCATGAGTACCCTGGTCGAGACCCTTTGCGACGAGGAAGCCATCGACAACACCTGACCGCGCGCGTGAAGCAACCGTGTTGCAGCGCTGCCCTTGTTCGGCGGGGTGCGTTGCGGCAGGATCGATGGGTATCCCGCCTGGACCGTCACGGCTGACGTCCGGCGTTCTGAAGCGGGAGCGGCCCGCGCCGTTCGATCCCCAGACAGAGCGAGACCACCGCATGAGCACACGGCTGAAAGTCTATGTCGGCTACGATAGCCGAGAGGACATCGCTTGGCAGGTCTGTCGGCTCTCCCTGAACCGGCACGCCAGCATTCCGGTCGAGGTCTATCCGCTGCGCCAGGACACGGTGCGCGAACTCGGCCTCTACACGCGGCCGCAGGACAAGGGTGCGGCGACCGAGTTCTCGCTGACCCGCTTCCTCGTTCCCTACATCGCCGCCCACGAGGGTTGGACGGTGTTCGTCGATTGCGACTTCCTGTTCACAACGGACATCGCCCGGCTGCTGGACAGCCTCGACCCCGCCAAGGCCGCCTACGTCGTGCAGCACGATTACGTGCCGCGTTCGGCCAGCAAGATGGACGGACAGGTACAGACGACCTACCCGCGCAAGAACTGGTCGTCCTTCATGGTGTTCAACGGGGCGCACCCGGCGATCAAGGCGCTCACCCCGGACGTGGTGAACACCCAGAGCCCCGCCTACCTGCACCGCCTGTCCTGGGTCGAGGACAAGGATCTCGGCGCGCTGGACCTCGGCTGGAACTTCCTCGAAGGCGAGTACGACAAGCCTGAGCAGGTTCCGCCCGCGATCCATTACACCAATGGCGGTCCCTGGTTCCCGAACTGCCAGGACGTCGACTTCGCCGACCTCTGGATCGCGGAGAAGGCACGGTTCGAGAAGACGCTCGAGACCGCTTGACGCTGCGGCTGCCACAACGCCGCCATATCGCTGGGTGCAAGATCACCAAATGATGAACGACCTGGCAATCCTGCACCGGCCCGTCCCCCCGAACGATGACGATCCCGGATCCGACGCCGCCGTTCGCTCGACCGGCATCGGCAGTCTCGAGATCGGCATGCAGGCCATGCAGGAACTCGTCGAGGCGCTGCACGGCGACCTCGGCGTTCCCTTCGAGAAGGCCGTCGGCACGATCCTGAGAACCCGCGGGCGTCTCATCGTGTCCGGGATCGGCAAGAGCGGGCATATCGGGCGCAAGCTCGCCGCGACGCTCGCGTCGACGGGGACACTCGCGTTCTTCGTGCATCCCGGCGAAGCGAGCCACGGCGATCTCGGGATGATCGCGCGGGACGATACCGTGCTGGCGCTGTCGTGGTCCGGCGAAACGAGCGAATTGGGCGACCTCATCGCCTTCACCCGCCGCTTCTCGATCCCGCTCATCGCGATGACGTGGAACCCGGCGAGCACGCTCGGACGGGCCGCCGACGTCCTGCTTGCCTTGCCGCGCGTGCGCGAGAGCTGCCCGCACGACCTCGCGCCGACCTCCTCAAGCCTGATCCAGCTCGCGATGGGTGATGCCCTGGCCGTCGCCCTGTTGGCGCGACGCGGCTTCACGAGCTCCAACTTCCGAACCTTCCATCCGGGCGGCAACCTTGCGGCTCGGCTCAAGACCGTGGGGCAGCTTATGCACACGGGCGACGAGATCCCGCTCGTGGGATCCGGGACACTCATGCGCGACGTGCTGCTGGCGATCGCGGGGCGGCGCTTCGGCTGCGTGGGTGTGGTGGACGAAAGCGGGATGCTCGTGGGTGTCGTGACCGACGGCGATCTGCGCCGCCATATCGGCTCCGAACTCCTGGCGATGCCGGTCGAGGACGTGATGACCGAGAATCCGCTCGTGGTCGATCCGTCCCTGCTTGCGAGCGCCGCCCTCGAAACCATGAATCGTTGCCGTGTCACGGCGCTCTTCGCGGTGGAGAATGGCCGGCCCGCCGGCATCCTGCACGTCCACGATCTGCTGCGCGCCGGCATCGTCTAGGCCGCGCTGCGCCTCATTGGATCCCTGAGAACCTCGGGTCTCGGACAGATCTCTCGGCCGGGGGTTCACGGAACCTCGCCGAGCATGCCTTTCGGTAGATTGAAGCAGGCCCGTGGGCGTCCGAGCATCACGGCTCCGTCGCCTGGGCCCGAGGAGGTTGTGGGCGATGACCTACGCCGCCCACAACCTCTTCAAGATAACGAAATTTCGGCACTGAGCTTAGACGCCGTCGTATGGCTGCTTGGACCTTCATACGGCTCCCGGCGCTCGAATCCGGTTCTCGGATTCCCTCAAACGGCAGGCAGGCTGGACACGGCCGCAAGGGCTCCGGCGAGGGCCTTCTCCCGGAATTCCGGGCCGATGGCGATGCCCTCGGCCACGATGACCTCCGGATTCGTGATGCCGATGAAGGTGAGGATGGTGCGCAGGTAGGTCTCGGCGTGCTCGGAGGCCGCGGCCGGCGTACCCGCCCCGTAGAAGCCCCCCCGTGCCACGGCGACGATGACCCGCTTTTCGGATACGAGGCCGACCGAGCCGCTTTCCGTGTACTTAAAGGTCTTACCGGCGACGAGGATGCGGTCGATCCAGGCTTTCAGCTGGGAGGAGACCGTGAAGTTGTAGAGCGGTGCGCCGATCACCACGATGTCGGCGTCCAGGAATTCATCCAGCACCGTCCGGCCGAGCGCCACATCGTTCTGAATGTCGGAGGTGTTGGTGGCGTTGGGCTGGTGGCCGGCGAGGTAGGCGCCCGAGAGGTGCGGGATCGGCTCGGCGGCGAGATCGCGATAGGTCACGGCGAGATCCGGCGCCGCGGCCTTGAGGTGCGCGACGATCGCGGCGGAGACGGTGCGGCTGACGGAATGATCCCCCAGGATGCTGCCGTCGACGTGCAGGAGCTTCATGTTCGGTCCCTGGTATCAGAAGTGTACCGGGGCGCTATAGAGAACCACGATCGCCGCAGCGCAAGGAGGCACATGCGTGGAACTCGGTCACACGGAAGGAACCGAGGTGCCCGTATCGCATCATCCCGGTGATTGTCGGGTCGTCGGCACCGTGCTGGCACGGATCGGCGACAAGTGGAGCATCCTGGTGGTGATGACGCTGACGGATGGCCCGCGTCGTTTCAACGAACTGAAGCGGATGATCGGCGGCATTTCGCAGCGAATGCTGACCTTCACCTTGCGCGGCCTGGAACGGGACGGCCTCGTTTCTCGCACGGTGTATCCCACGATTCCGCCGCGGGTGGATTATGCACTGACCCCGCTCGGCCGCTCCCTGCAGGAGCCGGTCCAGGCCCTGGGCGCCTGGGCCTTCGCGAACCTTCCGGCGATCCAGGATGCGCGAACGCGCTTCGACGCCAGTGGCGACCCGGGGGATCGCTGACGGTCAGGTCCAGTAGAGGATCCGCGCCTGCGGCAGGGTCGTCCGGACCGTCTCGGTGATGGTCTGACGCATCGCCTGCATGAGCTCACGGGGGAAGACGTACTTCACGGAGCCGAACTTCGTGAGCTTGCGGCTGCGCTCCGCCTCCGCCATCGGCAGGTCCGAACCGGGATACCAGCCCTGGAGCACGTCCTTCGAGCCCGGCGTGAAGCGGTGGGTGATGAGCTCGACCGTGAGATCGAGGTTGGGCACGCCGGCGAGCGCTTCGGCGACGTCGCGCGCCAAGGCTGCGTAGGCGTCGGCCCAGTCCGGCACGGGCAGGATCGGCGCGATGGTGAGACCGACCGGGTAGCCCGCCTGCGCGACGGCGCGCAGCGCGGCCAGGCGCGCATCGAGGCTCGCGGTCCCGCCTTCGTAGCGGGCGGCGTTGCGGGCGTTCACCGAGAAGCGGATACGGGTCCGGCCGCGATGGGGCAGGGTGAGCAGCGGCGCGACGCCGGCGAACTTGGTGGTGAAGCGGAGCTGCACCGGGGCATCCCAGGCTCCGAAATGCGTGATCGCGGCCGAGAGGGAGCCGGTCAGGTGCTCGATGCCGAGCGGGTCCGTATAGCAGGAGGCCTCGAAGGTGGTGCCTTCCCCGGATCGCTCGGCCTGCGCCGAGGTGACGCCGCCCTGGCCGAGATAGCCGCCGAGATTGGCCAGGATGGCGTCGAGATTGGCATAGGCCCGCGTCACCGGCGGGCCGGACAGCGAACCGGCGAGGTAGCAGTACTGGCAATGGGCGGGGCAACCCTCGGCGAGGTCGACACGCCAATCGGCGCTCGGGGGGATCGGCTGCAGCTTCAGCTTGGTCGGGGGCGCAACCACGATGGCGAGGGTGGCCTTCGCGTCGCGATAGGCCTTACGCGGGTCCGCGTCGCGCAGGCCCATCAGGCGATTGCTCTTCAGGCGCTCGACGGGAAGCCCCAGGGCCTCGACGCGGGCCAGGATCGCTCGGCCGTGCTCATGCTCCAGCGCCGCCGGAGTCACCAGCACGCGGCGCGGGCGCCAGAGGCGCGCGGGGCGGGACACGTCCCGCTGTGCGTCGCCGGGCGGTTCGATCGTGATGGAGTCCGGCGCAGTGTCTTCGAGGACCATGTGGGGGCAACGCAGGGTCGCGGCCCGCAGGTTCCCTCCGCGCGCAGCGGTCGCGGGGTCAGTCCCGGTAGCGCGCGTAGGCGAGGGCGGTGTCGCCGTAGGTCCGGCGTTCCAGCTCGGTGAATCCGGCGGGTAGCGCGACTTGGACGCTCGCCGCCTCCTCCACCACGACCAGGGCGCCGGGGGCGAGCCAGCCGCCCTCGGCCGCGCTGGCGAGTGCCGCCGGCGCGAGGTCGCGGCTATAGGGCGGATCGCAGAAGACCAGGGTGAAGGTGCCGCTGGTGCCGACCGGACCCAGCCGCGTGGCATCCCGCCGGAACAGGCGCGTCGCGCCCTCGGCGCCGAACGCCTCGATGTTCTCGCGGATCAGCGCCCGCGCTTCCGCCCCCTCGTCAACGAGGAGCGCGTAAGCCGCCCCCCGCGACAGGGCTTCGAAGCTCAGGGCGCCGGTGCCGGCGAAGAGGTCGAGAACACGGGCGCCCACCGCCGCGTCGTCATAGGCGTGGGCCAGGACGTTGAAGATCGCCTCGCGCAGGCGGTCCGAGGTCGGGCGGATGGCATCGGTCTTCGGTGTGGCGAGGCGGCGACCGCGATGATCGCCGCCGACGATCCTCACCGGCCCCCGCCGCGCGGCGGACGACCCGAGCCGCCGGGTTTGCCCGAGCCACCGGCGGGCCGAGAGGAGCCTCCGGCGGGCCGCGCAGAGCCACCCGGTTTGCCGCCGCCGGATCCGCCCCGCCCGAAGCCGCCGCTCGGCTTTCCACCGGGCTTCGAGAAGCCGCCGGGTTTGCCGCCGGCCTTGAAGCCACCGGGCTTTCCGCCGGGCTTGGCACCACCCTTGAACCCGCCCCGGTCACCGCCGGAACGCTCGCCATCGCGGAAGCCGCCGGGCTTCTCGTTGCGGAAGCCATCGGGACGGTCACCGCGCGGCGCCGATGCGCGTGCGCCTCGCTCCGCACCGTCACCGGCCTGGCGGTTGGCATTGGAGCGGAACGGGCCGCGCGGGCGATCCTCGCTGCCCGGCGGCGGGCCACGGCGCTCGGCGCCGTCCTGCCGAAAGTTTCCGCGCGGGCGCTCGTCGTCGCGACGCTGCGGGCGGCCCTCGCCGAAGGTCCGGGCGGGCCGGGCCGCGTCGTCACCGCGACGGGGAGGACGCGCGTCGGATTGGCGGAACGGACGGTTCTGGGATTCGGACCGCGCCCCGTAGGAATCCGTCTGAGGCGGACGCGCGGACCGAGGCGCGCTCGTCTCGTCGCGGCGGCGCGCGCCGCTGTCGCGACGGTGCGGCTCGGCCGCCGGCTCTTGTGGGCTGGACTTCAGGCGCTCCACGAGAACGCGGCGCTCGCCGGTGCTGATCGCGCCGACGCGCTCGCGGCCCCGCGCGGCGGCGGCTTCGCGCTCTACCTTCGGATCGGCGCCCCGGCGCGGGATCTTCACCCGGCGCGGCCCATCCTCCGGACGTGCCTCGTCCTCGGCGCGCCAGACGGAACGGCGCGGGCCCGCACTGTTGCCGCCGGTCGGGACGCGGGCTGGCTTCGCCGGTGCCGCCGGACGCTCGCCGCCTCGGAACGAACCGCGGTCGGCGCGGGGGGCTTCGTCGTCATAGGCCCGCGGCTCGCGACGCTGCGCCGCCGAGGCGCTGCGGGCGGGCTGTTTGGCCTGCTGCTTCGGCGATCCGAACGCCGCGATCGGCTCGCGGACGGGGCTCTCGAAATCGACGCCGGCCTGTTCGGACAGGGCCGGGCCGAGCTGTTCCTTCAGCACCTTGGTGCGGATCTCCTCGGCCAGACCCGCCTCGAGGTCGCCGAGCTGGAACGGTCCGAAGGAGAGCCGGATCAGGCGGTTCACCGCCAGGCCGAGATGCTCCAGGATGCGCTTGACCTCGCGGTTCTTGCCTTCGCGCAGGCCGAGCGTCAGCCAGAGGTTGTCGCCGGACGCCCGGTCCAGGGTCGCTTCGACGGGGCCGTAATCCATCCCGTCGATGGTGACGCCCCGGCGCAGCTTGTCGAGTTCGGCCTGGGTGGTGTCGCCGTGGGCGCGCACGCGGTAGCGGCGCAGCCAACCGGTATCGGGATGGGCGATGACCTTGGCGAGCCCGCCGTCATTGGTGAGGAGGAGCAGGCCCTCGGTGTTGATGTCGAGGCGTCCGATGGCGACGACGCGGGGCAGGTCCTCGGGCAGGGCCTCAAAGACCGTCTGCCGGCCCTCGGGATCGCGGGCCGTGGTCACGAGGCCGCGCGGCTTGTGATAGATCCACAGGCGGGTGCGCTCGCGGGCGGGCAGCGGCTCGCCGTCGACGGTGATCGCATCCTCCGGCGTCACGTTGATGGCCGGCGAAGTCAGCGTCCGGCCGTTCAGGGTGACGCGGCCCTGCTCGATCATCGCTTCGGCGTCGCGGCGGGAGGCAATGCCGGCCCTGGCAATGGCCTTGGCGATGCGGTCGCCCTCCGGCGTCCCGGCTTCGCCTTCAGCGGTCTCCGCCTCGGGCCTGGCGACTGGCACGACCTTCGCCGCAGCGGGCTTGCGCCGCAGGGGGGCGTCGCCGCCACGGGCCGGGGCGACGACGCGGCGGACCTTCGGCTTCTCCTCGGCGGAATCGCCCGGAATGCCGGCATCGGTCGCGGGTGCCCACGCGGTCGCGGGTGATGATTCGGTGGCGACCTCGGCCGTCTTCTCAGCGCGCTTCGTACGCGCCGGCTTCGGCTCGGAGGCTTGGGTTTCGGACGATTCGGCCTTCGCAGATCCGGATTCGGAGGGATCCGTCTTCGCAGGCTTCGATTCCGAAGTCTCGCCGCCAGGGACCTCGGGAGCCGCCGTCTCGGCGATCGGTGCCGCGCCCTGCGAAGCTGCCGTCTTCGGAGCCGTTTTCTTGGTGGCTCTCGGCTTCGCGACTTTCGCCTTCGGACTTTCGACTTCCGGATTTGCGGCTTCGCGGCCGCCGGTCTCCGGCGTGCTCTCCAAAGCCGTCTCGGTCGCAGCGCTCTCGGATGCAGCCGTCTTCGACGACGCCGTCTTCAACGAGGCCGGCTTGGCTTTCGAACGGGATTTCTTCGCAGGCGCGTCCTCGGACTCGCCATTCGTATCGTCAGTCTTGTCGCTCATGCCAGCCCCATAACAGAGCGGACGCGCTGTTGCGAGTGATCCCGGCTCACCGCGACCCGGCATCCGCAGGAACTGGTCGATCGAGGGTCGAAATCCGTGCCCGACCGGGCCTCGGGCACGCGAAAGGGCGACCTTGCGGCCGCCCTTCACGCTCATCGTGGTGCGGAAGCGAGGCTCCCGCGGCGCGCGATCAGAGCTTGCTCTTGACCGTATCGGCGGCGTTCTTCACGCCGTCCTTGGCATCGCCGACGGTCTTCTGGGCTTCGCCCTTCAGTTCCTGCGCCTTGCCCTCGGCCTTCAGCTTGTCGTTGTCCGTGGCATTGCCGATGCCCTGCTTGACGTTGCCGACGGCTTCGTTGGCAAGGCCCTTGATCTTGTCGGTGGTGCTGCTCATGGTGCGCTCCTCAACTTTCAGTGGCGGTCGAACCGCGTCGGCTTGTCCAACGGCCACGTCCCGGTGATGTTCCCGTTCGTCATGCGCTTCGCGTGATGCGTTGCCTCCGCGTCGCGCGGCGGGCAGGAACTTCAGAGATGGCCACGCACCCTTCCGCACTTCCGGACCACGACGCGAATACCGACCCGCTGAGCCTCGCCTTCGCGGCGGCACGCCGTGCGGCGGCGGAGGGCGAAGTGCCGGTCGGGGCAGCGGTGGTGAAGGACGGCGTGGTGATCGCCGTGGCGCATAACAGGCCGCGAATCCTGCGCGATCCGACCGCGCATGCGGAGATCCTGGCGATCCGCGCCGCGTGCCTCGCCCTCGACGACGAGCGGCTCAGCGGCTGCGACCTCTACGTCACCCTCGAACCCTGTCCCATGTGCGCGGGCGCGATCTCCTTCGCGCGCATCAGGCGACTGTACTTCGCGGCCTCGGACCCCAAGGGCGGAGCGGTCGAGCACGGGCCGCGCGTCTTCAACCAGCCGACCTGCCACCATGCGCCGGAGGTCTATGGCGGCTTCCGGGAGGCGGAGGCCGCCGCCCTGCTGCGCGGCTTCTTCGCCGAACGCCGCTCCTGAGCCCGTGACCGCCTCGACCGGCGGCTCAGGCCGCCGCCAGGGGTTTCGACACGTCCTCCAGCGACTTGCCCTCTGCGGCCGTGCCGAAGAGTCCGCCCACCACGGCCGCCACCGCCATCAGCCCGGCGCCGATGAGGTAGCCGATCAGTACGTTGTCGCGGGAGCCCGATTCCACCAGGGCCCCGAACAGGAGGGGCCCGGAGACACCGCCGATGCCGGTCCCGAGGGCGTAGAACACCGCGATGGCGAGCGCGCGGATTTCGAGGGGGAAGGTCTCGGCCACCGTGAGATAGGCGGCGCTCGCGGCGGCGGAGGCGAAGAAGAACACCACCATCCAGGCCGCCGTTTGGCCCACGGGGCCGAACACCTCGATCTTGAACAGATAGCCGGTGACGGTGAGCAGGACCGCGGAGATGCCGTAGGTGAACGCGATCATAGGGCGGCGGCCCACCGTGTCGAACAGACGCCCGAGGAGGAGCGGGCCGAGGAAGGAGCCCAGCGCGAAGGGCAGCAGGTACCAGCCGACATGGTCCCCCGGCACGCCGTAGAAGCGCTGCAGAACCAGGGCATAGGTGAAGAACAGGGCGTTGTAGAAGAAGGCCTGCGCGATCATCAGGGCCAGGCCCACCAGGGTCTGGCGCCGATGGCCGACCAGCATGGTGCCGAACACCTCCTTGAGCGGCGTATGGCTGCGGGTCCGGAGCTTCATGCGCTTGGCGTCGTCGATGGGCGGCAGGGTGTGCCCCTCGTCGATGAAGCGCTTCTCGATGCCCGAGACCACGCGGTCGGCTTCCGCCACGTAGCCATGGGTGGCGAGCCAGCGCGGGCTCTCGGGGATCCAGGTGCGCAGGAGCAGGATCACGAGGCCGATGCCGCCGCCCACGAAGAAGGCGATCCGCCAGCCCCAGGCCGGGTCGATCATGCCCGGGCGCAGCACCACGATGGAGAGGAAGGACCCCATCGCAGCTCCGATCCAGAACGAGCCGTTGATGACCAGATCCGTCCATCCGCGCACGCGGGCGGGGACCAGTTCCTGGATCGTCGAGTTGATGGCGGTGTATTCGCCACCGATTCCCGCGCCGGTGAGGAAGCGGAACAGGCAGAAGCTGTAGATGTCCCAGGACAGTCCCGTGGCGGCGGTGGCCGCGAGGTAGAGCGCCAGGGTGATGAAGAAGAGTTTCTTGCGCCCGATCCGGTCGGTGAGCCAGCCGAACCCGAGGGCCCCGGTGACCGCGCCGACGAGGTAGGAGCTTGCCGCGAGCCCGATATCGAACTCGGTGAAGCTCATCGGCTCGGCGCGCAGGGCCCCGACCAGGGAACCGGCCAGGGTGACCTCGAGCCCGTCGAGCACCCAGGTGATGCCGAGCGCCACGATGACGAGGACATGGAAGCGTCCCCAGGGCAGGCGGTCGAGACGGGCCGAGATGTCGGTGTCGATCACCGTCCCCATCGGCACCCGTTCGGGCGTCGTCGCGCCCGCCGCACCCTTCGCGTCGCCCAAGGCCCTGGTTGTCATCGAATCCTCGTTAACCGTGCGCCACGCAAGCTGTTGGCAATCTCGCCGGACGGTCGCTTGTTCCGCCAAGCTTGGTGCGATGGTAAAATGCTTCGCGTTCGAGTGGGTGCGCCCTTCCGGACGCCGCCCCGATGCCACGCCTGCTCGACACGATCTTCCTTTTCACCGCGATTCTCGCCTCCTCCTGGCTCCTCGCCTTCGCGGTACTGGCCGGCATCGATACGAATTCGCGCCGGGACAGGGTCGCCGGATCCGTGTGGCGCCTGCGCTCGAGTCCCGACGGGCCGCTGCCGACGATCGAGGATCCGGCACTGCGGTTGAGGCTGGCCGAGGAGGTTCCGGAGGAACGCCGCGTCGTCCGGGTGGTGTATCCGGGCCTGACCGGTCCGCGCTGAGCGTCAGCGCGTCTCCGAAAGCCGCGGATCGAGGGCGTCGGCGAGACCGTCGCCCAGGATGTTGAGGGCGACCAGGGTGGTCACGAGGAAGCCGGCCGGCGCGGCGAGCATCCAGGGCGCGGATTCGATGGCGCGGGAGCCCTCGGCGATCAGGGCGCCCCAGCTGGTTGACGGCTCCTGCACCCCGAGGCCCAGGAAGGAGAGGAAGCTTTCCAGCAGAATCACCTTCGGCACCAGCAGGGTCGCGGCGACGGTGACGGGTCCGAGCGTGTTGGGCAGGATGTGCCGGCGCAGGATCGCGCCGGCGGAGAGGCCGAGCGCCTCGGCCGCGCGGACGAAGTCACGCTGGCGCAGCGACAGAGTCTGCGCCCGGACGATACGGGCCATGTCGAGCCACTCCACCGCCCCGATCGCCACGAGAATCAGCCCGATCCCGGCGCGGAAGAACACCAGTAGCAGGATGACGAAGAACACGAAGGGCAGGGCGTAAAGGACATCGACCAGGCGCATCATCACGGCGTCGATGCGCCCGCCGCAATAGCCCGCCACCGCCCCGTAGAGGACGCCGATGAGGAGCGCGACGCCGGTGGCGACGAGCCCGATGAGCAGGGAGACCCGTCCCGCCACGAGGCTGCGGCTGAGGAGGTCGCGCCCCAGCACGTCGGTGCCGAGCGGGAAGGTGAGCCGGCGCACGGGCGCCTCGACGACGAGGCGGCGCCCGTCCGCCTCCCGCGCCACGATGGTGGCTGGACCGAACAGGTCGGAGCGGGGCAGGTAGCTCAAGGCACGCGGATCGATCGGCTGCGGCGCCGAGAGGGTGAGGTGCAGGATCGATCCCTCGACCCGGATCGCCTCCGGCGTGGCCCGCATCCGGAAGGCGAGACGCTCCACCGCCGGACCGATGGCGTCGGGGCCGGGATGGGGGCTGAACGAGGGCGCCATGCGGACGAGATCGGGGTAGATCCGGCTCGGATCGTGTCCGGTCAGGCCGGGGCCGACGAGGCAGGCGAGGGCGATGCCGATGAGGACCAGCATCGCCGCCAGCGCCGGCCGGTTGCGCGCGAGGCGCGCGAGCGCGCGCTTCACCGGGCCATCCGCAGGCGCGGATCGAGGAGACCGGAGAGCAGGTCCGAGAGGATGTTGAGGGCGATCACGAACACGGCGACCAGGATCACCGTGCCCATCACGAGTGTGTAGTCGCGGTTCAGCGCGCCATCCACGAAGTAGCGGCCGATGCCCGGCAATCCGAAGATGGTCTCGACCACCACCGAGCCCGTGAGCAGGCCGGCGGCGGTGGGGCCGAGGATCGCCAGAACCGGCAGGAGTGCGGCTCGCAGGGCATGTCGGGCGATGCGGTAGGGTGGCAGTCCCATGGCGCGCTGGGTGCGGATGGGCTGGGCGGAGAGCACTTCGGCGAGCGAGGCGCGGGTGAGGCGGGCGAGCGCCCCGACCTGCGGCAGGGCCAGGGTGATCACCGGCAGCACCAGATGGGCCGGCGCGCCGCCTTCCCAACTCCCCACGGGCAACCATCGCAGGCTCAGGCCGAACACGATCTGGAGCAGAGGGGCGACGACGAAGGTCGGCACCGCCAGGGCGACGCCCGCCGTCAGGCCGATGCCGCGGTCGATCGCGCCGCCGCGCCGGAAGGCCGCCAGCGTGCCGAGGCCGATGCCGAGCGCCAGGGCCAGCGCGAGCGCCAGGGCGCCCAGCGTCATCGAGACCGGCAGGCCGCGCGCGAACAGTTCGGCCACGGTGAGATCGCGGAACGAGAAGGACGGACCGAAATCCCCGGTCGCGAGGGCGCCGAGGTAGCGCAGATATTGCACCCCAAGCGGCTGATCGAGGCCGTAGACCCGCGCGAGGTTGGCCATGGCGGCCGGCGGCAGGGGGCGCTCGAGGTCGAAGGGTCCGCCCGGCGCCAGGCGGATGAGGAAGAAGCTCAGCGTCACCACGGCGAACAGGGTTGGGATCGCCTGGAGCAGGCGGCGCAGGACGAAAGCGATCACGGGGCGAGCCTGAGAAAGCGGGTCGGCACGACGTTCCGGAGGTTCGGGTGATAGCCGACGAGGCGCGGGGCGATCAGCGCCTTCGTGCGGGTGTGCATCACGGGGATCCACGGCAGGTCCGTGACGATGATCGTCTCGGCCGCGAACAGCAGGTCGGCGCGCGTCCCGAGTTCGCGCTCGGCGGCGGCCCGGCGCATTAGCGCATCGTAGGCCGGATTGGCGTAGCGGCCGGGGTTCAGCCCGTCGTTGCCGCCCTCCAAAAGGAACAGAAAGTTCTGTGGGTCCGAGTAATCGGCGATCCAGGACATGCGCGCCACGTCGAAGTCGCCGCCGTCGCGCAGGTAGGCGAAGTGGGTCTTGGCATCGGTGTAGACGAAGCGGGTCTCGACGCCGATGCCACGCCACATCTCGGCGATGGCGAGTGCGGTGTTGCGGTTGTTGTCGCTGACGTTGAAGCGGTATTCCACCCGCAGGGGCCGCGGTCCCTCGGTGAAGCCGGCGGCGGCCAGGAGCGCGCGGGCCTCGTCCTCCCGGTCGATGGGCAGGGCGTCGCGCCCGGCGAGTTCCGGCGGGGGCCGGGCGTTGTCGAGGCCGGGCGGACAGAGCGAGTAGGCCGGCATCATGGTCCCGCCCCAGAGCTTGTCCGCCAGGAACTCGCGGTCGATCACCAGGGAGAGGGCGCGGCGCACCCGGACATCGTCGAACGGCGCCTTGCTGGTGTTGAGCGACAACGCATAGAGGCCGAGTGCCGGCCCCAGCGCCACCTGACCGGGAAAGCGCGCCTTCAGGGAGGCGATCTGGTCGCCCGGCAGGTCGGCCAGGGAATCGATCTCGCCCGCCGCGTAGCGCCGCACCGCGCTCGACAGGTCGGGCGTGGGCAGGAAGGCCACCCGCGGGATCGCGACATCGGCGGCCGCATAGAAACCGGGGTTGCGCTCGAGCGTGATGCGGTCGTTCGGCACCACATCCCGCAAGCGATAGGGGCCGTTGGTGACGCTGTTGCCGGGCCGCGTGAAGGCGTCGCCGAACCGCGCCACGGTGGGTGGGTGCACGGGCAGGGAGGTCTGATGCGTCAGCAGTTCGAGCATGTACGGCGTCGGCTGCTCGAGGGTCAGCACGAGGCGCCGGGCCTCGGGCGCCGCGACCCCGAGGGCATCGGGTGGCATCGTGCCCTGGTTCACCGCGCGGGCGTTCTTCAGCGGGAACAGCACCTCGGCGTATTTCGCCGCCGTGACGGGGGAAAGGATGCGCCGGAGGGCGAAGACGAAATCGGCGGCGACGACCGGATCGCCGTTGGACCAGCGGCCGTCCTCGCGCAGGGTGAACTCGTAGGTCAGGCCGTCGTCGGAGATCGTCCAGTGCGTGGCGGCGCCGGGGATCAGGGCGCCGCAATAGTCGTAGGTGAGCAGGCCCTCGTAGAGGTCGCGCAGGATATGCGCCTCGGCCACGGTGGAGGACTTGTGCGGGTCCAGGGTCTCCGGGTCCGCATCGTTGCCGCGCCGGTAGAGGTCGGCGGGGGCTGCGTCCACCGGTCCGGCGAGCGCACTCGTCAGGGCGGCCGCGCCCCCCATCAGGCAATGGCGCCGATGCGGGCGTGCCGTCACCTCAGGCGCCGGTCTGCGCGGTGAGGCCCGCCGCCTCGATGCCGGCGACGGCGCAGCGTTCGTCGTTGTCGGAGGTGTCGCCCGAAACGCCGACCGCGCCGACCACCGCCCCGGCCTCGAGGATCAGCACGCCGCCCGGCACCGGCACGAGGGCGGCCGGGCCGACGAGGTGGCTCACGGCCGCGGCGAAATAGGCCTGCTCCTCCGCGCGCTTGTGGATGGCGCGCCCGCCGAGTCCGAGGGCGAGGCAACCATTCGCCTTGCCCATCGCGACCTCGGCCCGGCGCAGCGAGGTGCCGTCCTCGGCGCCCAGCGCCTTCAGCGCCCCACGCGCATCGTAGACGACCACGGCGAGGGGCTTCAGGTCGTGACCGCGCGCGGTCTCCAGGGCGGTGGCGACGATGGTCTGGGCGGCGGCGAGGGAAAGGTCTGGCATCGGTGCTCCGGGGTTTTCGTGAGCGGGCGTGCCCCTCGACTAACCCGGCGCGGCGCGAGCGACCAGGGGTCAGGGGGTGAGCCCGGCCAGGAACCTGTCGTAGCGCGCGGTCACGTCGGGCAGGCGCTCGAAATGCGGGAAGGCGCCGGTCTCCAGAACGTCGATCGTCCAGTCGGGCGCATCGTGGAATTCCTCCGCGTGCCGGTAATCGACGAAGTCGCCGCGCGTGCCGTGCACCATCCAGACCGGCAGGTCGAGGCGCGGATAGACCCGGCCCGTCTCCGTGGCGAAGAGGTGCCCGGCCAGGAACGAGAACGGCGCATGTTCGGCGCCGGGCTGGTGGGCGGACGCCTGATCGTACTCGAACAGGCCCTCGTCGATCTGGGGTGAGCCCCAGGTCTTCTCCAGGAAGAAGCGCATGCTGGGGCGGCTGACCAGCAGGTCGAACACGGCCCGGCTCCAGAGCGGAAAGCCCACCACCGCGCGGGCGGCGTCGCTGCCCTTCGGGCTGCGGCGCGCATAACGCCGGTCGAAACCCGTGGGGCTGATGAAGCCGAGGCTGCGGTAATCCTCACGGCGTTCCAGGGCCGCCCGCGCGAGGAACTCGGCCGACAGCGAGAGGGCCACCGCATCGACGCGTGACCCGCCGTGGCGGCGCCGGATCTCCGCGACCATGGCGTGGATCGCCGCCACCATCAGTTCCGGGGTGTAGACGCGGTCGCTCCGCTCGGAGAAGCCGAAGCCCGGCAGGTCCAGGGCGTAGACGGGCCGCGAGCGGGCATAGTGCCGGTAGAGGGGCCGGACCTCGTAGGCATTGGCCGCCGCGTTGACGGAGTGGATCAGCAGGAGCGGAACGCCTTCGGCCGCGTCGGAGCCGTAGAAGGCCAGGCCGCCGGCCTCGCTCCCGAGGCATTCCTGTCGGCCGGGGAGGGCGGGGTGCAGGCGTTGCCGGTGGTCGATGCCGTAGCGGCTGTAGGCGAGCCACGCGGCGGCGGCCCCGAAGGGGAGCAGCGCGAGCCCGGGGCCGAACCGGGATCGACGGGTGGCATCGGGCATCGCGGGTTCCCTTCAGCGTTGCGCTAAACCGGGAAACGCCTGCGCCCTCGGGAATGTTGCCCGCCCGCCTGCGCGACGCACCGCCGCTCAGGCGCCGGCGCCCTCGATCTCGCCGCTGAGTTCCAGCCACTCCTCCTCGGCCGCCTCCAGGGCGGCGGCCGCATCCGAGCGCATCTTGGCGAGTTCGCCCGCCTTGGCGGGGTTCGCCTGAAAGGCCGTGCCGTCGGCCAGCGCCGCGTCGATCTTGGCCATGGCGTCGGTCAGCTTCTTCATCCGCGCCTCGACGCCCTCGAGCTTCTTGCGCAGGGGCGCCAGCGCCACGCGCCGGTCGGCGTTGGAGCGGCGCTCCACGGCCTTGGCGCCGCCGGTCGAATCGGCGCTGCCCTTCTCGGCCTCGCGCTCGGGACCGGCCAGGACGAAGCGGCGGTAATCGTCCATGTCGCCGTCGAACGCTTTGACGGATCCGTTCGAGACGAGCCAGAGCCGGTCGGCGCAGGCCTCCACCAGGAAGCGATCATGGCTGACCAGGATGACGGCGCCCTCGTAATCGTTGATCGCCTCCACCAGCGCCTGCCGGCTCTCGATGTCGAGGTGGTTGGTCGGCTCGTCCAGGATGAGGAGGTGCGGGCCCTTGAAGGCCGCCAGCCCCATGAGCAGGCGTGCCTTCTCGCCACCGGAGAGCTGCGAGACCGGTGTCTCCGACTTCGTACCCGAGAAGCCGAGCCGGGCGGCAGCCGCGCGCGCCTTCGATTCGGGAACGTCCGGCATCAGGTCGCGGACATGGGCATAGGCGCTCTCGGCCGGGCGCAGCTCGTCGAGCTGGTGCTGGGCGAAGTACGCGACCTCCATCTTGCCCGAGCGCCGAAGCTCGCCGCTCAAGGGGGGAAGGCGGCCGCCGATGAGCTTGCAGAAGGTCGACTTGCCGTTGCCGTTGGCCCCGAGCAGCGCCACCCGGTCGTCGGGGGCGAGACTCAGGTTGAGGCCCGAGAGCACGATCCGGTCCGGATAGCCGGCCTGTACCCGCTCCATGGCGACGATGGGCGGCGAGAGCGGCCGCTCAGGGCTCGGCAGGCGGAAGGCCGGCACGTCGTCCTCGATCACCGAGGCGATGATCTCCATCTTGGCGAGCCGCTTGACCCGGGACTGGGCCTGGCGCGCCTTCGTGGCCTTGGCCTTGAAGCGGTCCACGAAGCTCTGGAGATGCGCGCGCTCAACATCCTGCTTGGCCTTGGCCTTGGCTTGGAGCACGCGCTTCTCGGCCACCTGCCGGGCGAAGGAGGTGTATCCGCCCCGGTAGATGCTGAGCTTGCCGCGATCGAGGTGGAGGATGTGGTCCACGCACTCGTCGAGCAGGTCGCGGTCGTGGCTGATGATGACGGCGGTGCGCGGGTAGCGCTCGAGGTAGTCGTAGAGCCAGATCGTGCCCTCGATGTCGAGGTAGTTGGTCGGCTCGTCCAGCAGCAGCAGGTCGGGTTCGGAGAACAGCACCGCGGCGAGGGCCACGCGCATGCGCCAGCCTCCGGAGAAGTCCGAGCAGGGGCGACCCTGCGCCTCTGCGTCGAAGCCGAGGCCGTGCAGGATCGCGGCCGCACGAGCCGGCGCCGAATGCGCCTCGATGTCCACCAGCCGGGTCTCGATCTCGGCCCGCCGGATCCCGTCGGCGTGCTCGGCCTCCGCCATCAGCCGGGCGCGCTCGGTGTCCGCCGCGAGGACGACCGCGTGCAGGGTCTCGGGACCCGCCGGCGCCTCCTGGGCCACCGCGCCGATGCGCATGCCCTTGGGCATCGAAACCGTGCCGCCCTCGGTGGGCAACTCGCCGAGGATCGCCTTGAACAAGGTGGTCTTGCCCGCGCCGTTGCGGCCGACCAGCCCGACGCGGGCGCGATCCGGGATCACGAAGGTGGCGCCGTCGAGGATCAGGCGCTCGCCGATGCGGTAGGTGAGGTCGTTGACGCGCAGCATGCCGGGCTTTTGCGGGCAAGGCGGCCCAGTGGCAAGCGCCACGATCGGCGACCCGTTCGGTGGCGCTGGGAACGGTGTCGACAGCGCATCCACGCCTATCGGCGGCGGAAGCGTTCACGCAGCTTGACCTAGCAGTTGCACAGCGTATCGATCAGGTCGACCATACGAGCGGAGGCAAAACGCGTGACCACAGGACGGCTGGCGACCATCCCGTTCTTCAAGGAACCGGGAATCGAGCTGTCGTCCTACGAGACACGCTGCCACTGGCGCCGCTTCGACGAGAACGAAGTGCTGGTCGACTACGACGACGTCTCCACCGACGTGTACTTCCTGGCATCGGGTGAGGTGCGCATCCTGAACCGGTCGCAATCCGGCAAGGAGGTCATCCTCGGCGAGATGCGCGGCGGCGCCTTCTTCGGCGAGCTCGCCGCCCTCGACGGCATCGGCCGCTCGGCGAACGTCACGGCGCTGACGCGCGGCGAGGTCTGCGTGGTGCCGGCCCCGGTCTTCCGCCAGATCATCTTCGCGTCGGAATCCATCGCCGACCGCCTGTTCCGGCTGCTCGCCAAGCGCGTGCGTGAACTGAACACCCGCCTCATGGAGCACGCGCTCCTCGATCTGCGCCACCGCCTCTACGCCGAATTGCTGCGCCTCTCGGTTCCGCGCGCGGGTGGCGACGGCGAGCGCGTGGTGACGCCGCCGCCCTATCACCACGTGCTCGCCGCCCGGATCGGCTGCCGCCGCGAGCAGGTGACGCGCGAATTCACCGTGATGGCGACGGACGGGCTGATCGACCGCACGCGCGGCGCCCTGGTGATCCGCCGTCCCGACCTCCTCGAAGCCCGCGTGGCGGAAGCGTTGCGCGAGGACAGCTGAGGGCGGCGGCACGCATCATGGGGCCGACGACCTCGCCGGGGACCACCGGCCTCCTCACCTGTGCCGGCCTCTCGAAACGCTTCGGTGCGCACGAGGCGGTGGCGGATCTCGACCTGAGTCTGGCGGCGGGCGAGTTCCTGTGCCTGCTCGGGCCCTCGGGCTGCGGCAAGAGCACCCTGTTGCGTCTCATCGGCGGGTTCGAAGCGCCGAGCGTGGGCAGCATCCACCTCGATGGCACCGACATCACCGCCGACCCACCGCACCGTCGGCCGGTGAACATGATGTTCCAGTCCTACGCGCTGTTCCCGCACATGAACGTGGCGGCCAACATCGCCTACGGGCTGAACGGCCTGGGCCGCGCCGCACGGCACGCGCGGGTGGCTGAACTCCTGCGCCTCGTGCGCCTCGACGGGTTCGGCGAGCGCCGGCCCGACACCCTCTCGGGCGGCCAGCGCCAGCGGGTGGCCCTGGCCCGGGCGCTCGCCCGTTCGCCGAAGGTCCTGCTCCTCGACGAGCCGCTCGGTGCCCTCGACCGGGCCCTGCGGGAAGAAACCCAGGGCGAGTTACGGGGGCTGCAGAAGCGCCTCGGCACGAGCTTCGTTGTCGTGACCCACGATCCGGCGGAGGCCATGGCGCTCGCCGACCGGATCGGCGTGATGAATCGGGGCCGCCTCGTCCAGATCGGCGACCCGGCGAGCCTCTACGAGCGTCCCGCGACCCGCTTCGTCGCCGGTCTCCTGGGCGACGTGAACCTGATCGGCGGCCGGATCCGGTCGCGCGACGCGGCGGGCATCGCCACCGTCGAGACGGCCTGCGGCCCCTTGCGCGCGGCGGGGCCGGCGGAGGGCGATGTGGTGATCGCCCTCCGCCCGGAACGCATCGCCCTGGATCCGGTGCCGGGCCCGACCCTGACCGGGCAGGTCGTGGAGACGACCTATCTCGGCGACCGCCTGCGCGCGCAGGTGCGCCTCGGGGACGGCACGCTCTGGCGGGTCAGCGCGACAGCCGGCTCCGCCATACCGGGGGAGGGTGCCACCGTCGGCCTTGCCTACCGTCCCGAGGCGGCCTGGCTGATGCCGTCGTGAGCGGAGGGCTCGTCGAATGAGGCGCCTCGTTCCGGTCGTGCCCTTTCTCTGGCTCGCGGCCTTCGTCCTCCTGCCGGTCGTCATCACCCTCAAGATCAGCCTGTCGAGCCCGGCCATGGCGCAGCCTCCCTACCTGCCGGTGCTGGATTGGAGCGCGGGCCTGGAGGGCTGGGGCAGCTTCCTCGAAGCCCTCGACTTCGCCAACTTCGAGACCCTGGCCTCGGACGCCCTGTACCGTGATGCGGCCCTGTCGTCCCTGGCGCTCGCCGCGACCGCCACCGTCATCCTAGCACTGATCGGTACGCCCATCGCCCATGCCCTCGCGCGCGCGCCGGCGCGGAGCCAGCCGATCCTCCTCGCCCTGGTGATCGTGCCGTTCTGGACGAGCTTCCTCATCCGGATCTATGCCTGGATCGCGATCCTCAAGCCGGAGGGCCTGCTCAACGCCGGGCTGATGCGGCTCGGGTTGGTCGATCAGCCGCTGGAGATCCTGAACACGCAAGGGGCGGTGCTGATCGGGCTCACCTACGCTTACCTGCCCTTCATGGTGCTGCCGCTCTACGCGGTGCTGGCCAAGCGCGATCCCAGCCTGATCGAGGCGGCGGCCGACCTCGGCGCCGGGCCGGTGCGCGCGTTCTGGACCGTGACGCTGCCGCTGGCGCGACCGGGGCTCGCCGCTGGCGCGCTCCTCTGCTTCGTGCCCATGGTCGGCGAGTTCATCATTCCAGACCTTCTGGGCGGCTCGGATACGCTGATGCTGGGCCGGGTGCTGTGGAGCGAGTTCTTCTCCAATCGCGACTGGCCGCTCGCCTCCGCCGTGGCGATCCTCGTGCTCGTCCTGGTGGTGGGTCCGCTCCTGCTCTTCCGCGAGGCCGACCAGCCTCACGCGGATGCGCCGCGATGAAGGCGCTCGATCGCGTGGCGCTGGCCCTCGGACTCGGGTTCCTCTACGCGCCCATTCTGATCCTGGCGGTCTATTCCTTCAACGCCTCCGCCCTCGTCACGGTCTGGGGCGGGTTTTCGACGCGCTGGTACGGGATCCTGTTCGCCGACGGGCCGCTGCTCGAATCCGCCCGCGTCTCGTTCGTCGTGGCGCTCGCCGCTGCCACCCTCGCGACGATCCTGGGGACGTTCGCGGCCCTCGCCCTCGATCGCGGCGGCGCGTTCACCGGCCGGCGGGCCTTCAGCGGCCTCGTCTACGTGCCGCTCGTCATGCCCGAGGTCATCACCGGCCTGTCGCTGCTGCTGCTCTTCGTCGGCCTCGGGCTCGATCGCGGCATCCTCACGATCGTCATCGCGCATGCGACGCTCGGGCTCGGCTTCGTGGCGGTCATCGTCGGGGCGCGCCTGCGTGGCCTCGACCGGTCGCTGGAGGAGGCCGCCGCCGATCTCGGCGCCGGTCCCGCCCGGGTGTTCGCGACCGTCACGCTTCCGCTGATCGCGCCCTCGCTGGCGGCCGGATTCCTCCTCGCCTTCACCCTGTCGCTGGACGACCTCGTGATCGCGAGCTTCGTCTCGGGGCCGGGCGCGACCACGCTGCCGATGCGGCTCTACAGCCAGGTCCGACTCGGGGTGAACCCCGAGATCAATGCGGCCTCGACGCTCCTCGTCGGCGCCGTCACCGCCATCGTCCTGACGGCCTCGTGGTTGAGCGGGCGCCGAAACCCCGTCTGAGGCCCTGACCTCAAGGCGCGTAGGCGCGGGCCGTCGACGGGATCTGCGCGGCGGGGGCGCCCGCCGGCACCCGCAGGGCGTTCGGCGTGAGGACCGAGCCGCCGCGAAGGCCGGGATCCGCCTCGGTGATCACGGGGCGCACGGCGAGGTCGCCGAACGGCCCGCCGATCAGGAACTGCGTCGGCTTCTGGAGTGGCCCCCCCGCGGTGGCGTTCCGGGCCGTGACATCCGCCACGGTCTCGCAGCGCCGGTCGTGCAGGAACACGGTTCCGCGCAGGGAGGCGGAGAGCGCCGGGCCCTCCAGGGCCCCCTCGACGATCTCCCCGACGCCGTCGGTGAAGCGCAGGTTCAAGGTCGCGCGCTCGAAGCCGGTTCGACCGATCCGCCGGGCCGGGCTCCGGTGACGCTGGGCGATCTCGCTCAGATCCAGCCCGATCAGGGTTCCGTTCTCGACGCCGAGGATCGCATGCCCGTCCACGTGGTTCAGGAGCCGCTCCGTCGTGGCGCCGGAGCCCTGCGCCAGGAACTGCCCCTGCACCCGTCCGAGGATGCGGCTCTCCTGGCGCAGATCCCCGAGGAGCGCGCCGAGGTCGAGGCCGTCCACGGCGCCCTGCGCCTTCATCTCGGTGACGGCCGGGTCGGATTTCGAGACGTTGAGGGCCAGTCGTCCCTTCAGGGTGCCGCTGGCGAGGGTCGCCCGGTTGAGGGAAGCCTCGATGTTCCCCGCCCGTACCAGCACGCTGGCCGCGACATCCTCAGCGAGCATCGGCCCCACCCGGGCCGCGCCCGCCGAGAGCCGGAGATCGAGGTCGCCGGCCGTGAAGGGCGCCAGGGCGAGGCTGCGTGCCGGGCCCCGCGGGGCGTCCGCCCCGGCCGGGTCGTGGCCGAGCAGCCGCAGGGTTTCGACCAGAAGCGGGGCGAGGTTCAGGGATTCGGCCGCGAGCGTCGCCTGGATCGCGGGCCTCTGCCGATCGAAGGCGATCGAGCCCGCCCCTTCCAGGAGGTTGGCGCCGAAGGAGACCTTCACGTCCGGCAGCATGAGGCGGCGCCCGTCCATGTCGAAGCTCCCCTCGAGGCCGAAGGCTTCGACGAAGGGCGCGAGGGCCGCGGCGCCGCCGGCCCAGGCCAGCGTCTCGGGCAGGGATCGCGTCGCGAAGGTGCCGCGCCCGGTCAACCTCAGGCTGGCGTCGCGCACGAGCCCGTGCCCCTCGGCGGCGAGGCTTCCGGCGGCCCAGCTCGCGCTCAGCGAGAACGGACTCGCGCGCCCGCTCAGGAGATCCACGATGCGCAGGTCCGAGAAGGCGAACCGCGCCGGCGCCGCGTTCCACAGGAAGCTGCCGCTCACATCCGCCAGGGTGCTCCAGAGCGGCCAGGATACGGACAGGTCGATATCCCGGGCAATCTGCGGGGTGCCGTCACGCGGGTCCGATCCCGTGGCCGTGGCGCGCGAAAGGCTGACGCGGCGCGGGTGGGAGGTACCGTCCGCCACGAGCCGCGCTTCCAGGAGGCGGACCGGTTCGGACCAGCGCGCGTCGGCGGGGCCCGTCGGCAGCCGGATGGTCGCGCCGTCGAGGGCCAGGGTGTTCACGTCGATCCGGCCGGTCAGGAGCGGAATCAGGTTGAGCTGGAGCGAGAGCGTCCCACCCTCCGTCAGGACCGGTCCGTCGAGGCTCCCGGCGCTGAGGCGCACGCCGCCGAGGCCGAGCCGGGGCAGAGGCAGCAGCGCGACCTCGATCGGGCCCTCGGCCCTCAGGGCGACCCCGTAGGAGCGCGCCAGTTCCCGCGCGACGAAGCGCGTCAGGCCCGGCGCGGGGACCGTCCAAGTCAGGCAGGCACAGGCGAGACCCGCAGCGAGAAGGCCGAGGCCGAAGACGGTTGCGATGCGGCGCAGCGGCATTCCACTCCATCCGGCGGTCACCGCGCGAGGCCGCGCGCGATCGTCGAGGGACGACGATCAGGCGCCGGGACAGAGCGGCCGCGACGCGCGGGTGAACCGGCGGTCGCCTCCCTGATACCCGGTACGTACGCATTTGTCTTCCCGGACCGCCCGTGGGCGCCCGCGCCGTCCACGGCGCAGATGCGCCATCCCGCTTGTCGACCGCGCCCGACCTGCCGCAGAGAGGGGACCGCACGATCCCGAGCGATCCTGCCCGTCGGCATGCCGCGCGCTGCGAAATGTAACCGCTGCATCGCCACAAGGGCTTGGCAGGGCGCGGCTTTCGCGTGACGGTCGGCGCCAGAAAGAAACGTGCGATACAGGAGGGCTCCCATGAAGAAGGTACATTCCGATGCCGCCTCGGCGCTGGCCGGGGTGCTGAAGGATGGCATGATGATCATGTGCGGGGGCTTCGGTCTCTGCGGCATCCCGGATGCCCTGATCGACGCGATCCGCGACTCGGGCGTGAAGGATCTCACGGTCGTCTCGAACAACGCGGGCATCGACGGCGTCGGCCTCGGCAAGCTTCTCGAGACCCGTCAGGTCGCGAAGATGATCTCGTCCTATGTCGGCGAGAACAAGGAATTCGCCCGCCAGTATCTCGGCGGCGAACTCGCGATCGAGTTCAACCCGCAGGGGACGCTGGCCGAGCGGATCCGCGCTGGCGGCGCCGGGATCCCGGCCTTCTACACCAAGACCGGCGTCGGGACCCTGATCGCCGAGGGTAAGGACGTCCGCGAATTCGATGGCGAGGAATACGTGATGGAGCGTGGGCTCTTCGCCGACCTCGCCATCGTCCACGCCTGGAAGGGCGATACCGAAGGCAACCTGATCTACCGGAAGACGGCGCGGAACTTCAATCCGATGATGGCCACCGCCGCCAAGGTCACCGTGGCGCAGGTGGAGCACCTGGTGCAGCCCGGCGAGATCGACCCCGACACCATCATCACCCCCGGCATCTTCGTGAAGCGCATCGTCCACGTGCCAGTGCGCGACAAGCGCATCGAGCAGCGCACCACCCGCAAGCGCGGCGAGCCCGCCGTGCCCGCCGCCGTCTGAGAGCCCGCAAGGAGAACCACCATGGCCTGGACCCGCGAACAGATGGCCGAGCGCGCCGCGAAGGAGCTGCAGGACGGCTACTACGTGAACCTCGGCATCGGCATCCCGACCCTCGTCTCGAACTACATCCCCGACGGCATGTCCGTGCAGCTGCAATCCGAGAACGGCATGCTCGGCATGGGGCCGTTCCCGTTCGAGGGCGAGGAGGATGCCGACCTCATCAATGCCGGCAAGCAGACGATCACCGCGCTGCCCACCACCAGTTACTTCTCCTCGGCGGAATCCTTCGGGATGATCCGGGGTGGGCACATCAACCTGTCGATCCTCGGCGCCATGCAGGTGGCGGAGAACGGGGATCTCGCGAACTGGATGATCCCCGGCAAGATGGTGAAGGGCATGGGCGGTGCCATGGACCTCGTGGCCGGCGTCAAGAAGGTGGTGGTGGTGATGGAGCACACCGCCAAGGGCAAGGACGGCTCGGAAAGCCCGAAGCTGCTGGCCGAATGCGACCTGCCGCTCACCGGCACCCACGTGGTCGACATGGTGATCACCGATCTCGGCGTGTTCACCATCGACAAGAAGGGTGAGGGCGGCATGACGCTCGTTGAACTCGCGGACGGTGTCACCGAGGACGAGATCCGCCAGAAGACGACGGCGCGGTTCACCAGCAAGATCGCCTGAGCCGCGAAGTCCCACCCGAGGATGCGATGACCCGCCCGGCGCCACCGCCGCGGCGGGTTTTTCGGACCCACCGGTCCCCGGAACGTCGCAACGCCCTAACCTATAGGAACAGACCGGGACGAGGAGCGTGACGACATGACCGTGATTTCGAAGTCCGTATGGGCGGAAGGCAAGGCGGCGAAGGTGGCCGGGCAGTCGGATGACGCCAATCCCTACCCTGCCGGATCCCAGAACAGTGCAGACTGGCTGGACGGCTATACCTTCGACGAAGCGGAACAGAACACCGATTCGTCGGAGGGTGAACTCTGAGATCTGATGGCTCGTGTCCTCGTTCGGCTAAGTGTTCGCCGTGATAGGCGGACGAAGCCTGATGTGGAGGACGTGACATCGGGCCCGCCGATGAGGCTTCGTTACATGCGAAGATCGGTAAACAGGAAACCCGTCAGGGCGGATGAACAAATGATACGGGTGGTGCGTTGGTTCGCCAGATTGAGACAACTGGGAGTCAACGCACCATGTCGATGAAGACTTTTGCCCTCGCCGGATCCTTCGCCCTGGCTCTGACGGGTTCCGCCTTCGCACAGACGCCGGCCGGTGGCGGCTCCGCCGAAGGCAATATGAACAATCCCGGTAGCGTGAAGAGCAACAGCGAAAAGAGCATGGAGCGTTCCGGTACGACGGGCTCGACCATGGCACCGGCCGGGACGTCGGGCGGCCCGAGCACGGCGACAACCGGCGCGCCCGGCGGCAGCACCGGCGGCAATGCCGTGACCGGCAGCGGCGCCGCCCCCAGCGGCAAGTAAGCCTGTCCGACTTTTAGGCGCGACTGGGTCGTCGAGACTCACCTGCAGCCCCGCGGTCCCTTGGCCCGCGGGGCTTTTTTGATTTCTCGGCGGAAGCCTCAGGTGCCGGTATAACCCAGCGACGCGGCGGCTGCCTTCAGGGCCGTGAAGGCGGTGGCGTAGCGTGCTCGCAGAGCCTCCCCGCCGACGAGGGTCCGTTCGGGACTGAGGTTGTCCTCCGTGTCCGACATCTTGATCAGGATCGCGCCGAGATTCCCGCGCGCGATCAGGCGCGCCGTCCGCTCCTCATAGGGCATCGGCTCGTTCGGCTTGGTCAGCAACTGAACCATCGTGATGACGGGCGCGGAGAATCCCTCGGCCCGCAGGGCCACCGGGGTCGTCGGCGTATCCTCCAGAACGTCGTGCAGAATCGCCGCCTGCATCACCTCCATGGGCTCGATCGCGAGGCGGTCCACCGATTTCGCATGCCCGGCGCGGCCGACCGCAGCGTTCGCGACGCGTTCCAGGTGCCGGATATAGGGTTGTCCGCCCTTATCGATCTGGCCGGCATGGGCAATCATCGCGAAGCTGTGGGCTTCGAAGATGGATGCCATGGCGTCTCCTCCCTGCGCGTCGATCTCCCTGATCCATCCCTGCCCGGTTCGATCGCGTGGGTAAACCGGCGATAGCCCGACCGAAGGCGGACCCGGAGGCGATGACCCGAGCATGCCTCGCTCCCGAATTCGGGACGCACCCGCCGGGCAGCATTAGCCGAGCGTTAAGCGGAACGGTCGAAATCACGGGATGTCGGGGGTGTTCGCCCCCGGGCGTATCGTGAGGATGGTGGCGTATGGGTAGCGTTGCGACGACGGACAATGTCGTTCCCTTCAGGCGCACGGCACGCCTACAGCAATCGGCCACTCCGCATTCCGCACCGCGCGGCGTGGCGGCCCGGCGCAGCGAGCAGCGCGCCCTGATGGATGCGGTCTACGCGACGGGCAGCCTCGCCGTGGCGGCCGGCGACCGGGAGACGAAGCTCATCGCGGCCCGACTCCAGGTCTATGGCTTCTTCCTCATCGAGGAGATCGGCGCGGATGGTTCGATTCGGCGCCTGCGGCCGTCCGAGGCCATCCGGGCGCGCGTCGACTGCCCGTGGCGCCTCTCGAAGGCCAGCTACGGCGCCGGGCCGAGCCTTGGCGGAACGAGCCTTGCCAGGCCGAGCATTGCTGGGCCGAGCCTTGGCGGCTCGGGTCTCGGCGGATCGAGGCTTGGCGGCTCGAACCTTGCCGTCACGATTCCGGCGGTGGACGGCTTCCTGTTCGATCGCCCGACCGGGTTTCTCGCCTGAGGGAGACCCAACTCCCCGCCGCGCGAGGGTGGGCGGCGGCGCAAGCGAAGCTGTGGCGCAGGAGAGACAACGGGAGTTTCCTCGCCGACCGCGTATTCGCGCACATCGAAAAGGGAGCCCGGGCGTGAGAGAAGCAGGTCCGTTCCACGCCCGGCCGCACCGTCATGTTGTCCGCCTCCGAAAACCTCGTGATCCAGCACCGTGAGATCGTCGCCGTCCTGGTGACGTACGGGGTCTTTCTGTCCGGCGTCCTGACCTTCGCCTGGTTGGCCGCCTGAACGCGCGCCGTCGCGCCGTCCCCGGAACCCGCATCCGTCGAAACCGGTTCACCGCCCGGACTTTTTGGGAGGTGACACCATGTCCGGACAGACCGACGACCACGCCGAAACCTACGCGGCGTTCCACGATGCCGTGAACATGACCCCGGCGAAACTGGAGGCGTTCCTCGAAACGGAGGAGAGCCAGTCCGTGGGTCAGAAGAAGGATGGCGGCGAGGCCACGGGCCATCGCGAGGGCCGGCGGATCGTTACGCTGCTGCGCACCAAGAAGGCCGACCTCACCGAGGACGATTACGCCCACATGGCCAAGGTGGTCGGCTACGTCCATCGCCACCTGAAGCAGGGCGGTCCGGCGGATCAGGCGAAGGTCAAGGATTCGCCCTGGCGTCTGTCCCTGATGAACTGGGGCCACGACCCGCTCAAGGACGAATGAACGGCGTCCGGGCGGGTTGCGCGATTCTCGCGCATCACGACCGTCCTCATAGTGTCAGGCTTTGAAAACCACCGTGGGTCCCAAATGTGGGAAACCTGGTGGAGCTGAGCGGGATCGAACCGCTGACCTCCGCAGTGCGATTGCGGCGCTCTCCCATCTGAGCTACAGCCCCGTTCCGGGGTGGCGGCCTTTTAGGCTCGGTCACACCGACCTGTCAATTCCAGAAATCCTGCGGCTTTGTGGGCGCGCATCGCGCGCCGCGAGGGCAGGGCCTTGAGGACATCGTTTCCGCGCATGAACGCCTTCATCTGGCTCTTCGACACCGTCGTGCAGCTCTACATCTACGTCCTCATCGCCAGCGCGGTCCTGAGCTGGCTCGTGGCGTTCAACGTGGTGAACGTGCGCAACCCCATCGTCTCGCAGATCGGGGAGGTGCTCTACCGCCTCACGGAGCCGGTGCTGCGCCCCATCCGCAACATCCTTCCGAACCTCGGCGGCGTGGACCTCTCGCCGATCGTGCTGGTGCTGCTGCTCCTGTTCGCGAGCCGCCTGCTGCACGAGTTCGTGCCGGTCCAGACCACCGTCTACACGCGCTGAGCGCGATTCCCCGGCGGTGCTGAACGGCGCCGCCGGGGGCGACTGTCACGACCGACCAGACGACTGCCACAACAAGAAACGTGAGCCACCGCGCCGCTCCAGGGACGATCGACCATGAAGACCAATCCCGGCCGCTTCTTCGAGGATTACCGCCTCGGGGAAACCATTCGCCACGCCACGCCCCGGACCGTGACGGAGGGCGACGTGGCGCTCTACACGGCGCTCTACGGGCCGCGGTTCGCCGTGCAATCCTCTGACGCGTTCGCACGGGCCATCGGCTATCCGCGCAGCCCGCTCGACGACCTGCTCACCTTCCACGTGGTGTTCGGCAAGACCGTCCCGGACATCTCGCTGAACGCGCTCGCCAACCTCGGCTACGCCGAGGGTGGCTTCCGGCGGCCGGTCTATGCGGGGGAAACCCTCTCGACGGTGTCCGAGGTGATCGGCCTCAAGGAGAGTTCGAACCGGCAGACCGGCGTGGTCTACGTTCGCTCCACCGGCTCGGATGCCCAGGGCGAGACCGTGCTCAGCTACTGCCGCTGGGTCCTGGTGAAGAAGCGCGACCCCGAGGCGCGGATCGCGGAGGAGCATGTCCCGACCTTCGCGAAGGTGGTGAACCCGGCCGACCTCGCCGCTGCGCTGCCGCCGATCGCGGCGAGCGCCTACGACCTGGAGCTCGCCGGCTCGCCGCACCGGTTCTCCGACTACGTGGTGGGCGAGAAGATCGACCACGTCGACGGCATGACCGTCGAGGAGGCCGAGCACCAGATCGCCACCCGCCTGTTCCAGAACACCGCCAAGGTGCACTTCGATGCCTTCGCCACGAAGGACACCCGCTTCGGACGCCGCCTGATCTATGGCGGCCACGTCATCTCGCTCGCCCGCGCGCTGAGCTTCAACGGCCTCGCCAACGCCTTCGCCCTCGCCGGCATCAATGCCGGACGCCACGTGGCGCCGCTGTTTGCCGGCGACACGGTCTATGCCTGGAGCGAGGTGCTGGAGACCGCCGAGTTGCCGGGCCGCACGGATATCGGTGCGCTCCGCCTGCGCACGATCGCCACCAAGAACCAGCCCTGCGGCAACCACCCCGACAAGGTCGGCGACGGCTACGACCCTTCGGTGATCCTCGACCTCGATTATTGGGCCTTCATGCCCCGCTGAGGCGGGTTTCGAGGCTTGACGGTCCGCTGCCGGCCCCGATGCGTGGCCGGCGGCCCACACCCGACGGAACCGTTGCGGTTCGGCGTCCCCTTGGCCACACTGCCCGCGTCGAACCCCGCCCGCCGGATGTCGCACCGTGGCTGCTGAACCGATCAAGGGACCTGCGTCCTATTTCCCATCCATCGAGAAGCGGTACGGCCGGCCCATCGGCGACTGGCAAGACCTCGTCCTTCAGAAGCTTCCAGCCAGACATATGGATCTGGTCGCGATGTTGAAGGCCGATCATGGGATGGGCCATGGGCACGCCAACGCGATCGTGGCGCATGTGCTGGCGACCCGGAAAGCGGAATCGTAGCATGATGCAACCTCGCCGAGGCCGCGGCATCGCTTACCCGCCGAACAACCCAGCCAGCGCTTGCCGCAGCGGGTTCGCGGGATCGGACAGCAGGCGCAGCGCCATCACGCAGGCGATCGTGACCAGGAGCGGGCGGATCAGCCGCGCCCCGAGCCGGATCGCCAGGCGGGACCCGATCTGAGCCCCGAGCACGGCGCCCACCGCCATCGCCAACCCGATGGGCCAGACCACATGGCCGCCGATGGCGAACAGCGCCAGGCTGCCGAGATTGCTGGCGGCGTTGGCCAGTTTGGTGTGAGCGGTCCCCTTCACCACGCCGAGCCCGAGCAGCGTCACGAAGCCGATCATGTAAAAGGCGCCGGCGCCCGGCCCGAAGACACCGTCGTAGAAGCCGACCGCCGGGGCCACGGTCAGGGCGAACAGGTTCGGTGAGATCCGCGCGGTGGCGTCCTCGTTGCTCATCCGCCGCGCGGTGGCGAAGTAGACCGCGATGCCGACGAGCAGGATCGGCACCGCCGCATCCAGCACCGGACGCGGCAGCAGGCTGATGCAGAGCGCGCCGGCCACCGAGGCGAAGCCGGCACTCACCGCGATCTTCCAGGCATCCGGCCAATGGATCAGCCGGCGCCGGGCGAAGGCGATGGTGGAGGACACCGCTCCGGCACTGCCCTGGAGCTTGTTCGTCGCGATGGCCGAGACGGGATCGAGCCCCGACAGGAGCAGGGTCGGCACGGTGAGGAGACCGCCGCCGCCCGCGATGGCATCGACACAGCCAGCCGCCACCGCGACCGCGAAAAGACCCGCGATCAGGCCGATATCCACGCCGAAAATCATCCCGTCCTCACCTCATGGATCCAGTGAGGCCGACTGGAGGCGGGCTCGGACAGGTGGCGCCGCGCGCCCGCTCAGTTGCGGACGATGACCCGCGTTCCGACCTTCACGCGGTCGTAGAGGTCGACCACGTCCTTGTTCGTCATGCGGATGCAGCCCGACGAGACCGCCGCGCCCATGGTCTCGGGCTCGTTCGATCCATGGATGCGGTAGAGCGACGAACCGAGATAGAGCGCGCGGGCGCCGAGCGGGTTGTCCTGGCCGCCGGCCATGAAGCGGGGCAGGTCGGGCCGGCGCGCCAGCATCTGCGACGGCGGGCGCCAATCCGGCCATTCCTTCTTCATGGTCACGCGCTTCTCGCCGGACCACGAGAATCCCTGGCGGCCGACACCGACGCCGTAGCGCACGGCTTCGCCACCGCCGAGAACGTAGTAGAGGCGGCGCTGGCCCTGGGAGACCACGATGGTGCCGGGCTTCTCGGCGCCCTTCCAGGCCACCGTCTGGCGCGGGATCGCCTGCTCGCGGAAGATGTTCATGAAGTCGGCGATCGGCCCGCTGTCGAACGGGTTGCCGGCGTGTGCCGGCCCGACCGCAAAGGTCAGGGCCGCCGCAATGGCGGATGCGGCGAGAACGCGGCGCGTCTGCATGGTCGTCTCCTCCAGCCGAAATGGCGATCCGGCGGGCATGGGAGGCCCTGCGGTATCCATCCGGTCCGTGATCGATGAGCGAGAGCCTTGGCGGGATGGGGGAGGGTGGTCAACCGAGGCGGGTACGAAGCCGGCAGGCCTGTGTGATCCCGGCAACGCCCTCCGGTGGTCCCTGAATATGAGGCTCGCACAGGCCGGACACAATGCCGCAGGAACTTGCATGGCAGGTCCATCAACCCCAGAGTCTGCCTCGTGACAAGCTCGGCAATCCAGGATGTGACGGCGGCTGATGCCCGCCGACGGTACGTTGCCCCAACGTTCGCGCCCGCCTGGTTCTCGGCGGTACGGACCGTGCGGTTTGTTGCGTCCCGCGTGCTTGCGTTCGCGTGCCTCGTCTGTGCCCTGCTTCCCCTTCTGCACGTCGCGGGCGACATCCCGCGTGGTTTCGAGATCCGGCCCGTGCTGGCGTCGTCCGCGCGGCTGCCGGTTTCGGACGCGGGCAACCGCGCGGCGACCACGGCGTTCGATGCCGATGACCTCCACGAGGATGTGGTGCCACCGCGTGCCACGCGCCTCGCGATGCGTGCAGTCGATCGTCCGGCCCTCCCGCGCCTGATCGGTGCGTTCCGGACCAGGGCCGGCGCCCCCCTCGATCGACCCCCGCGCACCACCGCCGCCGGCTGATCGACCCTCGGTTCACCGCATCGGTCCGTGAAATCGGCTGGCGGATACAACCGATGTCGTCGGATCGCCCAGATTATCCGCCAGGATGGAAACAGCGCGCCGATATCCCCCGGGATCGCGGTCGGCATTCCGCCTCGGATCGCGGATGTCGAGACCTCCCGACACGACACCGCTCGACGTCCGCGCGGGTGGGACACAACCCAGACCGGTGGTCTCGGCCCGTCGCTTGCCTCGGACCCGGTCCTGAGCCGGATCAGCGTCCGCGACCTTGAACACAGTGGCGCCGGCTTGCACGGCCGGCGCCAACGGACCGAAATTTCGCAGGAGCGAATCGATCGTGACGTCCCTCACCCACCGCCTGTTCCGGGCCCGGCCGGCTTCCCTCGCCGCCGGCTTCGTTCTGGTCGCCCTCTCGGCCTGTAACCAGAAGCAGCAGGCCGCCGCGCCGGTCCCCGGTCCCCTGACCGAGGTGAGCGTCGTGACCGTCCGCGAGCAGCCGATCCCCTACGTGCGCGACCTGCCGGGCCGGGTCGCCCCCCTGCGGATCGCAGAGGTGCGCTCGCGCGTCTCCGGTCTCGTGACCAAACGGACCTTCGAGCAGGGCAGCTTGGTGAAGGAGGGCGATGTCCTCTACAAGATCGATCCGGCGCCCTTCGAGGTCGAGTTGCAGAGCGCCGAAGCGGCCCTCGCGCGCACGGAAGCCGCCCAGGTTCTCGCCGGCCAGCAAGCCGACCGTCTCGAACAGCTGCTCTCGCGCCAAACCGCGAGCCAGGCACAGTACGACAGCGCCTATGCCGGCCTGAAGCAGGCCCAGGCGGAGGTCGCCGGTGCCAAGGCGACCCGAGACCGTGCCAAGCTCAACCTCGGCTATACCGATGTGCGTGCGCCGATTTCCGGGCGGATCGGGCGCGCGCTGCTGACGGAGGGCACCCTGGTCGACCAGGGGGGCACGTCCAACCTCGCGACGATCCAGCAGCTCGATCCGATCTATGTCGACATCACCCAGTCGGTGGGCGAGCTGAACAAGCTCCGCCGGGATCTCGCCAGCGGCGAACTCTCACGCCTCTCGGCAGATACCGCCAACGTCCACCTCATCATGGATGACGGCGCCCTCTACGGCTCGGCGGGCAAGCTCCTGTTCTCCGACGTCACCGCCGATCCGAGCACGGGCCAGGTCACCCTGCGCGTGCTGTTCCCCAACCCGCACGACGAACTCTTCCCCGGCATGTATGTCCGCGCCCGCATCAAGCAGGGCATCGACGTCGACGCCCTCGCGGTGCCGCAACAGGCCATCCAGCGGACCAACGACGGCAAGGCCGAAGTCTGGGTGGTGCGGGACGACAGCAAGGTCATGCTTCAGCCCGTGGAGGTCGGCCCGGTCGTCGACAACCAGTGGGTCATCCGTGCGGGCCTGAAGGCGGGCGACCGGGTGGTCGTCGAGGGCCTGCAGAAGATCACCATCGGGCAGCAGGTGAAGACGGTGGAACTGAAGGTCGCCGCCGACGACGAGCCGAAGCCCCGCGACACCGAGCCTGCCGAGCCCGAGCCGGCGTCGCCCAAGCCTGCTTCACCCAAGCCCGCTTCGCCCGCCCCCACCTCGCCCAAGCCCGTTTCCCAGGTGCGCTGAACCATGGCCCGTTTCTTCATCGACCGGCCGGTCTTCGCCTGGGTCGTCGCTCTCTTCATCATCCTGGGCGGCCTGCTCACGATCCCGCAATTGCCGGTGGCGCAGTATCCCGTCATCGCGCCGCCCTCCATCGCGCTCTCCACCGCCTACCCGGGCGCATCCGTGGAGAACCTCTACACGGGCACGACGCGGCTCATCGAGGATGAGCTGAACGGCGCGGCCAACATCCTCAGCTTCGAATCGGCCAGCGACGCCTTCGGCGTGGTCGAGATCACCGCGCAGTTCCAGCCGGGCACCGATTCCAGCCTCGCGGGCGTCGAGGTGCAGAACCGCCTCAAGCGCGTGGAAGCCCGCCTTCCGGCCGAGGTGCGCCAGCAGGGCACCCTCGTGGAGGAGGCTTCCGCCGCGACCCTGCAGATCATCACGCTGGTCTCGCCCGATAAGTCGATGGACGAGATCGCGCTCGGCGACTTCCTGATCCGCAACGTCATCAACGAGATCCGCCGCATCCCGGGCGTCGGTCGTGCCACGCTCTATTCGACGGAACGCAGCCTGCGGATCTGGATCGATTCCGACAAGCTGCGCGGCCTGTCACTGAACGCCTCCGACGTCTCGAAGGCGATCTCGAACCAGAACGTCCAGATCGCCTCGGGCGCCGTCGGCGCGATGCCGAGCCCGCAGAACAATCCGGTCAACTTCCCCATCATCGTGAAGGGCCAGATGACCGCGCCGGAGGAGTTCGGCGCCATCGTCCTGCGTGCGAACCCCGACGGGTCCAATGTGCGCTTGCGCGACGTCGCCCGGATCGAACTCGGCGGCGAGGACTACAAGTTCACCACCCGCCTCGACGGCGGCGAAGCCGCCGGCATCTCGGTGACGCTGGCTCCCGACGGCAATGCGCTCCAGACCGCATCGGCCATTCGCGCCAAGATGGAGGAGCTGTCGCAGTTCTTCCCCTCGAACGTGAAGTGGGACATCCCTTACGACATCACTCCCGCGGTGGAAGCGTCGATCGAGAAAGTGCTGCACACCCTCGTCGAGGCGGTGGTGCTCGTCTTCATCGTGATGTTCGTCTTCCTTCAGAACATTCGCTACACGCTCATCCCCACCATCGTGGTGCCGATCGCCCTGATGGGTACCTGCACGGTGATGCTGCTCGCCGGCTTCTCGGTGAACGTGCTCACCATGTTCGGCATGGTGCTGGCGATCGGCATCCTCGTCGACGACGCCATCGTGGTGGTCGAGAACGTCGAGCGCATCATGAACGAGGAAGGCCTCTCCCCGAAGGAGGCCACCCGCAAGGCCATGAGCCAGATCACCGGCGCCATCATCGGCATCACGCTGGTGCTGATCGCGGTGTTCATCCCGATGGCGTTCTTCCCCGGCTCGGTCGGCATCATCTACCGCCAGTTCTCCATCGCGATGGTGACCTCGATCGCCTTCTCGGCGTTGCTGGCACTGTCGCTGACCCCGGCCCTGTGCGCGACCCTGCTGAAGCCCATCGAGAAGGGCCACGGCCATTCGAAGGGCGGCGTCTTCGGCTGGTTCAACCGGTTGGTGGACCGCGAGACGGCCCGCTACGGCCGTGGCGTCGCCGGGCTGATCAAGCGTTCCGGCCGGGTGATGCTGGTCTATCTCGCCCTGGTCATCGGCCTCGGCTACGCCTTCCTGCGCCTTCCGGAGGGCTTCCTTCCGGTCGAGGACCAGGGCTTCTTCACGGTCGACATCCAGACCCCGCCCGGCTCCTCCTTCAACCGCACCGAGACGGCGGTGAAGAAGGTCGAGGAACACCTCCTGGCGCAGCCCGGCGTCGCCACCGTCACCGTGGTCAACGGCTTCTCGTTCTCCGGCCAGGGTCAGGTGACCTCGCAGGCCTTCGTGACCCTGAAGCCCTGGGGCGAGCGCGATGCCGACAACTCGGCGGCCAAGCTGATCGAGGGCACCAACAAGGCGCTCTCGACCTACAAGGACGCGGTCATTCAGGCCCTCGAGCCGCCGCCGATCGACAACCTCGGCAACGCCTCGGGCTTCAGCTTCCGCCTTCAGGACCGCGCGCAGAAGGGCTACTCGGCCCTGATGGCCGCCCAGGAGCAGTTGCTGTCGCTCGCTCGCAAGAGCCCGATCCTGCAGAAGGTCTATGTCGAGGGCCTGCCACCGGCGCCGCAGGCCGAACTCGTGATCGACCGCGAGAAGGCCGCCGCCCTCGGCGTCGACTTCGAGGAGATCAACAATACGATCCAGGTGAACCTCGGTTCGGTCTACACCAACGACTTCCCGAACCGAGGCAAGATGCAGCGCGTCATCGTCCAGGCGGAGGACGCGCAGCGCCTAAAGGCAGCCGACATCCTGAATTACGGGGTGAAGAACGCCTCCGGGACCATGGTGCCGATGTCCTCCTTCGCCGACCTCAAATGGGGCGTCGGCCCGGCCCAGATCATCGGCTTCAACGGCTACCAGTCGGTCCGCATCACCGGCGAGCCGGCCGCGGGCTATACCTCGGGTGATGCGCTCAACGAGATGGAGCGCCTGATGGAGCAGCTGCCGAAGGGCTTCGGCTACGCCTGGACCGGTCAGTCTCTGCAGGAGAAGCAGGCGGGCAGCCAAGCCTCACTGCTGCTCGGCCTCTCGATCCTGATTGTCTTCCTGTGTCTGGCCGCCCTGTACGAAAGCTGGTCGATCCCGTTCTCGGTGCTCCTGGTGATCCCGCTCGGCGTCATCGGTTCGGTGGCGGCGGTGTACCTGCGTGGGCTGCCCAACGACGTCTACTTCAAGATCGGCATCATCACGATCATCGGACTCTCGGCCAAGAACGCGATCCTGATCGTGGAATTCGCCAAGGATCTGTGGAAGCCCGGCACCTCCCTGGTGGATGCGACCATCGAGGCCGCCACCCTCCGGTTCCGGCCGATCGTGATGACCTCGCTCGCCTTCATCTTCGGCGTGGTGCCCCTCGCCATCGCGTCGGGAGCGGCCTCGAAGAGCCAGCAGGCCATCGGCACCGGCGTGCTCGGCGGCATGGTCTCCGCCACGGTTCTGGCGGTTCTGTTCGTGCCGGTCTTCTTCGTGGTGGTGATGCGTCTGTTCCGCCGGAAGGACGCGACCGAGGGCATCCGCGCAGAGGCCGAGCCGGGGGCGGTGCATGTGCCGCACCACGCGCCGGCCGAGTAGGCCCGACGAATGCGATGCGGCGGCTCAGACCGAGGTCCGAGCCGCCGCATTCGTCCTTTACCTCCGGTCTTCGCGCCGCTCCTCGTGGGCGCCGGCCGTCAGAGGGTCACTGCGCCGCCGAATGCGGCGTCAGCCGGCGGGCTTCGTCGACGGCAGCGCTGCAGCCTCGGTCGCCCTTCGCGTTCAGGTCGATCGCCCGCTGCAACGCCGATTTCGCCAGAGAAACCTTATCCTCGGACGTGCGCTGCGCACCGGTTTCGCCCGCCGCTGCCGCAGCGGCCGTGGTCGGGCGGTTCTCGGATTGACGCCGAACATCCTCGGCCGACGTGGCGATTCGACCGCTCGCGACCGCATCGGCTTGGCCCGATCCCGTGGCCGCGCCGACGGGGCCCGAGACACCTCCGACCGTTCCCGGCGTTCCCCCGGACTTGCGATCCGCGCCTCCAGCTTGAGCCCGGTCGGTGTCCGGTGTCCCCACCGGCTTGGCGCCGCCCCCCGTACCTCCGGCCTGGGTATTCTCCGGCCCGCGCCGCTGGCCGTAATCCGGTTCGGAGATGGGTGCACCCAGCCCGGCATGGCCGGCAAGGTCGCGCCGAAGTTTGGCGATGTCGTCCGTGCACGGCCCGGTCTGGGCCCCCGCCGTGACAGGCGCCAGTCCCAAGGTGCACGCCAGCATCGCGCCGCACATCAACAGTCGTGTCATGGTGAAGCCCTCGCGGTCGTTTCCTCGTCAGCGTGAACCTCAGTTCGGCAAGGGAGTTCGCCGCACGAGAGTCTCTACGCCCCCCGCATTTCTTCGTCCGGCACCGTCCGGCTGAGGGCGTTCCGTTCCGGAATCGCGTCGGTGAAGGGGATTGTCAGGAGTGGGTGGGCCTGCGCGTTCTCGATTTCGAAGCTGCAGGCGAACCAGTCGCGAATCGCGCTGAGTTGCGTCCGGGCAATCAGATCGCGCGCGATGGTCAACGCGTGATCGTGCGCCGCCGTGAGGTCGGGCAATTCATCGCCTTCCGGGTCCACTGAGAGATGCTCCGGGCCAGGGCCGAAGCGAACGTTGAAGTAGAAACGCGGCATCACCGCTCATCCCGCATGCGACACACCCATTCCGCCGAAGACGGCCCGTGAGGGCTATGCGCGCTCCTAGCGTGCCGGTCGCTCGACATGACCTTGGGCATGGAAGAGGCCGCCTCCGAAAGCGCGATCGAAACTGGGCCCCGTCGCCATGGACGGGCCCTGCGCGGAAAGGTCTAGGATTCCTGCGAGCCGGTACCCTGAGACAACGGACAAGGCATGAGAGCCTCCTGAGACCCGAACACTCATGGCTTCCCGTTGGACAGACGAACGTGCACGCGATGACCGTTAGTAGCTCATTTCGAGCGGGTCATCCACCGAGGTGCCAGTAATGTCGGGTACCCAACACACGCTGTTCGGGGAAGACTTGGATATAACGCTGAGGCAGGTTTCACAAAAATGTGCTCTGCATCTAAAATATCTTACAGAGGCGAACGAAAACTTCGATCATCACATTTGTTAGTTTGACGATGCTGCTCTGGATTCACCAGACTCAGACTGGTCGATCTTTCGAATCAACTAAATCGTCGCATCGACCTCTCTAAAGCTGGGATCGGAGTAAGGGCCACGTTGCAGCCATTGCGGTCCTCAAGGCCATTGCAGAACGTGAGTGGCCCCATTTCGGGGAACGAGCCACGACGAATGAACGAGGACCGCGAACGGACGCTTGTTCGACTGTGGTCCCGTGACTTCGTCTGCATCGTCAGATCTGGATCGGACGTCTCGCACAACGTCCGCCCCGGGCGGTGCAACTGACGCTCGGCGTGCCTCACTGATAAGGGCGCGCCGCGCGAAGGTGGGTTGCCCCCGCCCAGTCGATGAGGTCAGGGCTTCACAGCCGCCTGCGGATCGACGGTTCCGGTTTCGCGCTCGACCCGGTCGTCCACGGCCTCGTCATAGGCCTCCATCCAGGCCGCATGGTCCTGCGTTCCCTCTGAATAGGGACAACTGTCACGCTGCTTGCCGTAGAGCCGTGCGTTGCGGCCCTTGATGAAGGGGCTGTCGCTCGCCGTGGCGCCTTCGCTCATCGTTCTCTCTCCCTGCATTCCGAATCGGGGCATGGGCGCGCGCCCATCGTCCCGCATGGCGTTCCAACACGGAGGCGGCCCATGGGTTCACCGGAGAGGGCGTGGCGGATCCTCACGTGGCGCCGGTCCCGCGCTCGACGGCCCGCCTCAGGATGCGGGAGAGATCCTCCACCGAGTAGGGCTTGCGGAGAAGTTCGAAGCCGTGCGTGCCCTGCTCGGCGATGACGTGGCTGTAGCCGGAGGCCAGCACCACCGGAACGTCCGGCCAATCGCGCCGGATCGCGTGTCCGAGTTCGATCCCGTTCATGCCCGGCATCACGACGTCCGAGAACACGATGTCGAAGGGCGTCGCCGTTTGCCGAAGCGCATCGAGAGCCTGTTCCGCGTCCGTGACCCAGTGGGTGTCGTAGTCGAGTTCCTGAAGCGCCTGTGTGGCGAAGGCGCCGACCTCGAGGTTGTCTTCGACCACCAGCACGCGGGTCCCGTGACCGTCGGCGAGGACCGCGGGCTCGGGCAACTCGGCCTGCGGTACCGAACTGCCCGCAACCCGGGGCAGGTACAGGGTAAAGGTAGCACCCTGTCCCGGCGTGCTCTCCACGACGACCTCGCCACCGGACTGCTTGGCGAAGCCGAAGACCTGGCTGAGACCGAGGCCGGTGCCCTGGCCCACACCCTTGGTGGTGAAGAACGGCTCGAAGATCCGGTCGAGGACCTCGGGCGGGATCCCCGATCCCGTATCGGAGACGGAGACCGCCACGAAGTCACCGCGCACCTGGGGATGCGTGCGTACCGCCGGCACCGCGAGGGCACGGCGGACTCGGATGGCCAGACGCCCTTCGCCGTCCATCGCGTCGCGGGCATTCACCACCATGTTGACGAGCGCCGTGTCGAACTGGCTCGGGTCGGCATCCACGAAGCAGGTCAGCGGGGTGCCGTCGGCGGCGCGGCCGGGATCGACATCGGTCTCGACCTGGATGCGCGCGCCGGTCAGCGTTCCCACCATGTCGGCCACCGAGGCGACGCCGCGGGCCACGTCGAACACCTCCGGACTCAGGGCTTGCCGCCGGGCGAAGGCGAGGAGCTGGCCGGTGAGCTTGGCCGCCCGCGACACGGTGTCGGAGATCGCCCCGATGTAGCGTTGCCGCCGGTCCTCCGGCAGGTCGGGCCGCTTCAGAAGGTCGGTGGACGACTTGATGACGGTCAGCAGGTTGTTGAAGTCGTGGGCGACGCCGCCGGTCAACTGCCCCACCGCTTCGAGCTTCTGGGATTGCCGCAACTGTTCTTCGAGGGCCTTGCGCTCGGTGACGTCGCGTCCGGCCGCGTAGAAGTGATCGTCCTGGGGGATCGCGTTCCACGATACCCAGCGCCATTCGCCATCCGCCGTGCGCATTCGAACGTCGAGGTTCTCGAGGATCTCACCCGCGCTCAGCCCCTTCATCGCCACCGTGGCGGCGGGCAGATCGTCGGGATGGACGTATTCAGCGAAGCTGGTGCCCCGCACCCGTTCGCCGGGCCAGCCCAGCATCCCGGTCCAGGCCGGGTTCACGGAGCGGTAGATGCCATCGAAGCCGCAGATCACGAGGAGGTCGCGGCTTGCGCGCCAGACGAGGTCGCGCTCCACGGTGCGGTCTCGGGCGGTGGCGCGCAGGAGGGTCTCGGCCTCGCGCCGCTCGGTGATGTCGTTGAACAGGATCGCGACCCGATGCTGCACCGGCTCGCCCACCCGCAGGGCATGCACGTCGAACCAGCGCCCGAGGGCGACGGCGCCGCTCTCGAAGCGGGACGGGCGGCCCGTGAGCGCGACCGTCCCGTAGATTTCGAGCCAGCTCGGCTCCAGCCCCGGAATGACCTCGCTCACCCAGCGCCCCACGACCGCCCCGAGGCCGGCCTGCCGCTCGAAGGCAGGATTCACTTCGAGGAACCGGTAATCGACGGCCCGTCCGCCCGCATCGAACCGCATCTCGACGATGCAGAAGCCCGCATCGATGGCATCGAAGAGGGTCCGGTAGCGCGCCTCGCTCTCGGCGAGCTTGCCTTCCTCGGTGCGGAACCGCGTGACATCGAGCTGGCTGCCGAAGAAGTAGAGCAGGCGACCGTCCGGCGCGTAGACGGGACTGACGTAGAGCTCGTTGCGGAACGGGGTGCCGTCGCGGTGATAGTTGATGATCTCGACGACCACGTCGCGGCGGGCCGCGATGGCGTCGCGCACCCGCGCCACCTCGGCCGGGTCGGTACCGCTACCCTGCAGGAACCGGCAATTGCGTCCGAGGAGGGCGTCGGCTCCGTAGCCGCACAGCTCCTGGAACGCCCGGTTGGCGAACACGATCGGGTTGTCGGGGAGATTGGGATCCGTGATGATCATCGGCATGCGGGTTTTTTCCGCCGCCGTGAACAGCAATTCCGATCCGGCGGCGGAGGTGAACTGGCCCACCGCCGGCGCACGGACCCGCGAATCGCGCTCTGCTTCCAGCCGGGCGATCTCCGCCCTCAGCTCATGTTCCTGCTGCCTCAGGCGGTCGAGCGCGTCGTCCATATCCCCCGGTCCATTCGGATCGACTTCGTGCCGGGGCACGGATGCGCCAGCGGCCAGATCCCTAGCCTAGCCCGACCGCCTCGGCGAGATCCATGACGAGGCGTCCGGGACCAGCGACCGATCCGGCCCGCGACGGGTCCATATCGCATGACAGGACGGGTGGGTTCCACCGGAGGAGAGCCACCTCGCTGCGTGAGGGTATGAGCGCTCCTCGGTGTTCCCCTACCTCGCGGGAAACCGGGGATGGCCGCGGACCCAAGCTGAAGTGTCCCTCGACACGGAACCAAACGATGGACCATGGATTGCGCTTATCATTCCGTGTCTACCGATGCATGCAGGCGAGTTGGAGATCGCGTCGGTAGCGTGCGTGCGCAAGCGGGCCACGCAGTCTTCGTCTGTTGGGCCGATCAAGGTTGGGAATTGAAATCGCGTGCCGAGCCGTCCACCGACACATGCGTTCGATACCGCCACCACGACCCTTCCGACCTTGCGCAGGGGCTCGCAACTCCACGAGACGGAGCGACGCCTCAACGCTGTCCTGAACAACGCGTCGGTCGCGATCTTCCTGATGGATGACCGTCAGCACTGCGTTTACATGAACCGCGCGGCCGAGTTGCTCACCGGCTACAGCCTGTCGGACGTCCTGGCGCGCGATTGCCCGCTCCACGACATCGTGCACCACACCTACCCGGACGGCCGGCCCTTCCCGCTCGAAGAATGCGCCATTGATCGCGCGTTCCCCGAGAACAACCAGGAGCGGGGCGAGGAGGTCTTCGTCCACAAGGATGGGCATTTCTACCCGGTCGGCTTCACCGCGAGCCCGATCCGGGACGATGCCGCTCGGATCATCGGCACGATCATCGAGGTCCGGGACATCACCGAGGAAAAGGCGGCCGCCGAGCGCCAGCGCCTTCTGACCAACGAGCTGAACCACCGCGTGAAGAACACCCTTGCGACGGTGCAGTCGATCGCCGCGCAGACGTTCCGGGGCAAGACCGACGAGGCTGCCCGCCGGATGTTCGATGCCCGCATGGTCGCCCTGTCCAACACACACAACGTTCTGACGTGCGAAAACTGGGAGAGCGCCAGCCTGCGCAGCGTCGTCGAGAGCGCGCTCGCCCCGCATGCGCTGGCCGAGATCGACACCGCGCGGTTCGACCTCGTCGGCCCCGACACCCGCCTGCATCCGAAGGTCGCCGTGACGCTCGCCATGGCCCTGCACGAACTGATGACGAACGCCGCCAAGTACGGGGCTCTCTCCGTCCCGGAGGGGCGGGTGAGCGTGCGCTGGGCGCTCCTGCCGATGGACGATGGTGAGCGCTTGGATCTCACCTGGACCGAGACCGGTGGTCCACCCGTGGAAACGCCGAGCCGGAGAGGCTTCGGTACGCGACTGATCGAGCGTCAACTGCCGATGGAGTTCGACGGGTCAGCCGAGATCAACTTCTCCCCGGAAGGGGTGGTCTGCCGCCTCGCGATCCCGCTGACCGCGCTTGGCTGGCATGGACAGGATGTGGTGCTGGGGCGCGGCGCGTGATGGCCGAACTCACGGGACGCCGCGTTCTCCTGGTGGAGGACGAAAGCCTTGTGGCGATGCTCGGCGAAGACATGCTCCTCGAACTCGGCTGTACCGTGGACGTCGCCATGCGGCTCGAACAGGGGCTCGTTCTGGCGACGCGGATCGCCTTCGATGCGGCAGTCCTCGACGTGAACCTCGGCAAGACCTGCAGCTATCCGATCGCCGATCTCCTGGCCGAACGCGGTATCCCCTTCATCTTCGCCACAGGGTACGGCACGGCGGGTATCGAAGCCGCCTATCGCGGCGTTCCAGTGATGCAGAAGCCCTACCAGATCGGTCAGATGGCGACGCTGCTGCGCCACGTGCTCGTCACGGCTTCCCCCGACGGCGGGGCGGATGACGGAGGCGGGCCCGCGCCGTCCGATTGCGCGTTTCGGACGAGCAAGGCCGAGCCCGCGCCGATCCGCGCCGATTGATCCACGCGACGCTGCGGCCTTCGGTCCGAGGGCTGCCCCGCTTGCCGCCGGACCTTTCCGGCCGATGTCGCGTTCGCCTGTCACGGTGACGGCCCCGCGAACGCAACGAGCGCATGCAGATTCATCTCGACGCACTGGGAGGGGTGGCGGGCGACATGTTCGCCGCCGCGCTCCTCGACGCTTTCCCGGAGCAGGAAGCCGGGGTGCTCGCCAGCATCTGGGCCGCGCTTCCCGACGTGGCGTGCGAATGCATCCCCCACAACGACGGAATCCTGTCCGGACGGCGGTTCGTGGTCAGCAAGCCCAGTCCCGGGGACCGGGAACGCGAGCGCCCGCACAGTCACCCGCACCATCATGGCCATGCCCATCGGCATGACGGATCCGATGCGCCAGACCACGCGCACCGGCCCTGGTCCGGTATCCGCGACGACTTGGGCAACGCGCCGCTCGCCCCGGCGATCCGGGACCACGCGATCGGTATCTTCACCCATCTGGCGCAGGCCGAAGCGCGCGTGCACGGGATCGACGTGGAGTCTGTGGCCTTCCACGAGGTCGGCGCCTGGGACTCGATCGCCGACATCGTGGCGGCGGCGCACCTGATCGATGCACTGGACGCCTCGGCCTGGGACGTCTCAGCCCTGCCGCTCGGGTCGGGCCGCGTAAGGACCCAGCACGGTCCGTTGCCCGTCCCGGCCCCGGCCACCAGCCTCCTCCTCGCCGGCTTCGCCACCCTCGACGACGGCATCCCGGGCGAGCGCGTGACGCCGACGGGTGCGGCCATTCTGCGATACCTGCGGGAGCGCGCGCCACCGGCAGCGCGTGGCGCACCGCGCATCCTCGCCGGCACGGGTATCGGCTTCGGCACACGGGTCCTGCCCGGTATCAGCAATTGCCTGCGCGTCCTCGTCTATACGGAAACCCGAACGGTCATGCGGACGGCCGGCGAGCATCGCGAACTCGGCGTCATCGAGTTCGAGGTGGACGACCAGTCGGCGGAGGATCTGGCGATGGGGCTCGATCGCTTGCGCACGCATCCGGATATCTTCGACGTCGTGCAGATGCCGGCCTTCGGCAAGAAAGGCCGTATGACCACTCACGTCCGGGCGCTCGCGCGCGCCAGCGCCATCGAGGGCGCCATTGCGGCGTGCTTCACCGAGACGACAACCATCGGTCTTCGCCATCACATCGTCTCCGGTGCGGCCCTGCAGCGCCACGCCGCGACGGTGTCCGTCGACGGGCGGGAAGTCCGGGTCAAGGTCGTGGGGCGCCCCGGCGGCGCGACGGCCAAGGCCGAAGCCGACGACGCCCTCGCCACGGAAGGCCACGCGGCGCGCGCGGCCCTGCGCCGGGAGGCTGAGGCGATCGCCCTTCGTGAGTACCGTGAAAGGGGAGACGACGCATGAGCGCTCCGCCCCGTGAGCGGCTTTCGGACGTGCTCGCCGGGATCGGCCCCCTCGCGGTCGCGGTGAGCGGAGGCGTCGACAGCCTGACGCTGGCGGCCATGGCGCATCATGTCCTGGGCGGCGACGGGGCTCTGATGGTGCACGCGGCCTCACCCGCCGTGCCGCACGAGGCCACGAGCCGCGTGCGGGCGCAAGCCGCCGGGGCGGGCTGGTCCCTGCGCGTGGTCGAGGCGGGCGAATTCGCGGATCCGAACTACCGGGCGAACCCGGTCAACCGCTGCTTCTTCTGCAAGACCAACCTTTACGGCACGATCCGCAACGTCACCGACCGCCCCATGGTGTCGGGGGCGAACCTCAACGATCTCGGGGAGTACCGGCCGGGCCTCGATGCCGCCCGCGAGCACGGCGTGCGCCATCCCTATATCGAAGCCGGGTTCGACAAGTCGGCGGTCCGGGCGCTCGCCCGCGAACTGAGACTCGGCGCCGTGGCGGATCTGCCGGCCGCGCCCTGCCTTTCCAGCCGGGTCGAGACCGGCATCCGGATCGAACCGGAGATCCTCGGCTTCATCCATACCGTCGAGACCCTGGTCGGGACTGCTCTCGGTGGTCCGCCCGAGCCCGGTCGAGCCGTGCGCTGCCGCGTACGCGCCGCCGGCATCGTGGTGGAACTCGATCCCCTGAGCCTTGCCGCCCTCGATGGCGACGCGCGGGATGCTCTGGCGGCGCGGATTCGGTCCTGCAACCCCGCGGGCCTTCCGGACGCGCCCGTGCGCTTCCTGGCTTACCGCACCGGCAGTGCGTTCCTGACCGGAGTTTCGGCATGAGCGTCAGCGACGAATTCGTCCTGGATTTCGCCCGGCCCGAGCGGATCGGCCTTGAAGAGGCGATCTACGCCGCTGGGAAGTCCTCGGACCAGATCGATGCCATCCTGGATGAAGCCAGCGCGCGGGGTGCGCCCCTGCTGCTGACGCGCCTCGACGCGAACAAAGAGGCCGCCCTCGCTCAACGGCACAGGGGCGCGATCGATTACTGCGCCGTTTCGCGCACGGCTTTCTTCGGTCCGCGCCGTCCCGTGCAGGGGCCGGCGCGGATCGGCATCGTCGCAGCGGGCACCTCGGACGTGCCTGTGGCGCGGGAGGCGGAGCGCACGCTCGCCTACCAGGGCCACGCGACCACCCTCTTCGCTGACGTCGGGGTCGCCGGCCTTTGGCGCCTGACCCGCCGCCTGGACGAGATCCGGGCACATCCCATCCTCATCGTGGCCGCCGGCATGGATGCCGCCCTGCCGAGCGTCGTCGGCGGACTCGTTGCGAGTGCGCTCATCGCCGTGCCGACCTCCGTCGGGTACGGCGTGGCCGAAGGGGGCCGGACCGCCCTCGACGCGATCCTGGCGAGTTGCGCGCCCGGCATCACCACCGTGAACATCGACAACGGTTACGGTGCCGCCTGCGCGGCGATGCGTTGGCTCCACGCGGCGCGGGCGCTCGCATCCTCCGATCCCCGCGCGATGGAGCAGGCCTAATGCGCGTCCCTTCCCAATCGCCACATCACGGAGACCCGATATGGAACGCCGCAGCTTCCTACAAGGGGCCGCCCTCGGCGCCGGCCTTGCCGCAACCGGCAGCGCGAGTGCGGCCGTGACCGCCCCCGGCCTGCCCGAAACCCGTCCGAAGGATCCGGCCGACCTGCCGCTGATCACGGATCCCGGCGAGCGCCGGGGCGAGATGCTCTACCGCCCCTTCGGCCGTCACGCCGAGAAGATCTCCGCGATCGGGATGGGCGGCTTCCACCTGGGTAAGAACGCCGTCTCGGACGACGAGGCGACGCGCCTGATCCATGCCGGCGTCGATCGCGGCATCACCTTCATGGACAATTGCTGGGACTACAATCACGGCCGTTCGGAACTGCGCATGGGCGCCGCTCTCGCGCAGGGCGGTTACCGCGACCGGGTCTTCCTGATGTCGAAGATGGACGGGCGCACGAAAGAGGAGGCGATGCGTCAGATCGACGAGTCGCTGAAACGCCTGCGAACCGACCGCATCGACCTCGTCCAGCACCACGAGATCCTGCGCTACGACGACCCGGACCGGGTCTTCGCCGAGGGCGGCGCCATGGAGGCGTTCGTGGAAGCCCGGAAGGCCGGCAAGCTGCGCTATATCGGGTTCACCGGGCACAAGGATCCGCGCATCCACCTCCAGATGCTCGAAGTCGCTGCCGAGCGCGGCTTCCACTTCGATTCCGTGCAGATGCCACTGAACGTCATGGACGCGCATTTCCGGTCCTTCGGGCACCTTGTGCTGCCCTACCTCGTCCAGGCCGGCATCGCGGCGCTCGGCATGAAGACCTTCGGAGACGGCGTGATCCTGAAGAGCGACGCGCCCATCAAGCCGCTCGAATACCTGCACTTCTGCCTGAACCTGCCGACCAGCGTGGTCATCACCGGCATCGAGAGCCAGCGTGATCTCGATCAGGCCTTCGAGGCCGTGAACACCTTCAAGCCGATGGACAAGGCGGCGGTGGCCGAGCTTCTCGAGCGGAGCAAACCCTACGCCCTCCAGGGCAAATACGAGCTGTTCAAGACCAGTGCGACCTTCGATGGCACGGCCAAGAACGCGGCTTGGCTGGGCGAGGACGTGAAGGCCGTCCGGAAGCTCGCCCCGACGATGGAATAAAGATCGTGGGGATCCAGTGCTCGGCTTCAGCTGCGCAGGCCGGGCGCCTCCTGGCCGGTGCGGGCGACGTACTCGGTGTATCCGCCGCCATACTGGTGGATGCCGTCCGGCGTCAGTTCGAGCACGCGGTTCGACAGGGCGGCGAGGAAATGCCGGTCGTGGCTGACGAACAGCATCGTGCCTTCGTAGCTCGCCAGCGCGGCGATGAGCATCTCCTTGGTGCCCATGTCGAGGTGGTTGGTCGGCTCGTCCAGCACGAGGAAGTTCGGCGGATCGTAGAGCATCCGCGCCATTACGAGGCGGGCCTTCTCGCCTCCGGAGAGTACCCGGCAGCGCTTCTCGACATCGTCGCCCGAGAAGCCGAAGCAGCCGGCCAGCGCCCGCAGAGATCCCTGGCCCGCCTGGGGGAATGAATCCTCCAGGAAGCCGAACACCGTGCGATCCCCGTCGAGCACGTCCATCGCGTGCTGCGCGAAGTAGCCGAGCTTGACGCTCCCGCCGACCGCCACGGTCCCGTCGTCGGGCGAGGCGGTGCCGGTGACGAGCTTGAGGAGCGTGGACTTGCCGGCGCCGTTGATCCCCATCACGCACCAGCGCTCGCGCCGGCGGATCGCGAAGTCGAGGCCGTCGTAGATGGTGCGGCTGCCGTAGCGCTTGTGCACGTTCTTGAGCATCACGACGTCGTCGCCCGAGCGCGGAGCAGGCAGGAACTCGAAGGCGACGCTCTGCCGGCGCTTGGGCGGCTCAACCCGTTCGATCTTGTCGAGCTTCTTCACCCGGCTCTGCACCTGAGCGGCATGGGAAGCCCGCGCCTTGAAGCGCTCGATGAACTTGATCTCCTTGGCCAACATGGCCTGCTGGCGCTCGAACTGGGCCTGCTGCTGCGTCTCGTTGAGGGCCCGCTGCTGCTCGTAGAAGGCATAGTCGCCCGAGTAGGTCGTCAACTGGCCGCCGTCGATCTCGACGATCTTCGTCACGATGCGGTTCATGAACTCGCGGTCGTGCGACGTCATCAGCAGCGCGCCCTCGTAGCCCTTGAGGAAGGCTTCCAGCCAGATCAGGCTCTCCAGGTCGAGGTGGTTGCTCGGCTCGTCGAGGAGCATGACGTCGGGGTTCATGAGGAGGATGCGGGCCAGCGCAACGCGCATCTTCCAGCCCCCGGAGAGCTTCCCGACATCGCCGTCCATCATCTCCTGGGAGAAGCTCAGGCCCGCCAGCACCTCGTAGGCGCGCCCTTCGAGCGCGTAGCCGTCGAGTTCCTCGAATCGAGCCTGCACCTCGCCGTAGCGCTCGATCAGGGCCTCCATCTCGTCGGCACGATCGGGATCGGCCAGCGCCTGCTCGACTAGC